>JAFTDR010000113.1 GCA_017454105.1 Desulfovibrionaceae bacterium | reverse complement strand
TGGGGAATGCCACTGATTGAAACCCCAATCGAGGCAATAAAGAAAGGTGCTGCGCAACTCTCAAAGGTGTTTTTTCGGTTTTTCGAGGGGCTTAACGTAACTGTGCGCTCTATCGAAGTCTCTGTTTAACTGCTTACGACTTCTCTCCTAGAATATCCTGCATCTCCTTAGGAGTAAGACCGAAAGCCTCCATAAGTAGATTAGTATCCACCCCCATCGAAGCAAGTTTTTTAGTGCATTCTTTTTTGGCGCTATTTGCCCCGTCGTTAAATGCTTTTGTTTGTATGTCTTTTATCCACTGTGTGTAATATTCCTCTTCCTCTTTGTCTGCATAAGCGTACGCCATACCTGCTAACTCTTCTAGGCTTGAACAATTGGGAAATGCCGCCGATTGAAAACTCAATCGAGGGCTTGCAGCCGTTCTACGCAAGGGAAGAAAGTCGTCCCGCAAGTCTCAAAGGTGCTTTTTGGTTTTCGCGGGGTGGGGACGTAACACCGTACTCTGAGGTTCTTGTTGCTCTCTCGTCTACACGGGGAACTCTCTTGTTTGCTTGTGGCGCAACTGTTGGGTCTGGGTGAATATCGCCTTCGGTTTCACTGTGCGATCTGCTTCACCCTGAGGTTTTCTAGGGAGCAGCATTGGCGAGGGCTTCCGTTGCTTAGAGGAGGAAAAAGGTGTTTGATGTGGCTTCTAGGAAGCGTCGCAGGTTTCGCAGAGCTTTTTTTCTTGGTATATTGCGGGTAGAAATAAAGTTACGGCCATTTTGGCTACGAAGTCCCTTGCTCCTGGAACATCATATATCTGGCGCAATCACTTTTTTTCGCTTGAGTACAAACAGCTCACATCCCAAGCAGAGGCTTGATCGGAGAATTAGCGTATCCGCTCACAGGTCAACGGTACTGCGCGGCGTTTGTAGTTCTTCAAATCGTATCAGTTGCGACGAAGTCCGCATACTCTGTTAGAGAAAACTGGACAACTGGCATAAATTGCGCATTCCACCGTACGCACGTGAGCGGATACGAATTAGGGATAGAGAATACTGGCTTAATAGGGATGTGAAACGAAGGTGTGCAGCGTAAGAGGGAATCAGAAGATAATTCTTGGCCATAGCTTGTTTGCCGACGAAATTTACCTTAGTCCCCGTTTAACTGCTTACGCGTTCTCGCTCAGAATGCCTTGCATCTCCTTAGGAGTAAGACCGAAAGCATCCATAAGTAGATTAGTATCTACCCCCATCGAAGCAAGTTTTTTGGAGCATTCTTTTTTGGTGCTATTTGCCCCCTTGGAAAAGCCGCTTATTTCTCCCTTGGAAAAGCCGCTTATTTCCCCTTTGGAAAAGCCGCTTATTTCCCCTTTGGAAAAGCCGCTTTTTTCCCCGTCGTTAAATGCTTTTGTTTGTATGTCTTTTATCCACTGAGTGTAATATTCCTCTTCCTCTTTGTCTGCATAAGCGTACGCCATACCTGCTAACTCCTCTAGGCTTGAACAATTGGGAAATGCCGCCGATTGAAACCCCAATCGAGGAATTCCAACCGCTATGCACCAATAAAGAAAGGTGTTGCGCAACTCTCTATATTGTTCACCACTAAAATGTACACAAGCATCCCTTATGGCAGATTGTAAAGCATCCCAAGTTTTTGCTCTTTCCATTAGGAAAAAAATAACGGCGATATTATTTTTATCATTTAAGCTTTCTTCTGCTATAGTATGGATGTCAATTAAAAAATAATCTTGTTGAGAAAAAAATGAAGGATCGTCGCCAAAAGAACTTTGTATTGCATTAAGCCCCAGAGGGGCATTCCATTTGCGTGTTCCTCTGTAGATGACTATGGGAAATATTATGGGAAGTTTCTCTCCGTTTTTTACTACGCCGGAGCGAAGTAAGTCCATTCGGAGTTCTCCTACATACTCACTAATGCGAGCTGCCATGTAGTAGTACACGGTACTCTGAAACTCTGTCAGAAGGTAGATATAAAACGGTTCGCGACCTTGGGTTTGCACGCGCCAGATAACATCGTCCCTGAGTTCACCAAGCTGCGACGTGATGAACGTTTCGGGTTGTTTTTCAAGGGAGTCATAATGCACATCAGGCAGCAGACTTTCAGGAACAAAGTGTTGCAGAAGGTGCCAGAAGGCTTCTTTGAACCCAAAGATTCGCTTGCTGGTCGAATCATATACCTGTCCTAAACCGTACAGAAGAGCTATCGGTGCTGGAATATAGAGGAAAATGCTGTCTTCTGGCAATTCCTCCTCTTTTTTTTCAAACTCTTTGCGAACAGCAATCTTTGCATCCTCCAGAGAAGTTGCGAAAGGAAGCGCACTCTTCAGCTTGATTCTCTGTGAAATGGCATTTTTCAGGGATTGCTCAGCATTGCTTATGGCTTTACGCACGGTCTGGCCAGACGTAGAAATTTCGGGAAAATCGTAAAAAGACACCGAGAAGCCAGAACCGTCGGCATTCCCGATAATCGCAGCCGCATAAAAGATCATTCGCCTATTCATAGCACTCCATATGTATGTATGCCGCACAGACCAATTATACTGAGCGCAAAGGTCTGCTTGATTCGCAGCAAGTCGCAATACGGTCACTTAGCCTGCAAAGTATTGTGCGGTAGTTGCAGTTGAGCGTGCCAGATGCCGAACTTGCAGGCCCTAGATGTCAAGCAGACCGGCTTTTCGCGTCTTCTTGTGCGGGATGACCACATACGCTTTTCTACGATACTGCCTTCGCCGTGTGCGCTTCTGCCAGTATTCTTCACAAGCTTGTTTGTACCGAAAGGGCCTGGCAAGGACTCGTAAGCCGGAAAGCTCGCGCAAACCATGGCTTCTTTTGCGCGTGCAGGGGGATGTGTCTTGGTACAAGAGCAAGGGGGGCAGTTGCGACCGCTGTGTGTTTTTTTCCGATGAGAATACGAGGGAGAGCTACGATTGCTCCTGTGAAACGCAGTGTTCGGCAGGGCGCGTGTTGCTTAGGGAGAATCGCGCAGGAACTTGGCACAATGATGCAAGCGCGCAATGATGTGAGCCTTGTGGGCCTGGCAAATGAATTTCCAGGAGGGACAAGCAGCGGCTTTAGTCATAGCACGGGAAGACATTTGAGGCTTCCCGTGCAGCGATTACTTTTTTCGTCCGCAGCATTTTTTGTATTTTTTTCCGCTTCCGCACGGACAGGGATCATTGCGTCCCACATGCTGTTTTACACGGACAGGGGTATTTTTCTGCTCTGTCGCGTTTTCTGATCCGCCAGAATAGGTAAGATTTTTGGGCTTTGTGCGCTCTGGAAGGGCAATTTGTTCGGGGAGCGCGCTCTCGTTTTCCTGCGCCGAGACTTGCTGAACCACCTGAATATGGGTCATTGCTCTACAGACGCTTTCGCGGATTCTAAAGAGCATCTCCTGGAACATGGCGAAGCCTTCACGCTGATAGGCCTGTTTGGGGTCTGTCTGGCCATAGCCCCTAAGTCCTATTCCGTCACGCAATGCGTCCATATTGCGCAGATGGTCTTTCCAGCATCTGTCGAGTTCTTGAAGGAGGATAAACTGGAGGATATGAATGTACTGACCCTCGGTCAGTTTTCGCAGCATGTTCTGATTCTGTTCAACGAGCGCTTTTGCCCTTTCGCGGTCTGGGGCCTCGTCTGACTCAAGATTTGCGATATTAAAAACGTCGTTTAGAGTGCGTACGCATTCGGCCTGGACGGCTTCGAGTTCTTCGGGAGTTGCTTTGTCAAGGGGCGCATAGGCCTCATCAAGGATGTCATCGACAAATTCTGAGAAGATCGCCTCCAGATCCGCATTGGTCATAAGATCGCGGCGGAGCGTGTAGATCACCTCACGCTGCTGGTTCATGACATTGTCATAATCGAGAAGCGTTTTGCGGATGTCGAAGTGGTGCGCCTCGACCTTTTTCTGGGCATTTTCAACGGCCTTGCTCACCATGGTGTTTTCTATCGCCTCACCGTCGCGCAGGCCAAGACGGCTCATAATGCCCTTAATGCGGTCTGAGCCAAAAAGGCGCATAAGATCGTCTTCAAGTGAGAGATAGAAGCGCGAGGAGCCTGGATCACCTTGTCTGCCGGATCGTCCGCGCAACTGGTTGTCAATGCGTCGGCTTTCGTGGCGCTCAGTGCCGAGAATATGGAGACCACCGAGTTCAACAACCCCTTCGCCAAGAACAATATCGGTTCCGCGGCCGGCCATGTTTGTGGCAATGGTCACTTTGCCTTTTTCTCCGGCGTGGGCGATTATTTCCGCCTCTTTTTCGTGCTGCTTTGCATTTAACACCCTGTGCGGGATGCCACGCTTTAAAAGTTCGCGGGAAAGAAATTCCGATGTCTCAATGGATATGGTGCCGACAAGGACAGGCTGCTGTTTTTTGTAGAGTTCGGCGATTGCGTCGATAATAGCTGTGAATTTTTCCTGCCGCGTGCTGTAGATAAGATCCGGCATGTCGTTTCGGATCATTGGCTTGTTCGTCGGTATGGACACAACTTCAAGCCGGTAGATCTGCTGAAATTCGACAGCTTCTGTGTCGGCCGTGCCGGTCATGCCAGAGAGCTTGTCGTACATGCGGAAGTAGTTCTGGAAGGTGATTGAGGCAAGCGTCTGATTTTCTGCGGCGATCGCCACATGCTCCTTTGCTTCGAGCGCCTGGTGGAGACCGTCCGAATAGCGGCGGCCGTGCATAAGACGCCCTGTGAACTCATCGACAATGATCACCTGGTTATCCTGCACGATGTAATCAACATCCTTCTTGTAGGCCATATGCGCTTTCAGCGACTGCTGGATGTGGTGCTGCGCTGTTATATTGGCAGGATCAAAGAGGTTATCAAGGTGGAGCATTTGCTCACAGTGAACGACGCCCGCGTCTGTGAGCATCGCAGTCTTTGCCTTTTCGTCGAGTGTATAGTCTTCTGGAGTTAAGCGGCGGACAATGGCATCAATCGCAACGTATTGATCGATGGTTTCATCGGATGCGCCCGAGATGATAAGAGGGGTGCGCGCCTCGTCGATTAAGATTGAGTCCACTTCGTCCACAATGGCGAAATTGTGCCCGCGTTGGACACACTCAGAGAGGGAGTGGGCCATATTGTCGCGCAGATAGTCAAAGCCGAATTCATTGTTTGTGCCGTAGGTGATATCTGCGGCATAGGCGATTTTCCGCTCCTCATCATCCATATCATGGATGATGGTCCCGCATGTGAGACCGAGAAAGTCGTAGACCGCACCCATCCATTTCGCGTCGCGCCGAGCTAAGTAGTCGTTGACTGTGACGACATGCACACCTTTCCCAGAGAGGGCGTTCAGCACAACTGGCAGAGTTGCGACAAGGGTTTTGCCTTCGCCGGTTTTCATTTCCGCGATTTTGCCCTTGTGCAGCACAATGCCACCGATAAGCTGGACGTCGTAGTGGCGCATGCCAAGCACGCGGCTTGAGGCTTCGCGCACAAGAGCAAACACTTTGGGGAGAAGATCGTCGAGCTTTTGTTCGCCTTGTTGCACCGAGTTTTTTAAGTCAGCGATTGCGAGCGGAAAGGCCGCATCATCCATTTCTTTCATTTTCGGTTCAAGGGAATTGATGCGCTCAACAAGCGGTCGTAAGCGTTTCAAGTAGCGGTCGTTTTTGCTGCCGAAAATTTTCCTGAATATATACCCAAACATATATGTCCCTTAGGAAGATCGGTTATTTTGCGTGCTTGCGCATGACATCCTGCATGAGGGCAGACGGCTCCCGCTTGCATCCCTGGAAGAATGCGTTGAGATCTTTATCTCTTTTGAGAACCGAGGCGTCGTTATTGTCCTTTCCTCGAATGTAGCCATCGAGCCATATGACAAAGCCGCTCCCGTCATCGGGGGCAGCATTGTACGAGGCGCAGGTTGTCGAATCGGCTCGCCAGAGTCCATCTTCGGGGAGTGGAAGCCTGGATCGGACCTGGCTCCACAAAGGGTACACTTTGGCTTCAGGCTGAGACTGGCAGAGAGCGTACACTTCGAGCATGAGAGACGGCATGATTCGAGAGAATGCTACGGTTTTGCCGCTTTTCGCTGCAGTGTAGCCATCGATTTGCAAACCCTCAAACAGAGGGGGAGCGTGTTCAATGCTCACTGTTGCAAGGTATTCAGCGCATATATATTCTTTCGGATCAATTTTATCGCTGCCCGCGTATGCGGTGTGCGCGAGACAGAACAAAGCGGCGCAGAACAGTACGATTCGTTTCATGTCGAACTCACTAACAGAAGAATAAGATCGTTACACCCGAGACGGGGCTATAAATCTATACCATATTGGTGTATTTGTCATCTTTTCAGGAGCGCAGAGAAAAGTGAAATGAAAAGTTAAATCGCAGTTCTTCCTTGAAGAACTGCGATTTAACTTTGCGTCACAATCACTTTTTCTGGGCAAGAGCGGCCGCAGCGCGGAGGCCGAGCCTGTAGCTCTCAACACCAAAACCGACGATGCTGCCTGTGACAACAGGTGAAAGAACTGATGTGTGCCTAAATGTTTCGCGCGCATGGATATTGGACATATGCACTTCAACAATCGGTATGCTGAGGATAGCTAGGGCATCGGCAAGGGCTATGCTTGTGTGCGTCCAGGCGCCCGCATTAATGACAAGCGCGTGAATATCTTCATTGGTCACCCTGTGGATGCGCTCAATCATCTCCCCTTCATGGTTTGTCTGAAAGGTTTCAATCTGAACGCAAAGTTCACGCGCAAGGAGGGAAAGAGCGGTATTAATGTCATCAAGGGTCGCGTTTCCGTAGTGCTTTGGATCTCTTTTGCCGAACATGTTGAGATTCACACCATGGAGAATAAGTATTGTCATGACGGTTTTCCTCCTGCCGCAAAAACGTGTGACAAGGGCAAATGAAGCAGCAAGGCCGCATA
>JAFTDR010000112.1 GCA_017454105.1 Desulfovibrionaceae bacterium | reverse complement strand
GCAGCCTGACGGATGAGTTCTGCGGCTTTTTGATCATCACGTATGCAGCCGCGACCTTCGAGATATTGCAAGCCTAGTAGGAGCGTTGCGGGCATATTGCCCTGTTTTTGCGCGTCCTCATACAAACTGTGCGCCTTGTAAACATTTTGCTCAACGCCAATGCCCTTCTCGTACAGATAACCGAGACTCACCTGGGAGCGCGCATCGCCTGCTTGCGCGGCCTTCGTGTGCCAGAACACGGCACGCGCCATATCCTCTGAGGAATTTTTCTTTTTTTCATAGTAGAGGGCAAGATGATAGCAGGCAGGGATATTTCCCTTCTCCGCAGCCTTGGTGAAGCACTCTATGGCGTATGTCTCGCTTGGCTCAACCAACACGCCCTCATCATATAACTTTCCAAGCGCAAGAAAAGCATTGACATTGTTCTGATCAGCAGATCGGCGCAACCAGGTGAGAGCCTGTTTAATGTCTTTCGGCATGCCATTGCCGCTCAAATACATTGTTCCAAGAGCATACTGCGCTTCACTGTTTCCGTTGTGGGCGGCCTCCATGAACCATTCTGCAGCCCGAATCAGATCTTGCCCCACGCCCTCCCCTTTGGCATACAGATGGCCAAGGATACATTGGGCCTCAGGATTGCCAAGCAGAGCTGAGCGACTTAAGAGCTGCACCCCTCTTAGCTGAGTGCGCGACTCGCCCTTTTCCTTAAGAAGGCGTTTTCCTTCAGCGAGGAGGTGCCGCGCATCAGGCTCCCGCCTGACTGTATCGTCCTCATCGCATCCAGTAAGACAGCCCATGCACAGCAGTCCGGCAAGCATCATCGAACAACAAATCTTCACGCAAACCTCCTTACCAATGAAACCGCTCATTCCGCAGCACGCTCTCACTCAAATTTTTCCTCGCGTACGGATTACAATACTATCGCTCAACAGTGGACTCTGAACTTCTCGGAACGGACCTTCATCTGCCCAGGTCAGTCAGTGACTGCAAAAAGGAAGCAGGAATGCCTTAAGCAACTGGAAAGCCTTGTTCCTTGGAACTCCCGTATTTGACCGATATAGTGTTAATCCGTACAGGCGGAAATTTTTTTGGACACAGGCCTTGAAGAGGACCGCAGTCTCCCGCTTGCCAAAAAGGCATTGGGCAAAACAATGTTTGCCCTGCAAGAGAAGCCAGGGCCTTGTTACTTTTTTTCTTTTTTGTCCGATCGTGGCACAAAGCCGTTTTTTATGGCTCGCCGCATCCAGAAAGCCGCCTTTTTCTCATTCTTCACAACGCCAAAACCGCGCTTATAGCAAAGGGAAAGATTGTACTGCGCAAGGCTGTGTCCAGAAAGCGCCGCCTTGTGATACCAATGAACGGCTTTTGCGGGATCTTTGTCCACTCCTTTTGCGCCCTGCTCGTACAGGGTGCCCAGATTATTCTGAGCAGAAGCCAGTCCCCGAGCGGCTGCCTTCGTGTACCAGGAAAGAGCCTTTGTCAGATCCTTCTCAACGCCCCTGCCGTCTTCATAAAGAATACCCAGACGGTACTGGGCCTCAGCGTCTCCCTGCTCCGCAGCCCGGCCATACCAGTGAAAGGCCTTTGCCTCGTCCTTGGGAAGACCCTCACCATTTTCACAGAGTGCGCCAAGAGAAAACTGGGCGAGAACAAGACCCTGCTCCGCAGCCTGCGTAAAATACGAGATGGCCCGATCCGCGTCCTTAGCAACGCCCTTCCCCTGAAGATAGAGCCTGCCGAGATTGTATTGCGCCGGCGCATAGCCCTGCTTAGCCGCAAGTTCATAGGCTTCGGCGGCTTTTTCATAATCCTGCGCAATACCTCTGCCGTGGGCATACGAAAAACCCAGGATAAAGAGATCACGCGCTTCCGAATTGCGCGGTATTTTCTGGCCTTCAGGACGATGCACGCTCTGTCCAGCGCAAAGGTTTAGGGGAAGACTTGCGGCCAGGAGAAAAAAAAAGAAAGACAAAAGGACGCGCATACAATAGTATCCAGACATCAAGAGGACTTAGGCCGAATGCCCTCCAAGAGAATGAGCAATATAGACCGTCCAGTTCTTCGGAAGCGGAAGCTCTTTGTCCAAGAGATCATGCTTGGTGTACTTGACGCAATTGGCAAGACCCTCAGAGGCACAGTACAGGCCAACATTCTGATACATTGACCCAACGTGCATGCCGGCAAAAATATCATCCTTCGGGCCGGCATAGAGGAGAATCAGGGTTGAGCCGTCGAAACGCTTTCTCTGATCGCCGTCCAGGACCTTTTTGATAGCGTTTTTTTCAGGCTGATACTGCCATACCCCATCAGCGAGGACTGCATAGACCTGAACGCGCTGCTCGTTGCGGGCAGTCGGCACAACATGTCTCCCATCAGCCCGATTGACACCCCAGGCTGTCCACAGAAGCGTACTCAGCTGCTCAAGGCGCAAATCCGCTCCGTCAAGTTTTCTATTTGTACGCCTCTCCTTCATACACTGCAGAAGGGCTTTTCCGCCAGAAGTCATAGGCGCTGGTAAATCGACTACTTGACCCCGCGCGTACACAGGTTCTACGCCATCAAACAAAGCCATTGCGAGTGTCGCGGTACCTGCTACAAGAAAGGATCGTCTTTCCATTGTTGCCCCCTCTGTTTGATTACTCTGAAACAATAAGTATGTACCAGAAAAGCCCAGTAAAATAAAGAAGACACATAAGCTCGCTCTGTACTGCGGTATGAAAAAAAGAACTGCCGGAATCGCTGTGCGATCTGTATTGTCGCATGCCGACGTACACGCGGAAAAACTTAGCCCCTCTCTGCTAAAAATTTTTCTTTTGCTTTTTGGAAAATTCATGTATAGAGACACTGTTTCCTTGTACATACAATCTTTCTCACACACGCCATACAAGGAATTCTTCGATAGGACGTTTCAAGGATTGGATATCCATTCAAGAACGTAAAATTTTCGAACTGAACCAACCATCCTTTCGCTCAATCAGTAGAGATATGGGCATTGCTCGATGGCACAGAGAGTGAACGGCTCACATAAGGGAATGTATGTCGCTACAGTTTTTCAAAAGCTGTAGCGCTGTCAAGCGTTCGCAGAAAGCTCACGCCTCTCTAGGGAGTAGTCCGTTCACAAGGAGTTTCTCATGCTCATTCACATTACTTCGGGATCAGGGCCATTCGAGTGCAAAGTAGCCGCACTAAAACTCGCCGATGCCCTTATAGGTGAATTTGAAGATACGACCCTTCTCACAATGTTTAACAGCGAAGCCTCGCTTCTCCTCGATGGACCTGATGAGCTGGCTTCTGTTGCTGGCACTGTGTGCTGGGAATGCCAAAGTCCGATCCGGCCCATAAGCAAGTGTACCAGATGGTATGTGCAAGTGCGAGTCATCCCCACCCTTGAGGAGCTGAATGAAAATTCCTCAAATTTTGACGTCGTAACCATCCCAGTCCCCAATCAACTGGAGGGTGTGAACGACGTCGGCGTGCGGGTGACGCACAAAGCAACAGGACTTGTTGTCGCTTGTACAGACGAAGATAAAAAATTCAAAAATGAAGAGATTGCCTTCGCCCGCATGCGCGTCCTGCTTGACGAGCGTCTGCATCCTGAAAATAAGAAGCAACCCTATCGCTACCCAGAGTACTCCCCAAAAAAATCAGTGCGCGTGTACAAAGGCGAACACTTTATCCTTGAAAAAAAGAAGTAGTCTGAAAACCTTTTCAGCATGCCGCGCGCTTTGTGCTAGGGCTCATTTCCGACTGTGAGAAAAAGCCTGTGTACACAGGTCACTCGGACAGAAACCGTGACCTCTCCCCAGCACCATGCTGATTGGGCTTTGCAAAGACACTCCGAATGCCTGTGGGGAGGTTTTCACAGGGGGACCTTCATCCAACGGAAGATTCAATGACTACGACGGGGATGATGCTCACCTTCGGTACTTGCTGATATGAGCGCTTTCACACAATACAAAAATGCACGCTGACTCTTTTTTACGCTCCTCTCACGAGGAGCTTTTTTTGTACTGCGGTCAGAAAAAAATTGCCACTTGGAGTTGAAAAAAAAGACTCACCTTCGCAACTCTACTTGGCCCCACAATGATTTCCCGCAAAACCCTTTAAGCCACCTGTTTCAATTACCGATGATGAGAAAAACTGTTTTTACTATGAGGCGTACTCTGGCTTCAAGCAAGGCTTGACAAAGAGGCACTTGCTCTTATCTCTATCGTACACACGCATCGGCGCCGATTCTTTCCCTGCCGACAACGTGATGAGCGGACCCGCAGTCTCACTACAAAAACCATTTTGCAATTGAGCGTATACTGCGGTCAGAAAAAAAGTGACCACTTGGAGTTGAACATTCCAGACTCTGTGCCGACTCCTTTTCGCAAAAATGTCAGCTTATTTCTGACTTGAGTATATGAAGGGTACTCCCTACAGCCCTTCCGCAGCGGCCAAAAAATCGCATGAAAATTTTTCTTACACGTGTTGACACATGTAAAAACGTGCTTATCTTTACAGTAGAGCAGGAGAGCAAGGTATTTCAAATACTTTTTAAAAAAGAAAAAGTTCTCCTCTTGACATAGTAAAATGAATGCATATTTTTATGATAAGGAGGTTTGCAATGCGTAATCGTTATCATATTTTTTTCCCAGATGCCTATGAAGATGATGCAAATTTAGGAGAAAACACTCGTAAACTTTTTAAAGCTTTTATGCCGCAAAGGCAAGCGCAGTCATTTTCTCCCGCTCTCGATATAGTTAGTGACGCAAATTCCTACACCGTTTACGCTGAGATACCTGGTGTCAGTAAAGATGAAGTAAAACTTGAAGTTCGTGCGCAGACACTTGTCCTTACTGGTGAGAAAAAAGACGTAAGCGAAGACGCTCCAATTTCCCATGTCAACGAAAGCCTCTTTGGAGTGTTTGAAAGAGCAATCGCCCTTCCTGAAGACGCAGACATTGACAATATTAAGGCCTCTCATAAAGATGGTGTTTTGATCATCACCATTCCAAAGATACAGCCAAAAGATACACATAAAACAATCACAATTAATTAACATTCTACCATAAAATAAATTTTTCTAGCAATAAATTAGAGGATACTTCATATGAACGGTAATCATAGATTTGTGCATCCACCGTTTGACAGCGATGCGCTTTTTGGACAGGGTGGCCTTTTTGATCGGCTCGCAGGAGGCTCTGTTCCGTGGAAAATCCTAAAAGCCTTTGTCCCTGAAGAGGAAGCAACTTCCTTCCAGCCTACTCTTGATATTAAAAGCGGAGAGAAAAGCTACGTCATCTTGGCTGAGATACCTGGTGTCAGCAAAGATAATGTAAAGCTTGAAGTTCACGACGGAAATATCATTCTCTCGGGCGTGAAAAATGCTGACAGCCTGGAGGGCAAGGAGAAACACGTACTTGAGCGCCGCTTCGGGTCTTTTGAACGCAAAATCGCCCTTCCTGACGATGCCGATTTAGAGAATATCACCGCAAAGCACAAAGATGGAATTTTGATTATCACAATCGCTAAAGTGCAGCCGAAAGGCAATCATAAAACAATAACTATTTCCTAAGTATTTGAATCATAGTCTCAAATTCCTGTTTCTTCACGTTAAAACCACTTGTGTGGATTTTCTTTCCTGTAGTTTGTAGCGAAACGGTTCCGCTTAGCTACAACGGCTTCTTGAGAGTAGGGATCAAATACGGCTCTACTCCATGAGTTTATATGCTAGGCGGAAATTTACGATACTCTTTTGGAGGTCATCATGAGCAATTATCATGTTTTTCTTCCGAGTTCTTTTGGTGTCGATCCTTTCTTCGGAGAAGAGAACGTTTTGAAGCGCATTTTTGCCAATCCGCTGCCTTGGAAATTGCTGAATGCCGCCCTTCCTGAACAAAGCACAAAATCGTTTCTCCCGAGCCTGGATATCACAAGCGATGAGAAGGCCTACACAATTCACGCTGAAATTCCAGGAATGTCCAAGGACGATGTGAAACTTGAGGTCCACGAACACACGCTCGTTCTCTCAGGTGAAAAGAAAGAAGAGCGCAAGGACGGTAAAACCTCGCATGTCATAGAGCGCCGGTACGGCTCCTTTGAGCGCACAATGACCCTTCCCGATGACGCGGACATCGACCATATCACGGCCAGCAACAAGGATGGCGTTTTAACCATCACTATCCCCCGCACGGCACACAAGGAAAACCGCAAGGCCATCACAATCAATGCGGATGCCTAATCTCTCAAGAGATTTTTTTTGGGGCCAATCCTATTTTTTCCACAATATATCCACAGACTCTGTGTTATCGCACACCTGCCTGTGAAAAAAGGAGTCCATTATGAGCAACAATC
>JAFTDR010000111.1 GCA_017454105.1 Desulfovibrionaceae bacterium | reverse complement strand
GAATTAAGCTTTGAACCGTTATGCGTATCGGCAGAAAGTGTTCCATCCAGAAGCTTCATGCCGTTAAAGTCAGTCGCATTGGCGATACGAGTGATTTCTGAAGCCATCTGCTGATATTCGGAATCGATCATTAAACGCTGCACCGAATCATAGGTGCCGGTTGCGGCTTGTTCTGCCAGCTCCTTCATGCGAATCAGCTTTTCATCGATAACACCCAAAGCACCATCAGCTGTCTGGAGCAGAGATATGGCATCATTCGCATTACGAATACCCTGCTGCATTGCCGTTATATCAGAACGCATCAGCTCGCGGATTGCGAGACCGGCTGCGTCATCAGCCGCCGAATTGATACGGAGGCCGGTTGACAGACGCTGTGTTGACGTGGCCAGATTGCCGTAATGGCTTGTCAGAGTATTTGCAACACTCGCAGCATTGCCATTGTTATTGATATACATGACATTCCTCCATGAATGTACTTATGCCCGATGGCGCACTACGCACGTCCGCTTCCTTGCAGACAACCACCGTACTATCGTAAAACCGTGAAATAATAACACGGTTTTTTCTCAGAGAAACTAGCGAACTAAGGAAAGAGAGACCGCTGAGAGTCGGCACGCTTGAGATAAAATTGCGACTTTCGATTTCGAAAGTATCTGCTGCTTAACAAAAAGTGCCATTTCGTTCGCAATGTCAATATCTGACATTCTCGTTTCCGCAGCCTGAATATTCTGAGCATGCACAACAAGTGAAGAGATCGTCGCTTCCAATGACCTTTTCAGCGTTCCTAGGCGAGCCCGCATTTCGTCTTTTTTCACGATGGCGTCGGAGACACCGTCTACTGCCCGCCTGGCAGCTTCCTGCGTTGAAATCGTATAGCCAGAAGATGTTGGACAGGCATCCGATCCTAGCCCCAGCTCTGCTGCTGTCGTCTTGCGAAGCTCTTCGCAAATACCGCTTTTCTCAATGGCTTCGGTAGACGTTGCGATTTCGGTTATTTCCCTTGCGACTTTCTGATACTGCTCTTCAATTTCCTTCCGTTCAAAGGGGGTACACTCTGTATCGGCAGATGACCTGGCATATTCCCTCATTTTAAGTAATTTATCGCCGATGGAGAGGAGAACACGATCCGCTACTTGAATTGCGGATATGGTATTATTTGCCTTCCGCACACCGTGACCTAATTCAGTTGTATCGGTTTTCAGCAGATTGCGGATTGATGCGTCAAGTGATGAGTCAGTGACTCCACCTTTTTTCGCACTGTTCTTCTCTTTGCGAAACGAAGAGTCTATGCCAAAAACTTGTGCGGAATCAGATCGTGAGGTTCGATGAATCCCGCCCACCTTCGTGGAATTGTGGTCAATCATGACATTCCTCCATGAATGCCTACCAGTTCGGCTAACCGAACTCGTTCACGCTCCATGTGAACGTCACCCTTACTTTTCTTATCGGCTCTTTTAGTCAAAGGCTTAGGTCGACTTCAAAATTTTTTATCACGGCTAAAGCTCTCTGCTGTATGCTGCTTAGTGATTTTCCAACGGCAGTCAAAGAAGATCGACCTCAAAGGCTCGGCATGGGAAAAATCTTTGTGGCGCCAAGTATACAAAGCCCGCTCATTGCTCATTTAAGGACAAGAGCCGCTTGCGCTCTGCTCAGCGAAGAAGGCTTCTCACGTGCAGACCACATCATAAATCATGCAAGTATAGATCCAACAAGAAAAGAAGGAGAACAAAGACCGATTCCCCCTTTTGGCGCGCTCTGCCAAGCGGTGCAGTGATACGTTCCCGTACCTGCTGAGAAAGGGCTACCTCAACTTGCGCGCTTACAACTCGTTGCGAGCTGAATATTGTCAGTGCGGCGTATACTCAGCGTCGCTGTGATTTCTCCCTGCGGCGCAAAGATTCTTCTCCGCAACTCGAAGTGAGCCCATTGGGTGTCGACCAATTGATGTCGCTTTCCCTTGTCTGTCCATCGAAAAACAATGTGTGGCCGGGGCTTTTCCCATGCGAGAATTACATTTGCTGCAATCAGCGAGCAATATACTGCAGTCAGCAACAATGCTGCACTTGGTGCTGAAAATGCCCGGCGCAATGCCGGCTCCAAATCGCAAATATACACGGCGTCACTAAGATTCTTCTTCACGACTCGCAGTTATACTCGCGACGGATACAATCTTCCATCGCACTTTTTGCTGCGATGCCCAATACCTCTACCGTCCAAGAGTAGATTCAGAAGATCTTTTGCGTCGTGAGTATAGCCCAGCGGGTGCAGACCAGGTGAAGTCGCTTTCCTTTGTCTATCCAGGGAAAAGCTGTATACGACCGGACCTTTCAGACTGGAATTACAGTTGCGGCAATCAGAGAGCAGAAAAAAAGGAGACTGTGAAACCACAGTCCCCTTGAGAAACTAAGATTATAAATCGGCGGCCGCCTTGCGAATAAGACGCAACAGCTGATTTGTGAAGCCGGACTCGTTATCGTACCAGATGAGAAGTTTGATCATCGAATTATTGATAACTTGCGTGGAAAGGCCGTCAACGACACCGCCGTAAATGCTTCCGCGATAGTCAATGGAGACAAGCGGCTCATCGCTAAAGCCCATGTTGTTCTTCATTATGGAGCGGCTCGCCTCACTTAAGGCTTTGTTGACTGAAGCCACATCGCAGTACTTGTTGACAAGACAGGTCAAATCAACAAGTGAGCAGTCCACAGTCGGCACGCGCACTGAAATGCCGGTCAGTTTTCCGGCAAGCTCGGGGATGACCTGGCCGACAGCAATGGCCGCGCCTGTGCTTGACGGCACCATCGACACACCGGCCGCTCTGCCGCGACGCCAGTCCTTGTGCGAACCGTCAAGAATACGCTGACTCATCGTGTAGGAGTGGATTGTCGTCATCATGCCATGATGGATATCAAAGTTGTCATTGATGACTTTCGCTGCAGGAGCCAGGCAGTTTGTCGTGCATGAGGCGGCCGAAAGGATCTTCATATCTTTCGAGTAGAGATTCTCGTTGACGCCCATGACAATCGTCGCGTCGACATCTTTTCCAGGAGCCGAAATGATGACTTTTTTCGCGCCACAGTTTAAGTGACCCTCAAGACCCTGGCGATCTTTATTTTTGCCAGTGCTTTCAACCGCGATGTCGACACCGTAGTTGCTCCACTCCCATTTCCCCATCTCACAGCGGGTCACGGCGATATGACGCCCGTCAACGATGAGGCCAGAATGATCGTACAGCACCTCACCAGGATAGACGCCGTAGGTGGAGTCGTAGCGGAAGAGGTACGCCAACGCATCGTTCTGGGCACGAGCATTGATGGCAACAACTTGAATGTCTGGATCTTTAGCCACCAGGCGCAACAGGTAACGGCCAATACGTCCAAAACCATTAATGCCTATTTTAACAGCCATCGTCGCCTCCTGCAGATTTTTTCAACGCAAATCAGTGAAGCCTTTGACGCCACGGAAAAGGGAAAGGCTAGGCCTTCCCAGATGAACCCATAACATCGCGAATCTTCCGCTGCACCATTTTCTTCACAGCCTCTCTGGCCGGTGAAAGATAGGAGCGGGGATCAAACTGCTCGGGATGTTCGGTCATGAATTGACGAATCGAAGCGGTGAGCGCAAGCCGAATGTCCGTATCGACATTGATCTTGCAGACACCCATTCTGGCCGCTTTGCGCAGCATATCTTCCGGCACGCCCTTCGCGCCGCCCACCTGGCCGCCGTACTTATTGCACAATTCGACAAATTCCTGCGGTACACTGGAAGCGCCGTGCAAAACCAGGGGATAGTTAGGCAATTTCGAGGAAATTGTCTCAAGGCGAGCAAAGTCAAGTTTCGCGTCACCCTTGAATTTGTACGCGCCGTGGCTTGTGCCTATCGCAATGGCCAGGGAGTCGCACTCAGTGCGTTTCACAAAATCGACAGCCTGATCGGGATCGGTGTAGACATGCTCCGCTGAAGAAACGTGTTCCTCTACACCGGCGAGTTTTCCGAGTTCTGCCTCAACCCAAACGTTTTTCGGGTGCGCGTACTCAACGACCTTGCGGGTTATGGCTACGTTCTCCTCGTAGGGAAGGTGGGAGCCATCGATCATAACGGAGGTGAAACCGCCGTCAATGCAGTCTCTGCACATCTCGAAACTTGGCCCGTGATCGAGGTGGACGCACACAGGCACTGAGGGATCATCGGCGAGAGCGGCTTCCACAAGCTTCATGATGTACCGCTGCCCCGCATATTTCCGTGCCCCTGCCGAGACCTGCAAAATAACGGGCGATTTTTCCTCGGAGGCAGCCTGCATAATGCCCTGAATGATCTCCATATTATTCACGTTGAAAGCACCGATGGCATACTGCCCCTGATATGCATTCGCAAACATTTCCTTCGGTCCCACGAGAGGCATAAGACAACTCCTGTAGTTTTTTACTTTCCGCCGCCATAGGCAGGCGAAGATTCAGACATAAACAGATCGTACGACAGCCAAGAGAAAGAAATGAATACACGCGATCGTCGATATCGCGACAATTGACTAGCAAAAAAAAGAAACGGACTCAAAAAACGGCGCCACAAGCTCTCAGCGAATAGCTCCAGGCCCATTTTCCTTACCTTGCACACTGAGGAGCAAAAAAAGCAGCAAGGAGTCCGCAAAACACGATCATATCTAAGAAAAAAGCTTTTTTGATTGTATCCGAGAGAGAAAGAAAAAGCAATGAATCAAAGGCAGAGGAGTCAGGGTCACCGCGTGTACCTTGCGGATCTCCCGTACATGCCGTTGAAGAATTTTTTATGCTTGAGCCAGAAATAAACTGACCTATTTGCAAGTGACAGTCAGCAATAAGTCTAGTATTTAGAATTCCAAGCGGCTACTTTTTTTCTGACCGCAGTATAAAAATGGCACTGTAGTATCGCCCCACATACATCCCGTACCGTAAGTGCGAAGAGAGGGGGGATCCCTCAAGGCTGTGCGGCATTCTTGCCGTGTATCTCCATACGTACCAATACGAAGCGCCACTGGGAGCGTAGTTCACAATGGGGGACCAAAAAAACTGCATATATGTACTGGCACGCTACGTCTGTACGATTTGCCTAAGCTTTCACCTTTTTGCTAGCTATTCATGGCGGGGAGCAATACTTCACCACACACGTGAAATGATGAGCTTGATATGCGCATCCAGGGACAAGATAACTTCATGTAAGCGCTTGTGCCAGGCCTGCTCGGCCCACTATGATGTACACCGTCGAGCGAATGCGTGAATCCCTTCGAGTTACAACTATACTCGGCATCGCAATGATTCTTTCACGCGACAGGAAATTATCCCGCGTGTACGGTTTAACATACTATCGGTCAGGTTCGGGCATCCCAAAGAACCAGGCTTTTCTGTCGCGCTTCAGTTGCCATGGAACTCATCTTTCTTTTCGCACGTCACTGACCTGGCAGATGAAGGTCCATATCACGCAGAAGCCTGAGAATCCACTGTAGGTGATTGAACGATAGTATTGTAATCCGTACACGCGGAAATTATCCCATAGGACGCCGATCAATTGGCTCTCCTTTGTCTCTTGTGGGAAAACCATTGTGAGGCCGGGTATAAAATCCTCGCGATACAGCGCATCTTGGATTATCTCAGCCAGAGACATACAAAAAGATGCGAGGATGCCCTGAAGAACTGTTAAGCGACAGAAACGCCTGTTTTTTTTTGCGATTCGAGAGCTTGAACGATATTATGCCAATCCGTACACGCGTAAAATTTCCTAGGCGGGGTATACCATGAAAGTACATATCGGCATCGTTACGTGGAACCGTCTATCTCTCACAAAACTCTGTCTTGAGTCTCTTTTGACAAAAACTAAGGACAACTTTACCTGCACTGTCGTCGACAACGGCAGCCATGACGGAACAGTGGAATACCTCCTGCATCGGGCAGAATGCACACCCAACCTAACTGTACGTCTTCTTTCCCGCAATATGGGCGTGAGTGTGGCCTCGAATTTGGCCTGGGACGATGGCAAAGACTGCGACTACTTCATTAAACTTGATAATGATATCGAAATTTGCGATGGCAACTGGCTTGGTCGTCTTGTACAACTCGCGAGGACCAATCCATCACTCGGACCTCTCGGCTACCAGGTTTACTCCCGGCATACAGGCTCTGAAAAAACACTTGCCGACGGGACAAGAATACTAGCAGTCCCCTGCTGCAATGGTGCCTGCGCCTGTATTTCGCACGCTTTGCATGAACAATTAGGCTATTGGAATGAAAGCTATGGACTCTACGGGTATGAAGATCTTGAATACAGCTGGAGAGCCCTGCAAGTTGGTTCACAACCTGTCTATCTGAAAACAGACGGAAAACAGTTCTCATCCATCACGGCGAGGATCCCCAAAGAATCGATAGGCAAATCGAAACCGTCAAAAAAACAAGCTGGACTTCGGCCTCGCACGGAACAAGGGCCTACCTTCTCCACCTCTTTCTCTTTGAAAAAGGGCTACTGCCGTTAAAAATGGAACGGAAGTATCTGCCGCAGGAGGTTGATGGTGTATACCGCTTTACCCTGAATCCTGCCCACAAAAAAATTCAGCGCCTTGTACAGCAGCTCTCCAAAACAGTTAGAATTACACAGGATGGCGAGATTTCACATCTCGACCTGAGTGCTTGGATGAGTTCACATGATTCACTAAGCGGCTAATCTGTACCATTTTGTATCAGAGCTTCAGTTTTTTTCCGATTCCCCAAAGCAGAGACAACGCAAGTGATTGGTTCAGTCTTAAAAAAATTCCTTGCATAAAAGTATTTTGCTGTGAGTATGTTATTATCTTCAAAGTTTTGGTGAGAACATTTATTTCTAGACGCAATATATCGTATAGTTTCCGCGTCCGTCACCTTGAGTACAGCTTCGCCCATCCGCACCTCGTCAGTTTTTTGAAGTATGAGGAAGACAATGCAGCATGAAATCGACATCCTCTATATCACTTTCAACAGACTCAGCTATACAAAGGAAACTTTGCCTGCCCTTGTCGAAAATGCAGAAGCCCCCTTCCACCTGACCATTGTTGACAATGGTTCGACTGATGGCACTGTCGACTACCTCAAACAGTTTGCGCGTAGTCACTGCAAAATACTTTCCGCCATACGCTTTCTTGAGTTCAATACCGGTATCTCGCAACCAACCAACGCATTCTGGAAGGCTTCGAAGGCGGAATTTTTAGGAAAAGTCGATAATGATACGCTCTACCCCCAAGGTTGGCTAAACCGCTTGCTTGAGGCACACCTCGCGACCAAGCGCCTCGGGGTAATTGGTGGCTTTCATTTTAACACAAAATACGTTGACATGGAGAACTTGGCTCGCCGAGTGATTGACGTGGAAGGCGTACAACTAGTCCCTGATGCCTTTATCGGGGGCTGCTGCTACCTTTTCAGACGGAGCCTGCAAAGACAACGCGGCCTCCTGAGCGTTGGCAAATTAAAAACCCACGGATGGACTGAGTATCAGTCAGAGATCTGCCGATCAGGCAAAATTAATGGGTATCTTTGGCCACTCCTCCAGGTAGAACACTTTGACGATCCCCTCAATAAACACAACCTCGCTTTCTCAGAACACCGCGAAATTTCCAAAATCTCCCTAGCCGAAAAGGGCATTCCACTCGACCGTGAGACTCAGCTCGCGTGGTATAAGAAAGACGCTGCCCGTGTCGTTTCGGGCATCTCACTCAAAATACTCCTTGCTCAAAGCCGTAGTACCATAAACAAATGACATGAACATCCTTGCGGCTAACTCGTAAGCATTTACTCTCGTTTCGTCCACGCCAACAGCGGAACATCGAACTTCCTCCGATGTACGAGTATAACTGTTTTCTGCGCAGCATTGGTCGGTAGGCGCTGTCTTGCATAGCACTCGCGGGAAGAACGATTGCGCCGCAGGCGAAAGACTCAGCCATCCCGCACCTTTGACAAAAAAAACAAATACAAAGAAACTTATGGAGTACTTGAGTCACTCTACCGCACTCTATACCCGTCTGCGCAATGGTTTTCCGCACGACAATCGGCCAATACAGGAGGAATCGTTACGCTGCCGGGTACAACAACGAGCGCATCCCAATGGAAACACAGCCAGAGACTCACGCTCAGCGCATTCTACCCAGTCGCATACTTTTTTCCCTCGCAAGCCAAAGACGCGCGACCTCAAGTACTCAACAGAGGAAGAATCATTGTGACGCCGACTCCTTGAGAGAAAAAAAAATCGCCCGCCTCTTTAGGCGGAGGCAGCATTCACGGATGAACTATGCAGAAACATATGAAGAAAGATGTCATCCTGTCGCTTCTGAGCAACGCGCTCGTTTTTGACGATGCAACCTTGCCACTCTACTATGCTCTAAAAAGATTAGGCTACAATTGCACAATCAAGCGCAACGCATGGCATGAAGAGGCCAGCAATATCTTCATCGGACTCTGTGACGCGCTCCATCTGGATCTGGACAAACTGCCAAAAGACAGCATCGTATACAATTTCGAGCAGTTGGTCAGCGGCAGTAAAGGAATCGCACCAAGATATCTTGAAGCCTGCAGAAAATTTCAAATTTGGGAGTACAGCCTCCTCAACGTGAAACGCTTTGTGACAGAATACGGAATCACAAATATAACGCACCTGCCACTCGGCTATACGCCTGAGATGACACGCATCGATCCAGACTATCCCAAGGATATAGACGTATTATTCTATGGCTCACTCAATGAGCGGCGCCTCTCTCTCATCAATCAGCTTCGCGCAGAAAACATCAGAGCCTTGCCATTCAACAAAGTGTACGGTCTAACGCGCGACATTCTCATTGCTCGCTCTAAGATCGTCCTCAATATGCACTATTATGTACCGGGTATCGTTGAAGTCGTTCGCCTGGGCTATCTCTGGGCCAATAAAAAATGCGTCGTCTGCGAATGCAACAGCGATTCATACATAAGTTCAGAGTACGCAAACTGCTGCCTGTACGCACCGTATGACAAGATTTGTGAAACTGTGCGAGAGGCTCTCAAACAGCCTAACCTCATTCAATCTACAGGTGAAACGGCCTTCCAAACCTTCAAAGCTCACGACTACGCAGCAATTCTTGAGGCGCAGATCGGCTCTGCTCCCGGTAGCGCAAAAAAAAGAGAGGCGCCCATTCCCACGAGCGCAAATATCGGCTCAGGCAAGCAATTTATGCCTGCGGCACTCAATATTGACATCAATCCAAGCTGGCGACCGGATATAGTTTTAGATATTTCTCAAAAACTCTCGTTTGACGAGTGCTTTGAAACTGAGCGCTTTGGCCAAGTTACGCTGCAAAAAAACATGTTTCGGCGTATCTACCTCTACGATGTCCTCGAACACGTAAACGACGTATGCCAAACCATGACAAATCTTCTTGAGCTGCTGAAAGTTGGCGGAATTTTGCGCATCAATGTCCCTTATGATCTTTCTCTAGGAGCCTGGCAGGATCCGACCCACAAGCATGCCTTCAACGAAAACAGTTGGCTGTACTTCACAAATTGGCATTGGTATATCGGCTGGCGCGAGGCTCGTTTTGATCTTGTTGATCTCCAACTGACACTCTCCGACTTCGGTAAAGAACTTGAAAAACAAGGCGCGGATCGAACAGCCCTTCTGCGGCAGGCCCGGGCCGTTGACTCCATGCTAGTGCTGCTGAAAAAACGATCGACAAGTTTTGATGAAAAAATGCTCTACGATACACAGACACGGAGCATATATAGAGACCCTATGCCTGACTGGTCTGTCGCCCCGACCATACGCTGAAGACCGATCTCAAGGTACTGTGTCCCCTAAACCCGCTTACCATGTGCCGCCTCGGAAAAGCAGCATTACTGCCCTTGCAGCGCAGAAGGGCCCACCATATCTTTACAACACGGACCTAGAGATGGCAGTACTAGGGAGCCAACACCATTGCACGACGTAAGACGGCCAGTTTTGAAACAAATTGACATGTATGCGAACGAAAGCCAGTCCAGGTGGCAACTCTTTTTCTGGCCAAGTCAACAAATAAAGGCTCCCCACGTGTGAGGAGCCTTACCCGCGCATGTATACTTGGGCAGCGCACTGGCCGATACAAGAGATTAGCGCTCGACTGGAAAGACGGTTGCGTCGTAATATTAGAGGACAGCCCCCTCTTTTTTGTAGGATCCGACCGGCACTCCTGCTTTTAGGCAGAGATGATCGAGATACTGGCTTAAATTCCAGCCCTGCTCAATTGGAACCTGGGGGAGGAACACGCCG
>JAFTDR010000110.1 GCA_017454105.1 Desulfovibrionaceae bacterium | reverse complement strand
TATTACAATTCGTGAAGTTGATTGCAATGGGCCCTACCCCGCGCATGTGAGAGTATCCGGCTTTCAGACACAAACGCCTCCTATATCTTGCAATCAACCTGTAGAATCGTAATATAAAGGGCAAATCCGCCATATATAGCTCGAAATTTTCAGGGACGGAAGAGAAATTTTGTAGGAGAATCATTTTGGCCGCGAGGATTTTATGTGTCCACAGTGGGTAGAGATGAGAAAACAATTCGCGAATATATAAAAAATCAGGAGAAAGAAGACCAGAGATTCGAACAATTTAGTCTTCTTAATCAATATGTGATGCCGGTATGCCGCCTTTAGGCGGCTTAAGCGAAGCGTCTAAAAACCGCTTTGAGCGCTTCCTGCCTTTCAAGCACCCGGCTTTGCTGGGGGTACCTGACTGTACGGCTCATCCAATTAAGTGGCTGTTCCATCCACATGAGGGCCCTCGTGTCGCACCACTGTTGATATTCTAACCAATGAACGTATAATATTTATAGCATATTATAATATTCATCGAATTTTTGTAGAACACCATTAACATATGGTGATGGATTCTTTTTTTGTTCATCATTCAATTGACTAATAGCAAATAAAACAACAAAAGACTTGATCGATTTCGTTATAGATATTTGAAGTTGTTTAATATCTTCTTTTGTCGCTGGTTCAGATCCACCATCGATTGTTTGCATAATCAACTCCTATTTATTATTTTGTTTATTGAAACTTAGTATCCGCTCATGGGCGTGGGATGCGCCCTACATCCCACCTCACCTACGGCAGAATGGGGTTTTTATGGAGGGACTCAAAGCCTGCCTAGTAGCGAAGCTGCGCTGTTGACCCGTGATCTGTACTAAAGTTGGCAGAAGCGCATGTATGTTCACGAAGTCTTTGCCGAAGAAGACACAGAAAGTCAAAGGGACCAGTAAACTAGACCCTACCACACAACGATCACGTCTACCAGCCCCTTTGATGTGTAAGAGTATACTTACGGGCTTAGTTCTTGTCAAGCCCCCAGACGCAAGAAGCATCCTTGGGGACGTGGCGACAAAGAGCCGCGCTGGTTGAGGTGACGACTGCGAAACTGGTGGTTGCTAGGCGAGAACGTAGCCATGCTCGAATTCTTGCCCCAGTTCGTGTGAATCTCTTACGCAGAGCTATCGTAACGACGTAGGAGTCCCGCACCATCTTTTTATACACGGACTTAGAAAAGCTCGTACTAGAGCATGATTGAGTTGTCGCGATCTCGGTACGTTTCAAGCACGCTTGGACAATGCCCGGGAAGCTGTATGTATCCATACGCTCCAGATCCATGATCTTTGAAATCCATGCGCTTTCGGATTTCCTCGCGCCTCAGAGGGTAGCTTTTGCCCTTGCGCACTGCGTGTTTGTTTTTCCAGATGCAGCACTTTGCAAAAGCATCGAGACGAGCATTGTTGCGCAACGTATGTCCCACAAGCTGCGAGTTTTTCTTTGAGCTGCGCTCTAGGTCAGAGTCTGTGTAGCTGGCCCGTGCATCAGCATAGAAGACGTGGAAGTATCGCGGCTTGCCCAAGAGATCATGCCGAACAGTGATGCATGTCGTAAAAAAAAGAGCGAAGCGTCTTGTTTGAGCTTGGGCGCCAGTTCCGTGATCAGATTTCTGTGTCCTTGTGACCAACAAGGTGACGTCATAGCCCTGTATACTCAAAAGCAAAACGGTTTCTCCCGTGCGCGAGTATAGGTGCATAGAGTCTTGCTTGGTGAAAGTTTGGGCTAGGTCAAAGCTTGAGCTGCCAGAAAGTCACAGAGCGCTTTTTGCCGAAGCCGCGAGGTTAGGACCATCGAAGCGTAGGCTGTGGAGTGTACGAGCCGCGAGCGCTTAGCATGTGCGAAAGCGTGAAGTGACCCACGCCCCGTACGTTTACTTGCTTTTGCGGGATATGAAGCAGGTGCAATGGGTTGGTCGAATACATTATAAAATATATACGCGAGACCGACGAGATGTTCCGTCGGGGTCTCTCGAGCGCGAAGCTTGCCATGGCGAGTACACAACGGATTCAATGCAGACCTGGGAGATCTGGTATTCTCTGGATGATGGTATCGCGGAAAGGATCAAGAGGAACGTAGCCCTTACATTTGCACTTAGCTTACGTCACTAGACACGCCGATGAGAGGCGGAGAACCACATGGCCATTATCCGGTGGTATAGACCAAACGGAAGCGATCCTGTCAGAACAGTAGGGGAACTGAAAAGTGAGAACTTGAGGCGACAAAGATGGAGTGCCAGAAGTCCGATTGTTTCATCGTCGCATCGATATTGGGTAATGCCAAGCGTCGGCGGGACAACAAATACACGCTTCATGCATGGAAACATGCCTTTGCTCGTTAGGCAAGTACGATGTCAACGAAAATGTGTGCAATATGGCGTAACCAAAATGTGTATTTGAAGAGCCGCGAGCGCGTAGCGTACGCCTTAATATACCCGGCCGCACAATGGTTTTCCCACAAGAGACAAAAGAGAGCCAATTGGTCGGCGTCCTATGGGATATTTTCGTGTCGCGTAGAAGAATCATAGGGCACGTTCGGCGAAGCGCAGCAAGTGTGGGGGTGTGCGACCCGCACATCTACCCGAGATCATCGGCCTGTGGTATTTCTTTGCAGCGTGATAGGTTTCCGAGGCGAACCCGAAGCCTGTTTGACAATAATGCGTTAGGAACTGTAAAAAAGTATCTTGACATTGTTGTCGAAACTGCCAGGCAGTTTCGATAACAGAATTGAACGTGATTTTTAATAAACCTAAACTGTATACTCAATAACTCAGCATAAGCTGGTACGGTTGAAACGCACGCAAGACGGAGTCTTGCTAGCAAAAGGCTAGAATCGCACGAAAAAAACTTCGTGAGCCATTGTAAGACTCGTACGACCACACGCAAGAAAAGCCAAGGCACTCGAAAGTCACAGAAAGCCAAGCGCAACCTGCGGGTAGGAGTGCAACACTCTGTCGCAAAAGTTTGTTTACAGCAAAGAAATTTACTGTAAACGGATCTCTGTGTACCTGCAAAATGCAAAAAGCTTAGCTTTTTACAGATACTTACTTTAGTATTCCGCAAGCTGCGAGAAATTCTTAATCCGTACCTCTTGGCCGGGGAAGCGGGCGATGATGTCCAGCTGGCCTCCCATGCCCTCGATAAGGCTGCGCAGCGTGGAGATATACATGTCAGTACGCTTTTCCATGTCTGCCACGCTCGGCTGGCGTATGCCAAGGATGCGGGCAAGTTCCGATAGCGAAAGCTCTCGGGCGCGGCGCAGTTCGACAAGAGCCATTTCCTCCAGCATTGCCTTGGTCTTCGCGTCGGCGCGCTGCTTGTTCTCTGGGCTCATCCTTGCACGTAGCTCCGAAAATTTCTTAGCCATTTCGCGGATCCTTTTCGATTTCTTCAAGGTGTCTGTCATAAAGCCTGTCGGCAAGCGGAACACATTCGTACCAGTCATCCTGACATGTTTTGTCTTCGCCAGAGCAGGATGGCTGTACGTCGAGGGTCGAAAGCATAGAGCGTCCTAAGCGGCATTCCTTTGCTTTGGGTCCGCAGCTTTCGCATATGCCCGTGTTTGGAGTCATAAACTGAGCTTGAATGAGGAAAAGGCAGATTCGGACCATACACCTCAAGCAAGCCGACCGAAGCGGTGAGGTCCTCCTGCTGCTCTGCGGACAGGCTATTCACCAAATTTCAAACTCATCCGTGTACTCTCGACTTCCCATACCATGTCTGAATGATATAGCTTGTACGCTATGGATGGTAAATCCTGCCTCTCGTCAAGATATGCTTGCTGACAACTCATTAATTGAATTTTGACAATATGGAGCTTGCGTAATGCCCGAACAGTACAAGGATGACCTTTCTGCGGCAATCCATGAATTGGCGGAGGATTTGCATCGTCATGGCGCAATTGACAAGCAGACCATGCGTGCGTTTGACACATCGTGTCTGTGCAAGGCGGAGAGCCTGACGCCTGTGGAAATACGCGCTATACGAAAGCGGGAGAATGTTTCGCAGCCCGTCTTTGCCTGTTACCTCAATGTGTCCAAAAACTTGGTTTCAGACTGGGAACGTGGCGTCAAGAAACCTAGCGGCCCCTCTCTCCGGCTGCTTGCCCTTGTCCGGGATAAGGGGCTCGGAGTGCTTGCCTGAGCGTAATTGCGCTGTATTCTTCTTTTGCGGCATTGTTCTCCTCCCACTGCGGAAGTGTTTCCGAATTGGCCTGTTGTAACCACCCTTCAGCTTTGCCACTTGTTCTTTGCTGTACTCCAGCCAGAAACAAACTGACATTTTTGCGAATGGGTGTCGGCCCTTGAGTCCGGTATTTTCAACTCAAAGTGGCAATTTTTTTTCCGACCAGAGTATATCATCAGAGAGACTCTCGATGTCAAACCGAGCAAAGTCGTATGGTTGCCGCTTCTACAAAGGATGATAAAAAAATAAGGAAATCCAGTAGTGGTGCAGGTTTTCGGTCGCTATTTCCGGCCATTGATATTTTTTGCAGCATGTGCGCCAGGGATTTTTGCGTGCCCACAGGCAGTCCTGCGGGTGTTCTAGAGCAAGGAGAAAACGATGTACGCACCCATCCCAATGGTTCCCGGTCCTGTCTCTCTTTCCCGTTCGGTCCTGGAGGCTCTTGCCCAGGATTATCCTTCAGGGCAGATAGACGCCGATTTCTTTCCGCTCTACCGGTCGACAGAAAGGCTTCTCCAGCATGTTATGGAGACGCAAAACCGTGTTCTTCTTCTTTCAGGTGAGGGGATGCTCGCCCTCTGGTCAGCGCTTAAGAGTGCCGTACGTACGGATGATCGGATTCTTGTTGTCGCGACGGGCTTTTTTGGCCATGGCATCGCGAGTATGGCCAGGGAAATAGGCGCGAGGGTCACTGTCCTTGATCTGGGGTATGACAGGACAATCACAGACGCCGATCTCGCGCTTGTGGAGGAGCATCTTACTGTCTCTCCCCCAAAGATGATCTGCGCCGTTCACTGCGAGACGCCTTCCGGCACATTGAATCCTCTTGAGAAGCTCGGGCAACTTAAGGAGCAGTATGGTGTGCCACTCTTCTATGTGGACATGGTTTCCAGTGTCGCGGGTTGCCCCATCAAGGTGGATGCCTGGCATATAGATTTTGCCCTCGGTGGCTCGCAGAAATGCCTCTCTTGTCCACCCTCGCTCAGTTTCGTGGCTGTCAGTGAAAGGGGCTGGGAAGCTGTGCGCGAGGTCAAGTATGCGGGCTATGACGCGCTTCTTCCGTTTTACAGCATCTACGAGGATGGACGCTGTCCCTACACCCCAAACTGGAACGGCATTGCGGCCCTTCATGCCTCGCTCAACGAAATTTTTAGGGAAGGGCTTGCGGGCGTCTTTCGCAGGCATGTCAGTGCGGCCGATTTTCTGCGCCAGGGTCTTGACAAACTGGGGATAGCGCTTTGGCCGAAAAAGGACGCGCTTCTTTCGCCGACTGTGACGGCAGCGCGGGTTCCCGAAGGCTTCACAGTTTCGGCGTGGCGAGAGGCTCTTAGGGTTCGCGGCCTTGTTGTTGCCGGAAGTTTCGGGCCCATGGCCGATTGTGTTTTCCGCATAGGCCATATGGGAACGCAGGCGCAGCGGAGTCTTCTCGCCCAGGCGCTCGATGTCATGGATGATGCTCTGCGCAGGAGATAAGCTCAAATTCCCGCGTTCTGCTGTACCGCTTCTCTCAAGGTTTAGGATGGAAGATTGCATACGTTGCGAGTAGACTAAAACAGCGCGGGCTCGCGTATGCAGGGGATCCGCGCTGCAATGTTTCTCCCCGTACTGCCCAGGCCTACGAGTCAGACGTTTTTCTGAGCCTTGTTTGGAAGGTGCGGCATGGTTATGAATTGCCTTTGTCCTGCGGAACAGGTACACTGGGAGCGCGTTATTCCGATTGGCGCGTGGTGAAAAAAGGGGCATGAGCGTTTTTGCTCATGTCTTCCTGTGGAACGATCTAAACCTTGCGGAGGCGGCGCTGATACCTGATGAGCGGATCTCCTTTTCTTCTTTTTCCCTGGTCCCGTCCCTTTCTGCCCGACATCATCCAGTATGTGGCCGAGTGTACAGAGAATCACCCCGAGCGGGCGCTTCTGCTTGTGCCAATCATACGGTCAAAACGATATATCCATGATCTTTACCGCAAGGCCTCGTACACGGGCCTTCTGCCCCATATCATAACGCTTGCGGAAACTGCCAGGGAATGGCAGTTCGCAAATGACTGCGATCTCCGTCCAGAGGCCTCCCTTCTGGACATGACAGCGCTTCTCTTTCGGGCCGTCAAGCGCACCGCAGAGACAGACGAGTTTCTGCGTCTTGTGTTTGGCAATGTGACCCTCCAGACCTTCTGGCCCTGGGGCATGCGACTGCACAGTCTTCTTGAGGAACTCTATAAAAACGCCATCACCCCGGCTGACATAAACACAGACGCTATAGATATCTCTGATTCGGCAAAAGCCCTCATTCGCTCCCTTGGCCGCATCCACGAAGCCTGTCAGGAGGAGCTTGCGTCTGCGGGGCTTACGACAAAAGGCTATGAACTCTACCAGATAGCGACTAGGCTCAAAAAAATACCCGCTCTTCTGACACCAAGCAAGGAGAGGCTAGTCTTTCTCTGCGGTTTTGGTCTGCTTGAAGGGGCCGAGGACCGCATGTACAGAAAACTCTGGGAGGCCGGGGCGCGCGTTCTTGTCCATGGGGATCCGAAGCTTGTCACAGATCCTCAAAATGCCCACCATGCCTGCCGTTTTGTGCAGTCCTGGTGCGAGCGCTGGCACGCAGGTCTTGAGGCTGCCCCATTCCCAGAGAGGGCTGTGCGTCCTGATATAGCCTATCACGAGGGCTATGACGCGCATTCGGAACTTCTGGCGCTTAAGGCCACTCTTGAGGAGCAGAAGGGGCGTTCTGCAACCTGCGCTCTGGTTTTGGCTAATCCAGATCTTCTGCTTCCGACCCTGCACCATCTGCCGGATAAAAACGTCAATATCTCCATGGGCTATCCGCTCACGCGGACTTTCTTTGGCCAGTTTGTGTCCGTGCTGATCCGCCTGCAGGTCAGAAAGACCGCAAGCGGCTATTACTGGCGGGATATTCTGCATGTCATCCGCCATACCTATTTCACCCGTCTTCTCGCCGTACAGAATGTCGAGGATCCTTGCGGAGTTGTGGCGAAACTGCAGAACGGCATTGCCGAGGGCATGCGCTATCAGGATATCAAAAATCTCGCAGCCCATGTCCTTAATGGGGATCCGGCACAGGAGGCTGTCCAGACAATACTCGCCTGTCTTGTCGACGCTATGGCCAATGTGACAACTCTGGAAGAGTTCGCAGGGTGCCTGGATAGACTTCTTGCGCTTCTGCCGGAGGAGGACGAAACGCGCAATCAGCTTGACGCAAAGGCGATAACGAGCATCCGGCATGGTGTTATCCCCCTCTTCCGCTCATCGCTTGTTGCCCAGGAAAAGTTTACCTTCCTCATGCTTGAGCGCATTGTCGGCGATATCCTAAGTTCCGAGTCTATTCCCTTTGAGGCGGACCCACTGCTTGGTCTACAGATTGTTGGTCTTGCGGAGACAATGCTTTTGCATTTTGATACAGTCGTTGTGCTGGATGCAAGCGACGAGATTCTTCCAGGCATACCAGGCCAGGATCCTCTTCTTCCCGAGGAACTCCGCCAGGTTACGGGACTGCCGACACTTGCCTCCCGTCAGCTAAAAAGCGAATACAATCTCTTTCGCTTGATTGCTGGGAGCGATTCTGTCCATCTTTTCTGGCAGGAGGGCGTGCAGCGAAACGCGTCGGTTGAGGGGAAGAGAAGCCGCAGCCGCTTTGTTGAGCAGATGCTCTGGGAAGACGAGCAGCGGCTCGGGCACCTTGTTGAGGATGAAGCCCCGATGTACCGCGCGACAGCGCGGATTAAGACCCCTGTCCCTGTGCCGTCTCCTGTAAAACGCACAGCTGCTCTTGAGGAGCGTCTTGCTTCGTATTTGGCCCGTACCAGAAAACCCGGCATTTCGGCGACTGCCCTGGACAATTTCAGAACCTGTCCCCTGCTGTTTGCGCGCAGATACCTCCTTATGCTTGAGCCGGCAAATCTTGTCGATGAAAGCGACGCGAATGGGAGAGTCGGCAGCTTTATTCATGATCTGCTGAAAGATCTCTGCACACCGTATATTGGTCAAGCCTTCTCTAAGAACACGATCGCGCAGGCTGCCATAGAGGCACTTTTTGATAAAAAGCTTGCCAATGAAGAGGCGTCCTTCGCGAACATGCCCACCATAAACTATCTTGTCTTGAAGACCTCGACAAAAACACTGCTTGGCAAGTACTTTGCCTCTCTAGGGGACACAAAGATTCTCGCCCTTGAAAAACGGTTTTATTCAACAGTCACGGTCGGCTCAAGGCCATATCTTATTTACGGCACACTTGACAGGATCGACAGGCGGAAAGAACAGCTTATTGTGCTGGACTATAAGACAAGTTCCCTCAAAAAGCCCGCACACGATATATGGGGAGATCGAGAGTTTTTTACTGCAATTGACGATGCCGTTGCGGGAAGAGCGGAGATCGAGGACCTTGTCCCCCTGATAGAAAAACTGAGGGAATATCTTCCAAGCATTCAGCTTCCTTTCTATATGGTTCTCTCCCTAAACAGCTGCCAGGACGAGTACAAAAGCGTCCCGTCCAATGCCGCGCTTATCGAACTTGCGACCGGCGGGAAGGAATACCCTCTGTTCCCAGATAAATGCACGCTCTCCGATCTTGAACGGCAGACGTACTGCCAGAGCATTCTCTCGCTGCTTCTCTATACGCTTTCAAAGACCAAGAGTTTTGAAGCCGTGCAGAGCGATGAGTGCCAGTTCTGTCAGTATGCCGATCTCTGTAAAATCTAAAAAAGCTGGAGTTTTTCATGACAATCTGGGTTGCCGACATCGGGGGCACAAACTGCCGTCTGGCGAGTTTTTCGGAAACAGACTGTGTCCGGGAAGAGAACTACCCAACTGGCTCCATCCGCACAGCAGCTGATCTCCTTGATGTCTTTGCCGCAAGCTTCCCAGAAGATAAGGCTTTGGGTATAGCCATTGCCGCTGCGGGAAAAACAGAGGGAAAGACCGTAACCTTAACCAATGCGGCCTGCACACTTGACTGCTCAGCCCTCCCGCTTCCCTGTCTCCTCATGAATGATTTCACAGCCCAGGCCTATGCCACGCTCTCCCCCCTAACTCACGTGCGTTCTTGCCGCAAGGGGAAGAGCGTTGCGCACAGGCGCGCTGTCCTAGGTCCTGGAACAGGTCTTGGCTGTGCGTCACTCATGCGTACAGAGAGCGAGTGGACAGTCATTTCCTCGGAAGGCGGGCACATGGCCTTTCCGTTTAGCAGAAGAGAAGATGAGCGCGCCTATCAGGACTATCTCGCAGGCCTTGGTCTAGAAAGTCCTAGCTGCGAGACCGTGCTTTCTGGACAGGGACTTGCGCGCCTGCACACCTTTCTTACAGGCGATCCTCTAAGCCCAAAAGACGTGGGGGAGCGTTTTTTACGCGCTCCCTCTGAGACTCTTGCCCTCTACTCGCGTTTCCTTGGCCGTTTTTCTGCCATGTGGATGCTCGCAACTGTCTGTACCGGCGGTCTTTGGATTGGGGGCGGTATAGCCATACAGAATCCGCTCTGCGTCCAGACCGACGATTTTCTTTGTGAACTCTCACCACGAGTTCCTCACAGCTGGATACACGATGTGCCTGTCTCTCTCTTTCAGGATACGCGCGTGGGACTTTTTGGTGCGGCCTGGGCTCTTAGGCAGGCGCTTGACTGTTCTGGTCGTTTAGGGAGCAGCGCGCATTCCTAAGGCCTGGTCGGTGTTTGTCTTGGTACAGGTCGGCAGGCTTGGGCTCTCAGATTATCTTTACGCAAAAGGCTTCGTACGGGAAAGTCAAAGCCAAGAGGCGTAGACTGCTTTTTTTTGTGAACAGCTTCGTATGCACAAGCCTCATGGGCAATTTGTACACAAGACGGCCTGTGTCCTTGTGGTCAATTGCGGCCTAAGCGCGGCTCTTTTTTCGAACGGAAAAACTCTCGCTTTGCATAGCGCTGGCCAATCCCATAGGCAGTAGAGTACACAGATGTCTGGTCTTTGTCGGCGGTGCAGCCAGAAACAAACGTTCCTTTTTGCGAGCGAAAGTCAGCACCAAGTGGCAAGTTTCCTGACCGCATAATGATTTTCGAGAGTGTACAACAATTTCGCGTGTACGGAGTAGCATAGTATCGGTCAAGCACTAAGGCCCCCAGAAACCGCGAGTTTCTTGGCTTCATCGGCTCGAAGTGACCGTACACATCCACTATAGGCCCCCCTAGTTATCCAGTTATCGCTGTTTGCGTACTCCTCAAGGATCGTCCAATGCTTAGAAGATCGTCGGGGGGCCAGCTCGAAGGAGTCAAAGCGCTATCTGTAGGCAACACTTGTCATTCCTTCACACAGCACCCAGCCAAAGTGGGTATGGATGAGTGGCAGTCGCCACGCAAAGGGCAGATGTCTCGCGAGCACCAATCTGCTATGGAGAGACAGAAGTGACAGGGGAGACTTTGTTCGAGCGGAGCGTGACACTTTCTAGGGGCTACAAAGCGTTGACCAACTCCTACATCCTATGAAAATGCGTATCATATGCTTCGCAGAGATGTCAGCTGCCTCTCCGATTCAAGGCCGCATGTCCTCTGGGGGTATAGTCGGGTGTACTACTCGACGCAAGCGTCGCCATTGAAATGTGGAAAAACAGCGCAAGCGAAGCGTCTCCTGCAGCTGTACGATGCCGTCGTATGGCTATACTCGTCACAATGATTCTTCCACACAGTGAGCCGTTACCAATTGAGGCCAGCTTGCCCAGGGAAAATCAGTATGCAGCTCTGTAGAGCTACGGGGCCGTTTAAACTAGGTCGTTCCGTCCCTCATATGTATGGGGGCAATAGACCATAGAATCAGTTCTAAAATGGAACAGCTGTCTATTCTTCATTGGTGAATAGGCGTATCGTCCGGCAGGAGACAATTGAATGGATGTGCAGTAGATCCTCTCGAATAGGCGTATGCGGCGGCTGCCGTCATCACCTGCGGAAATTCTATTCTGTCGTATAGGTATATTGAGAAGACCGCAGTGATGAGAATGTTTCAATACAGAAATAATAAAAATAAAATTATATAAGATTTTATAGGTTTGACACAGAAATATTTATTATACTCTATTAATGTAACGAAAAGTCCAGTGTACTATACTTTTCGGTCCACGCAGTCAAATTTGACGCTCACTTGGCTATCTAGAAAATAAGATCTTTATTGATTCGATAATAAACGGGCAGAGGTACTCGTAGCGGACACTTTTTTACTCGGGGCTCATTATAACTAGTTTTCTATTAACTACATAGAATACGGCGCAATAGAATAGAAAGATACTGTAACATGTTTTTTATGGATATAATATCTTTGCGGTTTTGTTTACAGTATATTCTTTTTTATTACGCAACTTTCTGATCTATTAGGTTTTTTGGGACGGACCAGAAGTCGCCCTCATGGGGAACAGGAATGAATTCAATCGTATCTTCAATCAGGCATTGATTACGCTGATTGTTAAAGAACAGTGTTATTACTGTTGTCAAACTGCGCGAACCTTTCTCACCCCAGCTGCATCCATTACGCTTTTGTCACTTTGTAGCGATGAAACAATTGGCCGTTTCAAAAGCATTACTCGAATTTATTAAGTGTAATCTTTTACGCAATGTATAGCAGCACAGATACTCTCTTCTATCATTAATATACCTTAATAATTCTTAAATTTTACTTTTTTATCTTATCCTTCGCGATATTGTTGATTACTTTAATACTTTGATTGATTTAACCTTGCCAAAGGAATTTTAGTATTCTTTCTTATATCTTATTATTCTCATTAAATTTTTTTTCATCCATGTAAAGCCATACTGAAAATTTCATTAATTCTTTTACACATGTGATACCAGTCTAGGCGAAGTATTAGTTTTATCATAAGATTAGCGAATATCTTGTTAATACATCTTCTAATCTCTCTTGCTCCATCAAAAG
>JAFTDR010000109.1 GCA_017454105.1 Desulfovibrionaceae bacterium | reverse complement strand
GGTCATGGTGAGTCTAGCTGAACGCGAAGGGCTACGTGGAAAGGTGCAGTGCATCTATATGGATCCCCCTTATGGGATCAAGTTTAACAGCAATTTTCAGTGGTCTACAACAAGCAGGGATGTCAAAGACGGTAAGCTCGATAATATGACGCGAGAGCCTGAGCAGGTGAAGGCGTTCAGGGACACGTGGCGGGATGGGATACATTCGTATCTGAGTTATTTGAGAGATAGGTTTATTTTAGCAAGAGAATTATTGACAGAAAGTGGTAGTATTTTTGTACAGATTGGGGATGAAAATGTTCATCATATTAGAGAATTAATGGACGAAGTATTCGGGAAAAAAAACCTTGCTGGTCAAATAATTTTTGTAAAGACTAGTGGCTTATCTCAAAAATTTTTACCTGATCGTTACGATACAATCTTGTGGTATTTTAATGATATATCAAGAGCAAAGTATAAACAGTTATATAAAAACAAATCGATCGAAGATGGAACCGCTAATACATATAAATGGGCGAGATTTGTTGATGGGTACATGTGTAGTATAACCAAAATTGATGATAATAAAAATGAATACAATATTTATAAAGCAGACAATATAACATCACAAGGAAATCCTCTGATTGAGTTTAGTTTTTTAAATAAAAAATATACACAGAGATGGAAAACAAACTTAGAGGGTTTACAGAAATTAGCAAAGTCAGATAGATTACACGTAGCAAAAAATAGCCTCCAATACGTAAGATTAATCTCAGATTTTAGATGTATTCCGATAACTAAATTGTGGGATGACACTGCAACTGGTAGTTTTACTGATGATAAAATATATGTTGTTCAAACAGGCACTAAAACTATAGAACGCTGTATCCTCATGTCTACCGACCCTGGCGACCTCGTCCTCGATCCCACCTGCGGCTCAGGCACAACAGCTTACGTCGCAGAGCAATGGGGACGCCGTTGGATCACCATTGACACTTCTCGTGTCGCGCTTGCTCTTGCTCGTATGCGCCTTATGGGAGCAAGGTATCCTTGGTATATCATGACAGACAGCAAAGAAGGACAGGAGAAGGAAGCTGAGCTGAACAACGTTCCGCCACAAAAAAATCCTACCTACAACAATATCAAGCTCGGATTCGTCAATGAACGAGTGCCGCACATTACTCTGAAATCCATTGCCAACAATGCTGAAATAGACGTCATATACGACAAATGGCAGGAAAAACTCGAACCTCTTCGGGCTTCCTTCAACAAAGAGGTGAAAGAAAGCTACGAAGAGTGGGAAATCCCACGAGATGAGGAAGAGGCTATACTCAAAAGCAAGAAACAGCATACTACTTGGTCAGATAAAGCGAGAGACTTACACAAGCAATGGTGGGACGCACGCATTGCCCGCCAAAAAGAGATAGACGCCTCAATCTCTGCCCACGCTGAGTACGAATACCTCTACGACAGACCTTACGAAAATAAGAAGATTGTCCGTGTTGCAGGCCCTTTTACGGTAGAAAGCCTATCACCGCACAGGGTTCTTGGTCTTGGGGCGGATAACGAACTTATAGATCCCGCTGCGGATAAACCAGGAGAAGACGGCAGAGATTTTGAACAGATGATCCTTGATAATCTGCGAACAGCAGGGGTACAGCAGGCGCACAAGGAAGACAAGATTGAATTCACGAGCCTAGAGCCATTTGCTGGCAAAATGATCTGCGCACAAGGGTTTTACGAAGAAAGTGGTACTGAACGGAAAGCAGCCGTTTTCATCGGACCGGAATTTGGCACTGTAGGACGTCAGGATCTTGTGCAAGCAGCCCGTGAGGCAGGCGATTTTGGTTTTGATGTACTTGTTTCTTGCGCCTTCAATTATGATGCGCAAAGCACGGAACTCACTAATCTTGGAAAGATTCAAATTCTGAAAGCTCGC
>JAFTDR010000108.1 GCA_017454105.1 Desulfovibrionaceae bacterium | reverse complement strand
CAATGATTCCTGCGCGTGTGCAGTGACCCAAGGAGCCCTTGTTTTTTTGCTGTCACAATGATTCTTCCTGTGCCTTTTGTTGGAACTCGCAGTTGACGTAGCGCTTTCTGCGCCATTTCGGTCAGTCGGGAGTATTCTCAAATGCGCACGCGGAAATTGCTTCGGGGGGCAAGGTCTTTCCAGTCACTCTCTTGCGAACGAATTCGCTCTTCCTAAACGGCGGAATGCGGTTTTGTTGCCAATTGCTTCCAGAGCCCCAACCACGCAGAAAACAGCGATTGCACACCTGTACTGGCTATCCCCCCGCTCTCTACTACCTCTGGCCTATGAGGGCTTCCGAGTAACTCTAGCCAGAAATAAACTGACAATTTTGAGAGCGGGAGTCAGTACGCAAGTCTGGTATTTTTAATTCCATATGGCAACTTTTTTTTGACCGCAGTATAGTTTACAACCGGAATTGTTTTTCGAACAAGCTTCCTCTCTTCTTTGCCCCCCATACCCCCTCGCTTCGCCCGTGCGGATTCTAACCTCGAAAATACATTGTAGCATTGAGTTGAAATGGTTGCTTACGGGTGTATAGTGGGGCGTACATTCTACCTCGTCGTACCTCTACATGGTAGGCTAGCTTCGCGTCGGCGGACTTTGTCGACAAGGACATAGCTGGAAGGGCTACAAAGCCTGCATAGTACAATTCGAGAAGTTGATTGCAATGAGTGGCGCCCCCGTACCGTGAGAGTATCTGGCCTCTCTGCCATAAACTCTCCCAGTCTATTGCAATCAACCAGTAGAACCGTAATAGTACCGTTGATCTGTGAGCGGATACCTTTTTTAAGAACTGTACGCTTACCTGAATACCTGATTTTTGACGAATTTCTCAGCAAAATGGGAAACCGAGGAAAATTGCGCCCTCTGGTTATAATTTTACTGAGAATCTAAGTAGAATAGATTGCAATTCTCAGTAAATACACTGAGAACTGCGCGTGCTGCAAAGGTTCTTTTATCTTGAATTCCCGACCTCCGTGTTACCTCATGGCTCCAGAGGCCATTCTGCCAACTTAAGCGGCGGATTGTAGCTAAATGAACTCGTTTAGCTACAACGGCTCTTTTTGAGTGGGAAGAGCAGATGGACTGTAGCTTACCTCCATGTAGCTAACTCGCCTGGCGGGAATTTAAGTTTATTTTACTGAGAAAATGCGCAAAATTCAGATGAATACAGAGAAACCACTCACAAAATACTTTGCAAGGGGTTGATTGCAATGGACAAACAGCGCATTGACAGTTGCCTTGAGCGCCTATCTCAGGTCTAATCCTCGAATTGCAATGTACTCCGCTTGCCGCAAAAAAGAAAATGAGCCCGACAATGGTACATCCTTGCCGGGCTCATTTTCTATAAATCTATTGCTGAAATAGTACACTTGTTTTGGCATAAATAAACTTTTTTTTGACGAAAACAATGCAGTCATTCTGGTGGCGCTTTTTCTGAGGCATACTGACAATGGGGAGGATATCTGCTCAAAATATACAGTTTTTCGTGCTTAATCTGAGCAAGAGCAATGATGGTGACCGCAAAAAAATGCTTTTTCGTGGAGGACTCTGCCGGGCATATTGAACACTTAAGCAGCGCGAATGTTTTTCCCTCGGCCTAGAGTCCCAGTTCGTGCGCCAATTCTTCGATACGCGCCAGAGGAAGCCTCGTATACTGTTCTATCGAGGAAAAGTCCATTTTGTCCTGAAGCATAGCCAATGCCATTTGTATTGTTGAAGCCTCCGCCTGCTCGTCTAAAGCCTTTCTCTGTTTTGCTAAAGCCTTTTTCAGATTGGCAATAGTCTTTTTCTGCTTGGCAATAGTCTTTTTCTGCTCATCTATCGTCTTTTGTAGCAGTCGCTTTCCAAATTCTACTCCTGCATCATAAATTCGTTTTGCCTCGAAGTCAACGATATGCCCTTTCATTATAGACCCCACCGCCAAAGATCTGGAAAAGCATATTTTCAGACATTCTACACCTTGAGGGCAGGCGCACGCTGCCCAAGAACTTGGTCAAACTTTGCTACTGCAGTGTGCGCGTCTTGCGTGGTCTTCTGGTGAAAACAGCACAGCCATTCTGGTAATGATTTTTCTGCGAGTACGGATTGGTATACTATCGTTTAGGCTCTCGATCCACAACGAATCAGGCTCGTCAGTTGCTTTACAGCTTTTCGGGCCTTCCTTGCTTCCTTTTTGCCGCTGACCGAGTTTCAGCGTCTAGCAGGGATTGAACGCTAGTATTGTAATCCGTACACGAGGCGTTTTTCTGAAGCTATGCCGGTATTGGGCAGCGTGTCTGCTCAAAATGTGCGTTTTTGTGGTTGTGAAGAGGACCCCGCGAACCCAATCGTGTTGCAGTACAGCTTTGAGTTGAGTAAAGGCAAGGGTTGTGAAGCAAAGAAATGCTTTTTCGTGGAGGACCCTGCCGGGCAAATTGAACAACTTAAGCAAGCGCGAATGTTTTTCCCTCGGCCTAGAGTCCCTGTTCGTGCGCCAATTCTTCGATACGCACCAGAGGAATCTTCGTGTACTTTTCTATCAAGGAAAAGTCCATCTTGTCGCGAATCATCGTCAATGCCTGTTGTATTGCCGAGGCCTCCGCCCGATTGTCTGAAGCCTTTTTCTGATCAGCTAAAGCCTTTTTCAAATCGTCAATAGTCTTTTGCTGTTCATCTATCACCGAAGCCACCGCCCGATCGTCTGAAGCCTTTCTCTGATTAGCTGAAGCCTTTTTTTGGTTAGCTAAAGCCTTCTTCAAATTGCCAATAGTCTTTTGCTGATCGCCAATAGTCTTTTGCTGATCGCCAATAGTCTTTTGCTGATCGCCAATAGTCTTTTGCTGTTCATCTATCGTCTTTTGCAGCAATCCCTTTGCAAAAGCCATACCTTCATCATAGACACGCTTTGCCTCGAATTCAACTATATGTCCGACCATTATAGACTCCACAGCGTTTTTTATATTGGGATATTTTTTTGCTATGAGCGCCAACACATGCACGATCATAGCACAAATGGTTTTGTTCTCAAATGTGTTCAACTCTTCACTTCTCTCCAAAGCATCGAGTTTTGCACAAATAGCCTTGTATACATCCGTGAGTTCTTTGAGTTTTATCTCATTGTTTTCATATTTGTTAAACTTCTTCTCATAACAGAAGATGAAAAAGGGCAGGAGAAAGTACATTTTCAGACGGAAAATTTTTTCTATGCTAAAATTCTGCACCTTAAGGACAGGCACATAATGCTCAACAACTTGGCCTAGCTTTTCTACTCCACCATTCAACGTGTCAGGCGCGTTTTTGCTATGGCGCAAAGCAAAAACAGCCGAACAAGGAAGAGACACTAGTGTGGTTTCGCTTTTTCTTTTCCGTTGATGCTTCGGTAGGTTGGTTTTGTCTTTTCTTTTCCATGGATGCTTCATCGCTATCTGCGTGTCGTACTCAAGCATGCGGAGTATCATCCCATTGGTGAGGTACGCCTGACACTCAAAATGGTATCGCTGTGTCAATCCCCTACTATTTTCGATATGGAAGGATGCATCCGATATGCGTTTCTGCACGCCACCGTCGACTTGTTTACGCACTTGCTCATTGGAGGATAAAAAGATTTTGTCCTGGCGAGTATACGACCGGCCAAACAAAAAATTAACCACAGGTATGAGCAGCGCCGGGCAAGTGTGCTGCAATGTTAAAAAGGCGTCATCGTAGGCCGTACCACTTGGTTCGCTCATGCAACTGTCAGACATACAGGGGATCCTTAATTTACTATACTATTTGCCTTAAGTCAACAATTTTCGCTCATAGGTGGCAACACTGCTTTCCTTATTTTGGGAAAGTTTTTAGCTATGAGCGTCAACGCATGGACACGACAGAAATGATTTCTGGCAGAAAGTGAAAGTACACTCCTCAACCTACGCTTGAAAAAAAGGTACTTTTCAAGAGTTGTACTGAAGGCTGGGACAAAGAAGTGATCTCTTAAAGATGGAAGGAGCTTTCGCGTCAATGTATACTTCTCACGTTGAACGCAAAAAGCAGACAAGTAACGGTTTGCAGCTGAACTACAGAGCAGGAATTCGCGCGTACGCAAATATTTTTTTTCACCAAAGAAGCTTAGCGCCCAAACTATCCAGTGTGCATGATGTATAGTACGCGCGCACAATATGTATCGTGCATACCTGCTGTGTACAAAAAGCGGTACTACAGAAATTTGCCCGCACTGTCAATCAAAATTTCGGCTCTAAAAAAAATATTCCGCGTGTGCGGATTGGCATGTACGCGCATTCGTCCTCATCAACATCATAACGGCGGAACATCGTACTTCCAGAGCATGGGAAGGAAGATATCGAGCGTCGTGAGTGTACTATAGCTCAACTCTCAAGCTACATAGAACCCGGCCTTTCAGACACTGTACAGTTGTCCAGGTCATCCTTTTTTTCCTTTCGCACGACGTAGGCAAGATGCCCAGGAAGATTTCAGCTTCCATTGCACAGGCTCTGTGTCATGCAGGGAGCGTTTCTGCAGGTGCTGTACTCGTTTAAAGGCATCGCTTATGGTATTCGTGTCGTGCCGATGCAGATTGTACCGTGCGTCCAGAGTTCGGCGAAACATGATGCGTAATCGCAAGAAAGTTGAGGACCAGAGGCGTGCGATGCCCGCTGAGAGCAGCGTTCCAGACAAAGTGAACCAGGAGATCTCTGTTTTACGAAACAGTGATCTCCTGGTTCACGCGATGCTTCCGTTCCAGATTACGGAACGATACAGCCGTTCCATTTACCCAATATGGAACGTTCCACGGTGCGGAGCAGTGCAACCTGCCTACTTCTTAATACAAAACGGTCCAAAGGACCATTGTTCGCCATGGCGAACTGTGTCGCCTGCTGAGCTTTTCAAATATTCGACTACAGATTGCAATACTATCGTGCAATCCCTGCAGCGGACGCTGAACTAGAGCTACGCAGAGCATCTTGGCTTCAGTCAGCGATGTATGAGAAGGAAGGGCGATCTGGAGGTCTGTAACGTGACTTAAGCGCCAGATTATTTGTCGATCTAGGGTTTGAACGATACTCCGCAGGAAACAATGCTGTCTATCAAAATTCGTCTTTCAGCGCTGGTAGCAAACCGTGAGGATCAAGAGATTTGCACGCTGGCATTTCGTACTACGTCATCCCTGTGGCGTACTCGCGCTTCCCTGCCTCTCTCCCATAGAGCGACACTTGTATCGCATACGGACAAAAGAACAGTTGGTTTCTTCGTGTCCAAAGTAAGAAATTTGGATCCTTTAGACCTAAGCCTTTGATTCTTTTAAAGAAATTCATGAAATTGTTTTTACGTACGTATGTAAAGCATCTGAAGCCAGGGTATTGCGATTCTACTGGTTGATTGCAAGAAACTGGAGGACTGTATGGCAGAGAGGCCAGAACTCCAACAGTACAATACAATTCCGCGCGTACCCTGTTGCGTACTCGCGCTTTCTCTGCTTTTCTCCTATTGAGCGACACTTGTAT
>JAFTDR010000107.1 GCA_017454105.1 Desulfovibrionaceae bacterium | reverse complement strand
GTTTGATCAAAATGAAATTCCAGACGTAGTTACGTTAGAGGAGTTGTGTCAGATGTCATTTCAATATGTCGACGAAGAACAACGGATGTACTATACAAAGTGGAAGAGAGATTTAGAAGCCCAGTGGAGAAAAATGTTTGAAGAAAGGGAGAAAAAAGATTTAGAAGCTCAGTGGGAAAAAGATTATACAGCCCAGTTGAAAAGGGATTTTGAAGCCCAGTTGAAAAGGGACTTAGAAGCTCAGTTGAAAAGGGACTTAGAAGCCCAGTTGAAAAGGGACTTAGAAGCCCAGTTGAAAAAAGACTTTGAAGCAAGAGCTTACAACAACGCTGAAAAGAATAGTCGTAATCAGTAGCGAGAACGCTTGCTGAAAACGGTTTTGATGCAGAGAAGATTGCGTTATTTACTGGTCTTTCACCGTTAGATGTACAGACCGCGTTACAAGCCAAGCCGTAACACGCAGCATTAATTTTTTCATCACAGGATTGGCATCCAGGGATTTTCCGAAGGTATCTCGATTCATGTATGTATCCGCTCACGGGTCAAGTACTATGCGGGCTTCGTACCTATTCCAGCTGTGTCATTGCGTCAACAAAGACCGCCGAAGCGAAGCTAGTCTACCGCCTGCGAGATAGCCCAGAATCGGCTAATAGGCGCATTCCCCCCCCGTGAGCGGATACAGAATACGTACTCATCGACATCCACAGGCTTGTAGAGGAGTCATTGCAAGGGGAAAAGACAATTCCTTCAGCCTTTTTTCTAATGGAACGGGCTAGCGGTTGGATTGAACTACAACCTATTTTGTAGGACATCTGTGGACACTTCAAAGGCGCGCATTACGAGGAAATAAAACGCATTTTTTTCCTCGTGTACGGATTACAATACTATCGGTCAATCCCTGCGAATTGAAGCTGAAATCCTCGCGATACAGAGCATTTTGGCTTTTGTCAAATGAGCGACGTACGAAAAGGATGCGAGGAGTCCAGAAGAACTGTAAAGCGACAGAAAAGCGTGGTTCTTTGTGGTTCGAGAGCTTGAGCGATAATATGCCAATCCGTACACGCGGATTTTTTTGCAGTGGTGTCTGCTTGTGGCCCTGTCCCGCTATGAGTTTGATCAAAATAAAATGGATCTTCGATAGGTTTCGTGGGTAAAAAAAGCTACGGGCAGGCAGTGGCATTTAAATCTAGTGGGTTAAAACGACCGCTTACAAAAAGTCACTCGAAGAGGAAAAACAGAGGACCGTCTTTCTAGAAGGCGAGATTGCGAAGTATACCGCAGCGTAGAAGCATCTTTGCAATAAAACGATAGGAGCCAAGGAATGTACACGGAAGAATGTCCCACAAAGCGCAACCCTTCTATGCTCAATGGATATTTGACCGGTATGACCTTTTCCCCAAAGGTTTTTCCGAATCTGAGATTGTTGATACGCTGAATAATCTCAGCCGCACACGTTTTGAATACGACCTCCTCTTAGAGACAGCTTCTTTTGAGGATGTGGATGCATACTACAATCCTGGCGAAGATCCTGTTTCGGATGAATTCATTTTGGAGGCCATCGTTGTCGACAAGTTTTCGCGGACGGAAAGGCGAATGGCTGCCGTTGTGCGGACATTCAACAGCCATTTGAAGACTTCCGCCAATTGTTGGTAAGCCAAGAACGGTGCAACTTCCTTTTTCTGATGGTCAGGTTGTCTCAGTCATTTTCCATGCGCCTTGGGCAGACAAGAAAGCTATAGGGCCGTCCGTCCGCATTGTGGCCTTTCGTTGGCTTTTAAATACGCGTGATATCACGCAGGCCTATCACTAGAGGATGGCTCGGAGGTCTTGAGACTATCGGCAAGCGGATCACTCAGCTTGTAGCCAAGAACTCTGCTCGATTTGTTGCACAGCAAAAGGACGTTATGGAAGAGGAAAAGAAGTTAGCCGAACTGGAAAAAAATGCTCGGGAAGCTGAAGATACAGAAGCCTTGCTTGTCGATGAGTGTGCAAAGCTTGCCAAGGAATCAGATGCATTGATCGCACAAAACGAGACAATTGAAGAGCTGATTGCGAAGCAGAAGTCGATTAATCTTGAACTGGAAGTGAAGCTGGATGGATTAAGGAAGGCGTCTGCGCTCAAACCAGAGCAACAGCAAGTGGATGGAGTTAGACAAGGTGGGTACAAGGTTCCTTGGGAAACTCTAGGCAACAATAGGTTTATGCACGATGTGATTATACCCGACCGCACAACGATTTTCCCACGAGAGACAAAGGTGAGCGACCTCTATTGGTCGACACACGCTGAACCACTTCGTGTCACGGGGAAGAATCTTTGTGACGCCGAGTATAAGCAGGTGGGGAAAAAGCTGGCGGGGCTTGGCTGGCAGGTGAATATGGCGCGCGAGACAACCATATTTATGTGAAAAATCACTATAAAGAGAATGGCGGGGAAGTGATCGGCTATGTCTTTGATGGGGGCGAGATTATTATTAATGGCTATGTCCGTAGGGATCCAGGTGACCTGGGGAGCATTGTATCTTTCGGGCTGCTCAACGCCAAAATTAAAGAAGGCGACAAGTATTCAGCCGACGATATCGTCAACATGATAGTTGCGGCGGTGGATGCTTGGGTTAAGCCACAATCTACACTGAACAATGCTGAGAGCGGGGATGAACGGAATGAAGGAGACTTGAGTTGGGAGGGGGAAAAGAATGGGCAGGGTGTAAAAGACGGGGAAGAAAGAGGCGCAGTTACTGGCAATACATCAGCCGAAAAAAATCTCAATTCTGAGGGTGTTGATCTCAATGACAAGCAGGAAGTGTTGGAATATATTAACAAGTTTACTCACGGTACATTTCCAACCAAGGAGATTAAGGAACCAGAAATACAGCATTTAAACGAAAAGTCAAAAGAAGAGTGGCTCGAATTCGCCAAGCGTAAAATAGTAGAACTCCAAGGCGTAAGTATGTCTGATCCGTTGGAGGAGACGGTATTTGTTGCTCCTGGGGACACCGAGACACTAGAAGAGTATGCACTTCACCTCATTGCTGGAAGCGGAAAAACACTGGAGGACGCGAGGGTAGTGCGTGCTAGTGCTGTAGGGCTAATTAAAGAAACGATTGAAAAATCCCAGGCAATTATCATTGAGTCCCCTCGTGAACCTGGAATACAAGGGAGAAAAAGATATGTTTCTGTGTACAAATTGAAGGGCCAGCTCTCTCACTCCATAATTGTTGGCGTCGAACCGGGACAAAACGGGCGCGTTATTACATCATTCGTTGTTGCTGACTCTAAAAATGACAAAACCGCTGCGTTTAGAGACCTTAAAAAGAGCCTTAAAACCGCTGCGGCAATAAAATTCTTAGAGGTGGGGCAGTCGGAACACCCCCGTCCCACCACCCAGCCTGGCGTATCAACGACCGGTGCTGATCTCCACGCCGCCAGTAAAACAAAAATACCACCAACAAACACCACTGTCAACCCCCAAAGCGAAAACAGTGGAGGGGCGGGTTTTTACACCCCCGATGACAGCGAGTCGGGAGAAGGCCCCAGCGCTTTTCGCCGACAAACCTGAGCAGTACACAACCTTCATCAGCCGTGAGGCAGTTGAACTTGCTGGCTTGCGTTTTACTGGGCACGCGATCAGAGAACATATCCCCCCGGTCTCAACCGACATCTTAGGCGACACCCTTTTAACGAAAGAAGGGTACTTCGTGAGCATAGACAGTCTGGGCGACCTGCCAAACGAAGTTGTTCTGAAAAGCCTTGAGCCCGACGGAAGCATGGGCTATGTCCTGCAAGGCGATGTCGTCCTTGTCATGGGGGACGACTCGGCTGCAAGCCCAGGTCACTTTACTCTGCACATCGTTCCTGGCGACGTGCAAGGAACATGGCGGCGCAGCTATTCGGAAACTGATGTGCCCTAGCACTCTCGACAACGGACTTGGTCAGTGCGGGAAGAATTTTTGCTGTCTGTGCATTTTAGGTTTTTCCGCTCAGCATTTGACGTACCCTCTGTCCTATATTGCTGTCAGAAAAAAAGTTGCCACTTAGAGTCAAATATACCTGACTCAGTGCTGACTGTCGTTTGCAAAACTGTCAGTTTGTTTCTGGCTTAAGTATAAAACTTCCCATAATAGAGGGACCGATGCGCCTTTGAGCCTTAGGCTAGAAAACAAAGGACATGTGCGATGCACCAGCTGAGAAGTAGGCGTGAGAGGAGAATAGAAAACCGTGAACGGAAAATGCTTGCGTGCTTTGCGGCATTCAGATTTGTATGTCCCTGGCTACTTACTGTACCCGCTTTCGGGTGTACGGTTTGCGCCTTGAAAACGACTCTTAAGGTATCTCTTGAACGGTAGAATGCGTCTCTGTTGCCAAGGATACGATTTGATGAGCTGTACAACCCATGTACTGTGTTATGCCATGACCCGTGAGCGTATACCTCTCACGTATCCGCTCACGGCTCAACGGTACTTGCGGGTTTTAAATCTCATCGAACCGTAGCAGCGTCAATAGATTTCGCTTTCTATCGCCTGAAAGTCGCGATTTCATCGTCCCCCCGTGAGCGGATACCCTCTCACTAAACAATTCAATAAGAAATAGAGGATAAACCTTGCCAAAAATTAAAAGAAACTCAAAGAAGATAATCAAAAAGCCGAGGAAAAAGATCCACGATTCGACCTACAAGTTGATCTTTAGCAATGCCGAAGCCTTTGCTGCTCTCCTTCGTTGTTTTGTTCCGATGGCACCTTTGTTGGACTTTGATTACTCTACTTTAGAGAAGGTTTCGGAATCGCACATAAGCTCTCATCTAAGCCAAAGAATTGATGACATCATCTGGCGTCTGAAAAGCAAGAATAATTCTTGGTACTACGTGTATGTCATTACTGAATTTCAGACGACAAACGACAAGTGGATGGCAGCTCGCATGGCTAAATATGTTGCCGAACTCAGGATGGAACTGATTCGCAGCCACATAGTCAATGATGATGAACTTCTTCCACCGATTTTGCCAATTGTTCTCTACAATGGTGTCAGTCGCTGGACTGCGTCTAAGACGCTGAACAGTATCCAGGTGGCTTTGCCTGAGCCACTGGCGCTACCAGATACAAAGGAAGAGTACGTAC
>JAFTDR010000106.1 GCA_017454105.1 Desulfovibrionaceae bacterium | reverse complement strand
GAAATCACAACCGGAACTCTCATGGTGTATCTTCCCGCAGACCACGCGGGATGATTCGCACTCCATGCTCAACCAACAAAGAACATTATGGCCAATTTGAATACCGCTCCACAACGCCAAACTATGTCCGTAAACACGCGCACGAATCATCTTTCCCATAAAGACAGAAACCTGAGACGTCTGCGGCTTCGCATGTGCGACGATCTGGTGGCAAAAGGTATCACCGATAAAAATGTTCTTGATGCCATGAGGAATGTTCCGAGACACGCCTTTGTTCAGGAAGCCCTTCACCTTCAGGCATACGAAGACACATCCCTGCCTATTGGATATGGCCAGACTATCTCACAGCCCTATATTGTTGCCTATATGACCGAGCTTTTGGAAGTTGAAGCCGGAATGCGCGTTCTTGAAATAGGGACTGGCTCTGGATATCAGGCGGCCATACTTGCAATGCTCGGCTGCTACGTTTTTTCAATTGAGCGCTTGCGTGAACTCTTTACAAGGACACAGGCTCTCTTGCGTCGCCTTGGCTTTGGGAGTATTCATATGCAACGCGGAGATGGAACGCTTGGCTTCCCCCAGGCAGCCCCCTTCGATCGCGTAATCGTTACGGCGGGCGGACCGGAAATTCCGCAACCGCTAGTTCAACAACTCGACGACAACGGCATTCTTCTTATACCCGTCGGGCAACAGCAGCGAGCGCAGCAATTCATACGCGTCCGCAAAGTACGCGGAGTCCTTTACGAGGAAACTTTTGGCTCAACGGCCTTTGTCAATCTCGTGGGCAGCTACGGGTGGGAGAGCCGATAAGAGAGTGCAGGAGCAGGCACAATGAGTTCATGTTCAAGTTGTTCTTCAAGTGGCATCTGCCATAGTTCCACGACGCGCGGCGGGGATGGCAAATGTTCGCCAAACGATCTTTTTGCCCTACAGGACAAAAAAATCGCAATGACCTGTGGCAATATCCGCTATAAGATACTTGTGACAAGCGGCAAGGGCGGAGTCGGAAAAAGTTCGATTACCGTCAATCTTGCTGTAAGCTTGGCTGAGCAGGGCTATAAAGTCGGCATTCTTGATGTGGATATTCACGGACCAAGTGTTCCCCATCTTCTTGGTCTCACAAGCACCATTGAGGCTTCCCCAGATGGCGGTCTTCTACCGGCGCCCTACACGGACAATCTCTCCGTTATTTCCATGGATACGCTCTTGAAGGATAAAGATCAGCCCGTTTTGTGGCGAGGAACCAAAAAAGGCCAGGCAATCCGCGAGTTTATGAGTGATGTGCGCTGGGGAGTGCTTGATTTTCTCGTCATTGATTCCCCTCCAGGCACTGGCGACGAGCCTATGACAGTGCTTGAGTCCATTCCTGAGGCCTTGTGTGTCGTTGTGACAACACCCCAGGAAGTCTCGCTTGTTGACGTGCGAAAAACAGTCAATTTCCTCTCAACAGTCCATGCCAGCACTCTGGGCATTGTTGAAAACATGAGCGGGCTTATCTGTCCGCACTGCCACCAGGAGATTGATCTCTTTAAAAAGGGCGGTGGTGAGGCCTTAGCCAAACAGTATGGCATACCGTTTCTCGGCGCCATTCCGATTGATCCGGCCTCCGTTGTGGCGTCGGACAGGGGCGTTCCCGTTGTTCTTCTCGACGAGGATGTGCCTTCAAAAAGGGCCCTTAAGAAACTTGCGAGTACTGTGGCCACATCCGCTTCAAATAGCCTTGAAGCGATATCGTACATGGGTAGCAGATCGGCATAAGCGGATCCGCTAAGATACAGATGTATGCTGTAAACGACAGGATATCGTGTGCATCTCGTACCAAGAGCAGCAAGTACACGCTTGACCAGGCTTATGGGAACATTCTGCTGCATAAAAAACGTGTCAACGGCTTGCTAGTGAAAACCGAGCCTGCGTACGAGAGTTACGGCCGACGATCCGGCCTGGATACAAACTATACTAGGGATTGATACCCTGTTGTGCGTTACTCAAACGAGAGTAGCCTTTGTGTACCGCAAAGGATAAATCGGACGCAATGAAACAGGAAGATAGTCTGCGAAGAACATCACAGTGTAAATATATGTATTTTTGTACAGATTTGCGCATATTTATCGTAGCGGAAAACCCTCATCCGCATGATGAGTGAAACGAAAAACACGCGTTCTGCGAGTCTGTTATGCTGAATTTCGCAAATAAGATCACAATTCTGCGCATGCTCATAACGCCAATTGTGATCGTTCTCCTCTACTTCCACGGCCCTTGGACCTGCGCGTTCGCCGCTTTTGCCTTCATTGTCGCAGCATTTACAGACTGGTATGATGGCTATGTGGCTCGACGAGAAAATATGGTCACGAACATGGGCAAATTTCTTGATCCTCTGGCGGACAAAGTGCTTATCTGTGCTGTGCTGATCATGTTTACAGCTCTCGGTTGGGTACCCGCGTGGATCGTCATTATAATAGTCTGCAGAGAACTCATTGTAACCGGGCTCCGGGCGATTGCCATAGATGAAAATATTACACTAGCCGCAGATAAATTTGGGAAAGCGAAAACTGTGACGCAAATCCTGGCCATAATACCTCTTTGTCTGCACTATCCTCTCTTTGGCATTTCTCTTGTTGTGCTCGGTGAAGTTTTCCTTTTTGTGGCCATGTTGCTTGCGATTTTTTCTGGAGTGCATTACTGCCATTATTTTTACAGACAACTGCAAGAAAAAAATCGGGACAACAGGGTATGAAAGCATGTTTTCTCGAGTATTTCTTTCTGTTATATTAGGAATCATCAATTTCACTGTCTTTTTTTTCATGATCTGGGGGCAGAACGGTCTCCTCGCCTTTCAAGATCTCAAGGAACAGCTTGCCAGCCTTAAGAAGGCTAAAGTTGAGCTTGATGCACAAAATCTCCGGCTCAGCCACGAGATCCGGCTCCTCAAAACGGATCAGGCGTATCAGGAGAAAATGATCCGTCAAAAGCTCCGTTATATACGGGATAATGAACTCGTATATATTTTTGATGAGTAGTATGTGACCTCTGTTTCATTTTGATTCAGCTCAAGTCCGCGCAAAGAACGATGACGCTCCTTTGTGTGGCAACTTCGGGCAGAACGTTCACCCCAGATTTCTCGGAGCGGCTTTTATGGAAGAAAAAATTCAATGGTACAAGGAAGTTCTGGCGCTTGAACCAAACTCACGCCTCTTCTTTCCCCTTGCTGTCCTTCTTTCCCAACACGGTCAAAAGGAGGACGCCCTAGAAACACTGCGCCGTGGCCTTGAGCGTCATGATGAATATTTGGAGGCCAGGATCTTCTATATTGAGCTGCTTTATTCAGCGCAACGAATGGCAGAAATTGAGCCTGAGCTTAAAAAGCTTGAACGCATGTTTTCCCACTATTCAGGCTTCTGGCAGGCCTGGGCCGCGTATATTGCAAGCGACGGTCAAAACGACACGGCCTCCATTATGCGTTTCCTCTCGCTCTATTTCTCGCATAAAGAAATCTCTCTCCACGATATTATCAACAGAGGCATTCAGTCGCTTCTCAATGACGAAGGGATGAGCCTTGAGCAAAGCGGCGCAACTCAAGAGCTATCCCCAAAGAGTTCAGCGGATATTGCCTCTGATTCTCAAGAGGTTGCGCCAGAATCTTCGCCTGAGAGCGAGGCCCATGCGCTGCCAAGTGAAGAAGACCAAGCTTTGTCCGAGCAGTCCGACAATGTGGCTGAGCCGCTTAATGAACCTCCCGCATGCGATCAGGACATGCCCGAGAAAAAAACTGTGAAAAAAGCGGCGGACATTGATCCCTCTTTTGGCACACTGGTGCAGATTGACAAGGAAGCCGAGGCTGAACTCTGGGCTGTTATCTCCATTATTGAAAAGGGCAGAGTTCGGAAGGCGGCAGAATCCGCTCAAGAGCCTGACGCAGACGATGCCACACCTCCCCAACAGGAAGTTGAGAACTTGGAAACTTCGGCGCAAGAGGAAGCTCAAGCAAAAGATGAGAGTTTTAACGTTGCAGAGACCGACGAATTGTCTACCGAGGCACTTTCTTCAGAAAATGCTTTGCTTGGGCAGGAGACTTCTGAAGAATTGGCCGAAGGGCTTGAACAGGACCAAGTCCCAGACGCTGCGCCCACCGATCTGGAAAATGAGTTGCTGGGTCAAGACGCAGCCCTCTCTGCCGATCAGTCTGCAGGGCCCGATGCAAGCCTAGACGAAGCACTAGTAGGCGAAGCACTGTCAGGGGAAGTACAGCCAGACGAAGCGCCAAAAGACAGCGGGGCACAAACTGATGCGGCTTTCCTCTCTCAGGACCAAGTCCCAGGCGCTGCAACCGCCGATCTGGAAAATGAGTTGCTGGGTCAAGACGCAGCCCTCTCTGCCGATCAGTCTGTCAGTCCTGATGCCGTATCCGATGCGAGCCCAGACGAAGCATTAGTAGACGAAGCACTGTCAGGGGAAGTACTGCCAGACGAAGCGCTGAAGGACGGCGGGGCACAAACGGACGCGGATCAAGACCAAGTCG
>JAFTDR010000009.1 GCA_017454105.1 Desulfovibrionaceae bacterium | reverse complement strand
CAACACACTCCTTATGTTGTCACACATGGGGCTTCAGGCCCAACCTTACGATCTGACCTGCCCAGGTAGTTTTTAATTGAACGGCTCATCCAATTAAGTGGCTGTTCCATCCACATGAGGTATAGCCCTCGTGTCGCACCAGAATTATATACTTCGGTATCATTGTTATTGCTACAATCAAATTTATATCCATCATAATCAAAAACATATGTACATTTGTTCATATCAGACATTTTTTTATCATATCGTTCGTACCATGGGATTTTCCGTCCCAAAAAGCGATTAGTACATCTGAAATAGATGCCATTTTGTTATTTCTGATAAACCCTGCTTCCTTTCCATATTTTTTCCAATTTGCTGGATATATTTCAAGATCAAATCCATGTTCCTTAGCATATCTTTCATCTAAAGAATCTGCTCCTCTAGCATTTCCAGAGATGAAAGTTAAGGCAAATTTATCAAGCCCACTGGCAATTTCATTGACAATATTGGAAAGAATTACATAATTTTCAAAACTATGTGAACCAGCGATACAAATATTTAGTTTATTCATTATCCAGCTCTATAAATTTCTGCATATTATTTTACAAGATACAACTCTTTCTGATATGATTCTTCAAAGTCAATCCCAATAAACCCATTTCTTGTACAACCATGTGTGTCTGCACGGTATTTTGCACAGGCTTCTAGATAGGCTCTCATAAAATCGTCGCGTTTTATATTTAACTGACTCGCACAGAGATCGAAATATTTCAACGCATGTTCATAAATTTTTATTCTTATAACTCTTGATAAATAATCGGGAGATTTGATAAATTTCATAGGATAAAATATCTTTTTTCCATCTATTAAAAAAACATGTTCGTCTAAATAACATTCTATTAGATAATCTTCAATAACATATCTGGTAAGAATAGGATTTTTTGCTTTCTTAACAAAATACTTATAGGCACGCCTATCGACTTTAAGGTAAATTTGTATATCTTTATATTTTCTATCTTTTTTAAAATTTACTACCTTTTTCTTATTTTGTTTCTTAAGAAGCTTGTGAGCATCATCATACGAACGCCTAATCAAATATAATTCAATAATTTTTATATGTGAAGTACTGAATTTTTTTTCATATTCTTTGAAATATTGCAAATCTGTTTTGCTTATATATAAATTTATCTTTGTTTGAACGCCAGAATTATTATAACTATTTAATACATCTTGTGGTATTTTTCCAAGATGATCATTTGTAACACATTCTCTAATCCTGTCATCGAGCAGTAAAAAAGGATGAAAACATTGAGTACCACCTATAATATACGACATTTCTTTATATTTTTGAAGAGATTCCTCCTGAAGAAAAATTGTTATGATAGGCAGTTTTTCCTGTGATTTTCCAAAAATACTATTTACATGGCATTTCTTTCTCCGTTGTGGTATCCGCTCTACAAAAATTGCTCCTTCTCGAACATTTGTATTTTCTGTATTCATGAAAATATCCTTATTGATTTTCTAGCATAGTGAACTGTAGTGCTTTTTCCTGGAATATTTTCATGGTACGCCGTACTGTTTTCTCCATACAGCGTACCTCACATTTTCCAACAAAGAGCGCCAACAATTCTTTCAACGCCAGGTGCTGATGGACTGCTCTTTCTGTCTCTTCTTGCCACCTTCCACGGGAGCCATCTTCACCAGGCGAGGCTCGAAGCGAGCCACCACGTCAACCAAATCTTGTTGGGCGGCCATAATTGCTTGAATGTCCTTGTACACCATAGGCGCCTCGTCAAGCTGGCCTGTCATCAGCTCAACCCCTTTGTCGGCGAGATATGCCAACACGGCATCCACATTCAGGGTTTGAAAGGCTGCTGCACGGCTCATGAGTCGGCCAGCTCCGTGAGCGCAGGAGTTGAGGGCTTCCGCGTTCCCTTTACCATGTACTACAAATGCTGGAGAACCCATTGAACCGGGGATAATGCCTTCCACTCCGAGAGCTGCGGGAGTGGCTCCCTTTCGGTGCACGATGGCCTTTTGCCCAGTAACTTCCTCCACCCATGCAAAGTTGTGGTGGTTCTCCACATGAGTCAACGCTTCCGCACCAATATTTCGCAGAATATGCTGATGAATAAGCTCATGGTTTGCCTGCGCATAGCGTCCCATGAGTTGCATTGCCTCCCAATATTGCTGTCCGACATCTGAATCCAGGTCAAGCCATGCAAGATGCCTGATGCCTTCAGGAAGATACGGGCGCATTTGCATGGCAAGATTGCTGTAATATTGGGCAACGGACTCGCCAGTGCCGCGACTTCCAGAATGACTGAGCAGGGCGAGGTATGTCCCTGCAGTAAGTCTTTTGCCGCCAAGAACAGCATCTTCGGCTATGTACAGTTCGCCAAATTCAACAAAATGATTTCCCTTTCCACTCGTACCAAGCTGCTTCCACGCCTTTGTCTTGTTCTGCTTCACGATGTCGGCAAAGTTCCAGTCTTCATCCATAACGGCATGTTCACGTCGCTCTTCCGCGCTAAAACTGGCTCCGATGCCGAAACGTGTCTCTTTTCGCAAGGCTTGCCGCAAAATATTGCGTTTCTCGTTCTCAAACATCGAAACTGGCAAATCAAGCACTGTCATACGCATGCGACAGGCAATGTCCACACCTACGGCAAAGGGAATAACGGCGTCTTTCACCGCCAAAACTCCACCGATGGGCAGACCGTACCCTGTGTGCGCATCTGGCATGAGCGCACCGCATATGGCATTTGGCAGGGAACAGGCATTGCGCATTTGCTCTCTGGCACCGCTCTCGATGAGATCTTCTCCCCACTGTCGCCAGGGTGCGGAAACTTCCCGTTCCTTGTAGGTTTCAACTGTACCAGTCGGTACTGGCGCTCCTTTCGGTCTGACAGTCGCCGTGAACGCAACCTTGGCATTTTTTGTTCCCAGGGGCTGGGTATCGTCGGTGCAGTCCATGAAATACCTGATAACGGAAAGGCAGGTCGCAATATGACTTGTAAGCCTCGTGACGGTAAAACTGCCACCACCAGCCAGTGACAGCGGTACAAGAAGTTGATCGCCAAGATGATAGTCCACGGCGCAATCAGAACGCACATACTCAAGGGCATGCCGCGCTGCTATTTCCGCTACTTTCGGGGGAAGCCTGTTTTTCTGACCATATTCGCCAAAGACCATACGAAAATTGCCGTGTGTGGTGGTGATAATGACGGCATTGCCGCTCCCTTCTGCCGGCAGAGCATCAACCCTTCTAACAGTCTCTTCTGTAAGACCAAGGTCGGCAAACTTTTCGGAGAGCAACATTTTCTGTTCACGGTTAAAATTCCTTGCGTCTTCACCGTGCGCATATATAACCGCTTCAGCCGTACTGAACGTACCATGTGTCAGGTGGAACGGCTGCAACTGCGGCACAGGAGCCACGGTAACGGTAATGCTGCCCCCGCCTTCAAACATGTACCCGATTTTTTCTATACTGGCCGTAAGCTTTGGCCCCATTTCCTCAAGACGGGGAAAAAGACAATCCCGCAAAAACTCGAAGGGCGGAGCTAACGGTACATGCGTTCCGCCAGTAACAGTGATGGTTGATGGCGCATCCGCTGTGAGCAAAGGAGGCAAAATAGCTTGCAAAAGCAGCATACAACTCCCCCCCGTACCGATGTCAAAACGGTAGTTCCCTCCCTTCACCGTCCCCGGTTCAAAGATGATTTCCCTGGAATCAAGCTCAGCTCCCTGAACAGCTGCGCCACATATCTCCTGAGCTGCTTTGACACAAGCGAGGTGTTGCGGACGCAGGCCGGGCTTTGGACGACCGGCCCTAATGTTCAGCAGATGAAACGGAGTACCCAAGGCCATTGACAAGGCCAAGGAGGTACGGAGAATTTGCCCTCCGCCTTCACCTGCAGAACCGTCTATCATAAGAATGGTATTCATGACGTACTTTCTCCACACGTATCGAAATATGTTTTTTGGCAATCAATATATATCTTTTACAAATCATGATCAAGACGGGGCACAGTTTTCATCGTACTCGCCACCACGGAAAATCGTTAGTATATAAAAAACTGCTCCACAGGCTTACTCGAACTTGGATATCACAACGCTTGCGGCTTTGTGACAGCTGCTAGGGACATATCTACGCAGAAGTGATCAGAATTTGCCACAACTGCTAGCTCCGCATTTTCATTTTTCCGTAGGTGCCATGATTGAGACCGATCTTGGCCAAGACGAGCACGGTTGCGCTTTTCTGCGTCGCAAGGATCTTATTGGAGATATACAACGCCGCTATGTCCATCAAACCGACGTCGCACAAATCCACAGATGCCACTAACAGCCATTTCTATATCGTCTGTGTCTTCGCAAATCAGCAATAGGTTCCGTACAAATTTTCGATTGTTTCAGCTATTTTCGCTCGTACATCATCAGGTTCAAGCACTTCCGCAGCATCGCCAAAGCTCAAAATCCAGGCAATGCACTCCTGAACGGTATACACCTGCATATGCAGGGTTATTGAGCCGTCATCGTGCATGTCTATGCGTTGCTCAGAACTCCACTGTCGTTCCGCCACATACGTTGCCACAACAGGACTGAATCGTATGGTGACCGTGAACGGTTCTCCTTCCACGAAGCCAAAGGCTCTGCGGTCTAACGGGAGCGTGTCTGACACGTCTTGTGAGCTACGTTCCGTTATCTCGCAGCTTTTCATGCGATGGATAGCTAATTTCATGGGGTCATCATAGCGCAGAGCAACAGGATCTTCGTCTGTGACAAGATACCCCACCACATACATGCTTTCGTGGTAGGCCAATAAACGCTTGGGGGCAAAGCTATGCTGCTTATCCTCGCCCATACGAGATGCACGGTAGCAGACGGTACAGACTTTCCGCTTCCGAATGGACTCAATCAGGGTTGCAATAAACGCCTGATACGGCGTGTAGTCGATGTGCCCCTTACTTATGCTAGCTCCGATGCCGTCTTGCAACGAGGTATTTTTGGGAAGAAACGAAGCAGCCTGATGTAAACTAGCCTTCATTTCCCTCTGCATGGCCTCAGGCAGAAAATCCATGAGGAATTCCCGACACAAGGCAAGCTGGCTTAACCCCTCGGCATTCAGACTCACGGGGTGCGTCGTCTTTGGTCGCTCAAGGCGATAATAGGCTTCTCTGTTCCGAATTTCCCTGTGGAGGCTGCCGATGCCAGAATTCTCCAACTGCTTGAGCAGGCGGGCTATAGATTGTTTTGAAGAATTGAGCCTGTCCTTGCCCGTCAGCTCCGTTAAGCTAAAGTCCCTGTTGTTGAAAAACAGGATGGCGAAAAGCGTCAACAGCTTTTCAGAGGGGGTTGCATCACCATTCCACTTTTTTCCCATATCAGCAACCTCCACGGAGTCGCCCTTTTTATCTGATAGAGTTAGTCTTCATCGAATTCGTTCTCTTCGTCGCGGTCTTTCAATTCTCTTCGTGCCGTAGCAGCAACGTCAATATCTGGGTCACTGAGCAGAGCTTTTATGGCATACGCCGGGGCACTGCTGTTTTCTGCCAAAGCAAGGCGAACAGAGGGGTCGGGATGTTCTATCAGCGCAGTAGCTACAGTACGGCGAACGTTCTTGTCCAAAATCTCTTCAATATTTTTCGCTATATATATGATTGTCTCCAATGAAGCATGACTAAGGGCTTGACTATCGTCGGCGGTCATGCCGGCAAGACGCATATGCCGTGACATGCCCTGTTCGATGCACAGCCTAACAGACGGAAGAAACTTTGCAGGAGATGACGTGTTACGAACGAGAGAGGCACGAACACTTGAATCCGAGTGTGTGCTGATATGCGTAAGCACTGCGTCTGCCATGCTGCCGCTCAGACGTGCTGCCTGCTCGGAATCGTTTTCATCGGGATAGAAGAGTTCTGCCCACTCTGCTATGGACTCAAGCATCTGCGTATCATTGAGCGTAATAATGTCTTTTGCCTGTGCATCGGTCAGGTTCTTAAGAAACTTCTTTTCATCAACGAGCTTGCGACGAACTTCGAGATTACCCGTCTCCCACATGGTGTCATACTGGGCATTGGACAAGATGGGGTTGCCGACGAGTTCCTGGGTAATGGAGGGAATACCAAGGTCCAGAAGGGCTTGACCAAGCTCGGAGTATTCCTCAGTATCTGGGAGGTTTTCTGCCAGAATCTTGAGGAGACGGTAGCCAAGTTGAAGTTCCTTTCCCTCGGAAAAATGCAGTGTAACCATGGGCACTCCTTGCGGTGTAGGAAAACGCCATGTATGTCTTACTGATGACAAACACCCTATCACGGCGCAATGGGAAACCTGCGCACGTCGTATGTGCAACGCAGGGCATTGGGGAACTCGCAGGGTGAAGCGAGTTTCAAAACACATCTAGCACCATGATATGTCAGCATCATTCCAGTTTTTGCTGATTGAGAAAAAAAATTTTTAATTGTTCATCTAGGGCGGGAAAACGACTGCGAAACCGCGTCGTATTTCCTGGAGTGACCATCCTTACATGATGAAAGTTGAAGAAAGCGTACCTCTGCCCGTCGTCCAAGCGAGATACCAATGGCAGAAGACGCAGAAGTTTGATAGGTGACTGTCTTTTGCTCTCTTCAGGCTGACGCGATACCAAAAGCCTGTCAGAAGAAAATCTGCGAACGGATAGAGCTAGCTTTTTGCGAGATGGATCGTCGAGTCCCCCCAAAAAAAAGCTGCATCATAAAAGCAGGAGCAAAACCGGCGCGGAGAGAGAGTCTGAGATTTCACCCAGCCAATCAGTTTGAGTCGTTACCAGAAAGGATCATTCTGTCTAGGTTCCTGCAGTGTTCATGCCTTTAGGTTCATCAGGGGTGACGCTGCGAGAGTTTTGTCTTCCTATCAAGATCCTACTGAAGACCTTTCTCTTTCTCGTGGACGACAGGTTAGACGTTTGCCCTCTTTGTACGGGAGTAGCGTACAGATTCACAAATTTCACGCAAGAATCAGATCTGCCCAACAAAGACGCCTTTGGATCTGGCAACTCTGCGCGTTCGATCCTTTTCAGGAGCTCCACATAGAACGATGGGTGCACGATCGCAGGCACACTCCTTGAGGGTGGGGTGGGGGCTTTTGGCCACAAGGTGAGGTCCGTAAGGTACAAAAAAAGACCCAAGAGGGTCTTAGTGTCTCATAAAAGGATTTTTGAATGGATTCAAGGAATGGTGAAGTGAATGAGACATGTGTCAGTGGATGGTTGATGCTCAACTAACTTGTGCGCTGTTTCTATGTGCCCTCGGGCTTCGTGTTCCCGAAGGCACGGCAGAATATCCCGCCCCCTGAGATCGGCAATGGGAAATTGACCAATAGCCGGAATCAAATTGTTCTCGACCTTTGACTGCACCTGCTTGCGGTACTTGGGCGCGAGGTCAGTCGTTTTATGTTCAAACCACTCGCGGGCCATCTTCTCAAAGGTAAGGATTTCAGACGTAGGATTCGGAGTCTCTTTCGCCTTCTTCTGCT
>JAFTDR010000105.1 GCA_017454105.1 Desulfovibrionaceae bacterium | reverse complement strand
TGCCTTCTGTGGGGCATTTTTCTTTTGTGCCATGTGTTCTCTCGCGTACTTTTTTGCTTTGCTGAGCAGCTTCATTTTTATGCGAGCGTGTGCTTAGCTGTCAAGTGCCTGTGTCGTTTAGGAGATACTATACGCAAATAACGTGCCATATCGCTTTGCTCCCAATAATTCTCAACTTAGAACGTGATTTTAAGCGATATTCTGGGCTTTGTACCTTACAATGCCTGCGTGGGTATTCAGCAATCATATCTTGTCTTGATCATCCTGTCAGCCTGCCTGAGTGAATCAGGCCGGCTGGCGGGTACCTTCTTATACTGCTTGTGATCGCATTTCCGACGGGAAGTTCTTAGCTGCTGCTCGACTGAGATAGCGAAAAAAAATTTTTTTTTCGGATGAAGATTCCGTAATATGGAAAATTCCACTGCTATGTTCGTCTTCGTTGATTCGCTGCAGAAGCAGGTTCTGATCGGCCAGCTGGTATTCTCGTCACGCGTCCGTTTTGGCAGATGCTTGAGACTGACGGCGACTACTTTCGTTGGCACATCCACCCGTGAAACCATGGGAGCCTCAGTCACACGTGCGCACTTGCAGAGTATGCTGCACAAATGCTCGTATATGCTAGAAATAAGGCATCAACGAAACAAGTTTGTCTGCTATGCAAAAATTGTACCAAATGGATTCAGGTGCGCAAGACGTTCTGTAGTCCGAGATTTCAGGAGCTTTCAGCTGTGAATATTGACGCAAAAGGGTTGAGCTGATGGATACAAGAGCGGCGAACATCCCACCGCAACCTACTTATGCCTCACGAAGGCCTGGCTCCTGGTCATAGAGTCTGATCGGGTTCAGAATAAAAAAATTCTGTCAAGGGGGTTGACATCATTTTTTTTTCGAGGACGAAAATTTTATCCCGCACACTAGGCTGACACACCTATTGCTGGCCGCATTCTGCTTCGTCTGCTTCCTGAGCTTGGTACCGACGCGCTAATTCATTAAAGAACTGAGCAACGTCACAGCCAATAGCGCATACAAGTTTCAATACGGTAGATATTTTGGGATTCTGCTTGCCGTTCTCGACGATGATGAGATTGCGGGTGGTATACCCAGCTGCTTTGCAGATGGCATTCTGGGATTTCTGGTATGCTTTGCGAGTCTCACGGAGCAGCTTGCCAAGAGGTTCAAGACCCTTTTCTGGCGCGGTATTCAGCACCGGCGCCAGATCATCACTCTGAGTTGATTTTGTCGGCAATAGATCTTCTTTAACGGCCATTTCCTCCATAAATGCGCCGACATCGACTCCAAGGACAGTAAGAAGCCGCATCGCAAGTCTAACTCGCGGCTCGACCAATCCACGTTCTATCCGTTGAATATTTGCTTGTCGGTACGGGATTGCCACTGAGAATTTCCACAGCGAAAGACCTTTGGCCTTTCGATGTTCCCGAAGAAGTGTACCAAAAATAGGCGAGTTTTCCATCTTACCATTTTGGAGGAAAAATTCGCACAGAAACAAGATGATAGATTTACAGACCTCATTTTTATCATTATACTGTACCTAAAATCAGAGACGGAGAATAACGCTCCGTGCGCAAGCATGGTTGTTGTTTGCAAGAAGCCAGTCGCGTCTGTGAAAGGCGCGCCTCATGTGGCTCGCGGAGGACCCCCCAGCATTTCCGAATCTAGACTACGCTTCAGGAAATCCGTCCACTTGACAATTGCATAGGGATAGAATGACTCCACCACTCTCTGGATCGAACGAGAGTAAACTCTACCGCTTGTTAGGCGCAAAAGAGACAATTGTTTTGCAACTGTCCGTTTAACGGACAATTGCTCATGTGTAACCCTCTCTGAGAGATTTCTTTTCGCTGTGGCTCAGCCATGGCTAAGGTCTATGTAGATGCATAAGCATGACGGTGCCACCAAAGGAAACAAGTTACTTCGACTCTTTCATCTCCTGATGCTCGATGGACGTAGGCATTTTCAGCAGGATTTGCAGGAGTACCTGAATTGCTCAAAGCAAACTGTTCTTCGCCTGATAGACGAAATTGAAGGCGTTATCGGAGCGAACCTCACATCTGGCCTGGAAAACAGAAAGCGATGGTACCAGATTCGCCCTCAGACACGTAGTAGTCTTGGGCTTGAGTTTGAAGAGCTACGGTACTTGAGTATCTGCAGGGATCTAGCTGCCCCCTATCTGCCTGAACAAGTGAAACAGCGCATTGACAAGAGTATTTTCAACTTCTCGATGTTGATGTCTGACACCGCCAATACTGATCGGGACAAAGTACTGGGGACGCAGTTCAGCTTCTACAGCAAAGGTCGCATCGACTACACCCCACCCCTAGAACACATAACCCGACTTGTGGGGTCCAAAGAGGAAAAGCCTATCTGCCTGGTGAGCTACAAGGCAGCAGGTGCGACAAGAGCCAGAGAATA
>JAFTDR010000104.1 GCA_017454105.1 Desulfovibrionaceae bacterium | reverse complement strand
GAAATCGATCGCTTTTTTGACAAAATGTGTGTCCTCGAACTCCGCATCGAGTATATGAGCGGCAAACAGGCTAAAGAACTTTGCCTCGCCTAAGAATATGTGACCAAAGAGCCCCGATCTGCCAAGAAGATCGGGGCTCTTTGGCTATCTCCACACTTGTTGCGAGCAGATATACTCAAGCCGGAAATAAACTGACTCTGTCACATGTAAGAAGTTCCCGAAATAAGGGACTTCGTAGCCTAACAGGCTGCAATTTTATTTCTGCCCGCAGTATACTGCCAGTGCGGATCCTGCCTCTGTACTCCTTGACAAACAGGAGTGCGGTCTCTATAGAGGGACTATGATTACAGTACACATCCCCCCTTTTTCCTCATCTTTGATGAGCCACAACAAAACAGGCTTCACCTGAGCACCATGCGCAGGTGGACTGTCTGTCTGCGCTCAACGGTTTTGATCGGACCGTCTAAGCGATCACTAAAGCAAAAGAGCCTTTTTGTGTGAAGAGACTTCCTTCACCTTGGCAAATCCCCCCTATTCCTCTCTTTTTCTTCCCCTCTCTCTTTTCTCTCTTTGGCCTCATAAGAAAAACACGGGCTTCAAAAAAAGACGTGCGCAAACAGAGTGCCGTCTTTCTTTGTGCCCTTCTAAACCGCATACATACGCCAAGTATGCGCGGCATGTTCGAGATATACTCAGCAGCACAAAAATTCTTCCCCGCACGAGTGAGCAGCGGTTACCGACCAGCTGATATCTCTCTCCTTTGTCACTCCAGGGAAAATCGTTATGCGGCCGGGTATATACTCTAGCCAGAAACAAACTGTCATTTTTGCGAACGGTAGTCAGTACAGAGTCTGGTCGTTTTACCTTCAAGTCGTACCTTTTTTTCTAACCAGAACTCGCTACGGATGCAATCTTCCTTCTCAATTGTTTGGGCTATACCTGCCCACTGCCAAGCAGGAAAGATCGTTGGTGTCAGGAGTATACTCAATCCAGAAACTAACTGCCGTTTTTGCTAAAAGGAGTCAGTACAGAGACTGGTATTTTCAAGCCTAAGTGACAATTTTTTTTCTGACCGCAATATAGTTGGCGTCATACGTTGAACCACACGGACTTTTTCAATGCACCGTGAGGTTTTTGGCCTGTCTGACTCATAGGGCGCACTCATAAAAGGACGCGTCGCACCCTGCTCCTGTTCTTGTCGAACAAGTCCCGCATACCTCAATACTGTATGCAACGTTTTAGCGTACCTGACGTACGACCGTACGCCGGGTAGATGTCGCTTTCTCATATCGCAATACCCAATGGAGGCAGCGCTCCGCTGAACAGTACCGATGAACAAAACATGCTGTGTGGGCATTGACATTGGTTCCGCGCAAACCAAGGCTGTCCTTTTGGATAAAGAGACGCGTACGGTTCTTGCTCGAGCCGATTTGCCAACAGGCTGGAATCCCAAGCAAAGCGCAGATGATGTTTTGCACTTGCTGCTGGCCGAGAAAGATGTCCTCGTTGAGGGGCTTGTAGCCACAGGCTACGGACGGGTAGCTCTTCCGTTTGCGGACAAAAACATTACGGAGATCTCTTGTCACGCCAAAGGAGCCTTTGCTCTCTTCCCAAACGCGAGTGTGGTCATCGATATCGGCGGACAAGACAGTAAGGTCATTAGTATAGAGCGCAACGGCTCTGTGCGTGATTTTGTCATGAACGACAAATGCGCTGCAGGAACTGGACGTTTTCTGCAAAGTGTCGCGACCCTTCTCAATCTTGACATTGAGGCACTCTGTGCGCTTTCGGACGAAGCCGTGCCCTGCCCCATAACCAGTATGTGTGCTGTCTTTGCCGAGACGGAGATTATTGGCCTGCTCGCCAAGGGCACACAACCAGGATCGATTGCTGCTGGCGTGCTTTCTTCCATCGCCAGGCGAATCCGCACGCTCGCAGCGCGCATTCCCATACAAGGCGACTGTGTCTTTACTGGGGGCTTGGCCAAAAGCCCAGCCTGCGCGCGTCTGCTTTCCAAAGAACTCGGCTGTCAGGTTCTTGTGCCGGAATACCCACAGTTTGCCGGGGCACTCGGGGCGGCACTTGCAGCGTCATCTCTTAACAAAAAGGATCTCGCATCATGACGTGGAACAGTTTGCAAGCCTTTCGTACCAATACCAATAAAAACGTCTTGCGTCTTCAGGAAGAAAAAAAAGCCGGTCGCAAAGTCGTCGGGCAATATTGTACCTACTCACCTACAGAATTCCCGCAGCAGAAAGCGTTCTTCCGCGCACACTCTGTCCCCTCATCAAAAGCAGCTTTGGCTTTGCTCTCGAGGACAGCTGTCCCTATCTTGCAGCCTCAGACCTTGTTGTGGCCGATACCACATGCGACGGCAAAAAGAAGATGTTTGAGCTTCTTGGCAAAATAAAACCAGTCTATGTTCTTGAACTGCCTCAACGGCAAAACGAAGAAGCCACGGTCTATTGGCAAAAGCAACTTTCCCTCTACAAAGAAAAGCTTGAGGAAGCTCTGCAGGTCACAATTACGCAAGAGGCGATCTGGCAGGCCATAGATCTCGTTGAACGTTTCCGCAAAGCCTTAAAGCGCGTCCTTGATCTGGCCAAGCGCAAGCCAAGCCCCCTCACTGGCATGGAGCTTTTGGAAATCTGTTTTCGGGCATCCTTTATGCCCGTCTACGAAGAGCGTATACAAGAACTCGAAGCTATTGCCCAAGAAATTGACCAAAATCCTTCCCCGAAGCAAAGCAAAGCGCCCAGAATTCTTGTGACCGGCGTTCCAGCAGGCATGGGTTCTCACAAAGTCATCGCAATCCTTGAGGAATGCGGAGCATCTGTCGTCTGTATCGACAATTGCACTTGCTACAAAAAAGTCCGCGAATACAAGAAGAAATGCGACAATGCCATAGAATTCCTCGCTCAGAATACCCTCGACATACCCTGTGCCGTTATGTCACCCAATCCAGGACGGTATGAAAGCCTGCAAAAGCTCGCCAATGAATTTTCCGTAGACGCTGTCTGTGACCTCACTTGGCAGGGCTGCCAAACATATGATGTGGAATCCTCCTCAGTGCGCACCTTTGTGCATGAAACGCTCAAACTTCCCTTCCTGCAAATCGTCACCGATTACGCTGAATCTGATTGCGAACAGCTGCGTATCCGCATTCAAGCCTTTTTGGAAATGCTTGCCTAAATCGCAAAGCCGTAAGGAGATAGTATGACAACTCTTGACTGTCGCGGACTCACTTGTCCCCAACCTGTTATGAAAACAAAGGAACTCATCTCCAAAGACAAACCCAAGGACATTGAAGTTCTTGTAGACAATCAAGCCTCCTTGGAGAATGTATCTCGCTTCCTCACAAAAAACGGCTACACTGTCCAAAGCGCAGAGACAAGTCCAGGCTCATGGAAAATCACAGCAGAGGGCGGGAATGCCCAGGCAGTTGTGGAAGACGCCGAATACGTCGCCTGTCCAACACCATTAGCCAAGACAAAAACGCTTGTGCTGATCACAACAGAAACCCTTGGTCGCGGCGATGATACCTTAGGCACAGGGCTTATGGCGAACTTTCTGGCCACTTTGCCAGAACTCGGCCCTCAGCTGTGGCGCATTGTCCTGCTCAATGGCGGCGTCAAGCTCGCAGTACACGAAGGCAAAGCCCTGGACAGCCTAAAGGCTCTTGTTGCCCAAGGCGTCTCTCTGCTTGTTTGCGGCACATGTCTTGGACACTACGGGCTCCTTGACAAAAAACAAGTGGGTGAAACGACGAATATGCTTGATATCGTGACCAGCCTGTCTCTTGCCGACAAGGTGATTCGCCCATAATACAGACTCATCATCATTCAAGATGGCAAACAAAACCCCAAACTATCCACCGTGCTGAAACGTGCATGTGCTATCGGCGTTTCTCATTTCTTTAATTAAGTTCGCACGTCACAACCAAGCATATGAGGCAGATGGAGGGGAATGTGGCCGGAAAGAGCAGTCCTGCTGAATGTGAGAGATATACTGCGGTCATAAAAAAAAAGTGACCACTTGGAGTTGAAAATACAAGACTCTGTACTCACTGCCGTTCGCAAACAGGTCAGTTTGTTTCTGGTTTGAGTATACAATGTTCGTCCTAGAAAAAAATGATCTCACCCTGACAGATTTTTTTACGCGTGTACGGATTACCAGTCTATCGGTCACTCTCAGGATCCCAAAGAACACGGCTTTTCAGTTGCTCAAGGCATTCCTGCTTCCTATTTGCAGTCACTGACGACAGAGGCAGATGAAGGCCCGCAGCACGAGAAGTTCAGCGTCTAGAATTGTAATTCGTACACGAAGAATTTTTTCATGTACCAGACCAAAACAAACAGATAGCCGTACCGCCAGCCCCAAGCATCGTCAGTACAAGGTGTCCATTCACCACGCAACAAGAGCGGCGTCCGGTTCCACAGCAGCCATTCTGGCTGAATTTGATCGTACCCAAATGCCCCCTGCTCATCGTAGGCGCACGGCGTACCTCTTGAAAAGAGCGGGTTTTATGGCTCATCTTGGTTACTCCGGTAGCTTCTACTCGCGACGGAAAAATCTTCCTTTTCACTTCTTTTGCGATATCCAGTACAACCACCGACCAAGAGGACATGAAGAAAATCTTTGGTGTCGGGAGTATAAAAACAATGAGCCCTCTTTCGAGGGTTTTTTTTGTGTCCAAAAATCAGCCAAAGCGCCCTACCGCAGGATTCCCTGATACACATCAAATGCAAACACCCAATGCAGATATCGAGTCAGATAGACCCTCGATTCAAAAAAAAGGGTGATTGTCTGCACGGACGTCGCGTAGAGCGTTAGGCGAAACAAGGTATTGCCTCCCCCCAAACCGAAAGTATATACGGGCAAATCCTAAGAGTTCGATGCAATTTGTCGATCGTACCATGTGCGGGATTTGCTTTTTTTATACTGCAGCCAGAAAAAAATAGCCACTTTGAGTTGAAAAGATATGACTCAGTGCTGACTTACGTTCGCAAACATGACAGTTTGTTTCTGGCTTGCGTAGAACAAGCTGCGGGTATGGCAAGACAAATCGCAATACTGCGTGGGAGCCTCAGCAGTGCGAAAGGTACACAATGTGGCACGGATAGCGAATCAGATCTACCACCACGCTCCCAGGTTCTGCAATGCGCATGGCAAGCTCTTCGCCGGAACGCGCAATGTATCAAGCTTCCGCACAGGATTTCACGATGTGGCTGAGTTCGCAGGCAATTGCTGCGAATGAAGGCGAATGGACCATATATACTCGCGACGGATACATCTTCTATCTCACTTCTTCATGCGATACCCAATACCTCAAACAACCAAAAAAGGAGATGGGGAACATCTTTGGCGTCGTGAGTATTGAATCTCATTGAAATACGACACAAGCCCATACAAGCGAGCGCTCACAATCAATGAGCGACGAGGCATGTGATGCAAAAATGGGCTCACTCTCTCGACTCTTTAAAAAACAGCACAAATCGGGCATCTTGCCTTGCGCGGCAAAGAACTCTGCGCGCAACACACTTTTTTGAGATAACGCCCACCCCTAGCAGATCGTAGTGAAAAATGATACAAGACCACTGGAACATACATTTTGCCCACAAGCATCTTGTGCCTGAGTAGCCAATCTTCTCCGCCTCGCTTTGGCGAGACGAGTATACTCGAGGTCGCAAAGATTCTTCCCGCAACACGAAGTTTGCTGCGGGTGCTAACCAATTGCGGTGGCTCTTCTTTGTCTCTTGTGGGTATACCTCGGCTGGGCATACTCCAAAGAGAAAAATGCAGTCCCGCAGTATGCAATGGATCTGCTGTCAGGTTTTTTGGATGCATACTGCGGAAACCAATGCCGCACTTCGCACAAAAAAGGTTTGCAAACGCCGTGATTCAAGCCATTTTTCTCTTCACTGCTGGCAAAGACCTTTTTTTGTTGCAAGAGCATTGTATACTTGAGATTTTTGAGAACTGGAGTCAGCACTGCGTCTGGTATTTTCAACGCCAAGCACAACGTCTTTTCTGATCGCAGGAGTACAATGCTACCGCTTGATTGAAACGATGTGGCCGAAAAGACGCCCAGCAGACGGAAGTCCCATTGCAAGCAACTTTTCGCACGTAAGAGATACGGGCAAGCAGAGGCCTACTGACAGCACCCCTGACAACTGCCGTCATGGGCTTTTTTTACTGACTTTTGACATCAAAAAAGGGTTCTTTCTTATGCCATTAAAACTAAATATGCTAATAGGTAGCTTGGATTGTCTTTATATGTTCCAAGGAACATATTATTGCAAAACAGATAATGAATTTTACACTATACCGTTCGATTGTACGAGCGAGGAAGATATAGAACTAACAGAAACTATCGATGAACACAGAGACGAATATATCAGATTGCCCGAAAAAGAAGAAATTAATATGTATGGAATCATGGAAGATTTTATTGAAAATTTAACACAAGGAAAAATTCAAGACCAACTCTATCGTGCTATTAATAGCAGCAGGCCATTTAAGCGTTTTAATGATGCAATATACAGATTTGGTATTGAATCAAAATGGTTTGAATATAAAGATAAAAGACTTGCTAAAATTGCGATACAGTGGTGCAAGGAACATAATCTGGAATATGAATAAATCCTTGTCTCACTGAATTTCCAGGTGATTGCTTGACTTCTGCGAGAATAGGTTTGCGAGAGCATTTCCTATTTTTTTCTTGTGATGTTTCGTGTGTGGCTTCCGTTTTGGCGCGCCTCATAGCCTTGTGCGGAGCGATCAAGTCTTGGCGAATGCCTCGTTCCCACTTTGCGATCTGCTTCACCTTGAAGCTTTCCAAGTACGCCAGCATTGACTTTCGCCCGTGCCCTGCGTCTCTTCCCTTGGCGATTATACTGCGGTCAGAAAAAAATTGCTACTTTGAGTTAACAATACCAGAATCTGTGCTAAATCAAGCTCGCAAAAAGGTCAATTAGTTTCTGGCTTGAGTCTAGTTGTCCTTTGCCTTGTGTGGGAAAACCAGCATGCAGCCGAAGTCCTAGTTTTTCTCAGCCTGTGTGAAAAATGGGGTGGGGAACGCTTCAATTGTCAAGAACGTTCTACGGTACACATAAACTTGGAGAAGCTATACCCGGCCGCATTCAGATTTGCCCACGAGAGTCAAAGGAGAGCGACCTCAATTGGTCTAGACCGCTGGGTTGACTTCAGGTCGTGGGGAAGCATCTTTGTGACACCGAGTAGAATACGAGAGCCTTGTGACCTTTGCGCGATCGGCGGACAGTCAAGGGTGTGTGCGCTTCGCGAGCGTTCCCTTGGACTGTCCGCCGCTCACGGAAAGATACAGCGTTTGATGCGGCCCGAGAAGCTTCGTAGGCTTCGCTTACGCGGTTTTTTTGGCAACGCACTTTCATTCATGCAACATGTGAAGGATAGCGAAATGAGCATTTCCACCTCTTTTTTGATGAAGACTCTGAATCTTGAGCGAACCGTGATTAAAAGCGTCAATCCTACTGTTCATAAGGTCCGCCTTGCTGGTGAGGAGCAGGAGCAAAACTGTATCGAGGTGGATGTGCAGATTGACTCCCCTTGGGAGCATAAATGTCCTCACTGTATGAAGGATTGCAATGTCTATGATCACCAATCTGGAGAGGTTGTTTGGCGTGCCCTTGGTATTAATGGTACTCCTGTATTCCTGAAATACGGGCCTGCCCGTATTTCATGCCCAGAGCATGGTGTTGTGCGGGAATATATCCCTTGGGCCGATGGTCGAAGTTGGTTTACAGCTGACTTTAACAACGACGTTGCATGGATGGCTCTGCAACTCCCTAAGTCTGCAATAGCCACATTTTTCCAGATTAGCTGGCCGACTGTAGGAAATTGTATCAAGGCGGCCCATGGGCGCGTAGACCGCAATTATTTATCGCGCATCGATGGACTGGTTCGCTTGTGCATCGACGTAACCTGCTATTCCAAGGGACGCAGGTATATTACTGCGGTCTACGATATGGATCGTCATTGCACCGTTTGGGTTCATGAAGGCCACGGCCAGCGGGTTTTTGAGAATTTCTGTTCGCAATTAACGGAGGAACAGCGGGCGATAATCAAGGTCGTTGCCGGTGACGATGATAGGTGGATTGACCCTGGAATGCAAAGATTGCCAAACGCCGTTCGCTGTGTTGATCCTTTTCACGTCGTCTGTTGGGTCGAAGACGCAATCGATGAGCTGCGCACGCCTACTGCTCGCGAGGCAAAGAGTACTCACAAGGAGATTGAGCAGAAATTTATTGCAATGAGTGCAGAAGCCCTTGAAAAAGCAGCGGAGGAACTCATGGAAGCTGAATCGGGTGGAGATGAGGATCGTCAGAAGACTCTCCGCCGCTATATTTCAGTCCTTGAGCGATTCAAAGATTGCGACGATAGAAAGAGTCATATAAATAACAGCATCCTTATTTCTCTCTTCTCTCCAGAGAAACAAGAAATATTGCGTACGCTGGAAAAGCTCTCGAAAGATCTTCAAAAAGCCAGGTACGCCGTTGGAAAAAATTCAGAACAGAAAACTGCGCATGCAGAAGATACACTTCAGATGATTCAAGAAAACACGCCAGAACTCTCTGCGCCCTATCGTTTGAAGGAAGAACTTACGCCCATTCTTCTCATAAGAGACGCAGAAGAAGCGGCAGGTAAACTTGATCTCTGGATAGAGAAAGCAAGGAATTTAGGATTAGCTCCCTTCGCAGAGCTTTCTGACAAAATTGTCCAGCACAGACAGCATATCCTCAATGCCATCACGTATCAGGCAAACTTGGACTTCTATAGAATACGTGGGTAAACGCTCCGAGCAGGCTGCGGCATTCTCTGTCAGACTTGGGCATCTCTCCTTTCTCCTCGCAACTCAAGACTATATCCTCTCGCCCTATTTCTCAGATCTCGTCTCTGCTCTCAGTGCTACCTGGGCCGCAGTCTGATTTTCCCAAGTGAGAGTACACTCAATTGGTCGACTCCCGTTGGGCTTACTTTTCGTGGGGAAGAATCGTTGTGTGCCGAGAATCTCTTGGCATGAGGCCAAGCAGGGTTTGCGGAGAATCTACCGACGCCAAAGCTTTCTTCATGTCCTCTTGGTCGTGGATGTATTGGGGAGCGCAAAAAGAAGAAAGATTGTATCCGTCGTGTGTATATACTGCGGTCAGAAAAAAAGTTGCATCATATGGTTGAAAATACAAGACTCAGTTCCAACCCCCGTTCGAAAAAATGACAATTTGTTTCTTGTGGGAGTATAACAGTCAGATGAGCCCAAGTGCAGAGAAGGCTTTGAGGTTCACTGAAGGTTCTGCATAAAGAACTCGGCTATCTTCTCGAAGGGAATGACTTTTTGGGCGCCGCCATCGTACAGATCAGTATGAGATGCTCCTGGGATCAGGTACAATTCCTTATTTGCCGCGAATTTGCTGTTTTTTGTCATATTGGCATAGGCGTCCTTGCTGAAATAGCAGGAATGCGCCTTTTCGCCGTGGATAAGCAGCACAGCAGAGCGGATTTCACCGCTATACATGAGGATTGGCTGATTGAGAAAGGATTGGCAGCCGATCACGGTCCAACCGCCGTTCGAGTTAAGGGCACGCTCATGATACCCGCGCGGTGTTTTGTAGTAGTCGTAGTACTCCTTGACGAATTGCGGTGCGTCACTGGGCAATGTGCCAGGCACACCGCCCAAAAGTTTATAGTGACGAGCTTTGAGGTCTGCAAGCCTTTGAGCGCACAGTGCGCTCTTCTTGGCATATCTGGCCTCTTCGCTGTCTTCGGAGTCGAAATATCCGTTGGCGCTCACGCGTGTCATGTCGTACATCGTTGAAGAAACAGTGGCTTTAACGCGCGTATCCAGTGCTGCGGCATTAAGAGCCATGCCTCCCCAACCGCAGATGCCCAGTATACCTATTTTTTTGGGATCAGCTTTTTCATGCAAGGAGAGAAAGTCAACAGCGGCCATGAAATCTTCCGTATTGATGTCAGGCGATGCCATAAAGCGAACGGCTCCACCGCTTTCGCCGGTAAAAGACGGATCAAAGGCGAGCGAAAGAAAGCCCCGCTCCGCCATGGTCTGCGCATACAGACCGGCGCATTGTTCCTTGACAGCGCCAAAGGGGCCGCAAACAGCAAGCGCAGGAAGAGGACCTTTTGCGTTTTTGGGAATGTACAAGTCCCCTGCCAAAGTAATGCCATAGCGGTTGACAAAGGTCACTTTGCAGTGATCCACCGTCTCGCTCTTTGCAAAGGTTTTATCCCACTCGTTTGTCAATTTGAGTTCTTCAGTCTGCAACATGGTCGGTCCTTGGGGTATGAGTACTTCAGAGGCAGAACTCTCACACAGAATCAGTTGAGAGAAGAGCAGCACTCCAGTAAGCACAATTGTCACCAGGCTTTTGCCTTGCATTGTCATAGACTCCTGCTCAAAAAAATCGCCAGCGAAAAATAGACGCTTCCAGCCAGCATAGACTCGCAAAGGATGCAATCTTCCTCTTCGAGTTTTTGGGTAGGCCCACTGCCAAAAAAGAGTGGAAGAAGATCGTTGGCGTCGTGAGTATAGCTCCTCGTAGGCCTTTTATCCGATTGGAGCGACGTCTCTGCCGAAGTGAACGTGGCCAAATCATCCGTTCCTCCAGGCGAAAAAAACGATCGAGAGCGTTTTTTTCGTGAACAACGCGCCCTTCTGCTACGCTCCACGCACTTCCCGGAGCCTACGTGCCGGAACACCACCCACAACTGTCAATGGTGGCACATCATGCGTGACGACAGCGCCAGCAGCTATGATAGCCCCATCTCCTATGGTTACACCAGGAACCACTGTCACGCAGGCACCTATCCAGACGTTTTTACCCACAACTATTGGGGCTGGGGTCAAATCTCCTCGGTTTTCCGCCGTTTCACCGTGGTTTAGGGTGGCCAGGGTGACACGGTGGCCGATGAGCGAGCCATCGCCAAGGGTAATCCCCCCCTGATCTTGAAAACAGCAGCAGGCATTGACAAACACGTTCTTTCCTATGCGGATGTTTTTGCCACAATCGGTGTAAAATGGCGGAAACAGACGGAATGAGGGATCCATTGGTCGCCCTGTCAGCTCTGTCATAATCGCAATGATTTCTTCTGGTGTGTGATAGCGGCTATTCAGCTCTGCTGTCAGCCGCAAAGCCTCCTGAGCGGCGGCGTGCATAAACATATGGATTTCAGAATTGGCTTTCACTCTATTGCCGCTATCCATTGCCTCAAGAAATTGTGTACAATTCATCACTTTTTTCGACGTGGATACCCCGGTTTTTACACCAGGAACGTCGCCTCCTTTGTCTTTCCTGTATTGATACGTAAGCAAAACTGCTCAAAAGACGGCAGTATTTCCAAGATATACTCCCGACGCTAAAGATGTTCTTCGTCTCTTCTTGATCGGTGGAGGTATACTGCGGTCAGAAAAAAAGGTGCCGCTTAGAGTTGAAAAGAGCATACTCAGTGAGGATTCCCGTTTACAAAAATGTCAGTTTGTTTCTGACTTAAGTATATCAGGCATCGCAAGAAAAAGTACTCTGGAAGATTGTATCCGTCGCGAGTCTATTTCTTGAAGGACTCCATCAATAGTTTGGGTATGGCAATGTACCTTGGCCTGGATAGACTCTCAGTACCGTGCCAGGTACTCACCTCGTCCCTAAGGACGAGGTGACGGGTAAAACTCTCAATAAAGAATGGGAGAGTGTGCCGACATCACTGCAGATACTGCTTCCAAAAAGAGAGAAGTTTGTAAACAACTCGCCCAACAAATTCCGGCTTGTCGTACAAATCCACATGCGTTGCCCCTTCAATGCGAAAGAGTTCTTTAGGCTCCTTGGCTTTGGCATACGCGGCGTCGCTGAAATAGAGAGTGTCTGCTTTGCTTCCAACAATCAGCAAAATTGGCCGGGGCGAGACAGTGTCTAAGTGGGCGAAGGCGTCAAAAGCGGCCAGCTTGTCATTGCTTGACACAAGATAGCGATTGACGGACGTCGCGTATTGACAGCGGGGAGTCCTATAGTACTCGTACGCTTCTTTTTGGATGGTCGATGTGTTTTCATCGATTTCGCTTTCGGAATCTGGGACGTATTTCCAGAATGCCGGCTCTCCGCCCCTTGCCTCCCGTGTGCGCGCCTCAGCCACTTCCTGCAAAAGCTTTTGTTGAAAATTCTCTATATGTACGCCGGGAAAGCCATTTTTTGCGCTGTCGCCCACATCCCATGTGCTGATGCCCGCTGCAGCCTTGATGCGGGCGTCTGTCTGAATAGCGCTCATGGTGTAGCCGGCACCCGCGCACACGCCCATGGCGCCAATCCTGTCTTCGTCAACAAACGCAAGAGACAGAAGATAATCCACTGCGGAGCGAATATCTTCAACTCTAGAGCTGGGATCTTCGAGATACCGAGGCATCCCCCCGCTTTCGCCCTGATGCGATGCGTCAAAAGCAAGCGCTACATAGCCTGCTTGCGCCATATGCCATGCGTACAGAGAAGAACACTGCTCTTTTACTCCTCCGCCCGGATGTGTCACCACAAGAGCAGGATATTTTGCATTCTCATCGAAATCCTGCGGCAGGAAAAGCAATCCTGCAATCGGCACGTCGAATTTCTTAAACGTGACTTTCTGGCCTTCCTGATAATGCGTGTCATACAGCATGGAAATTCTCCTATCAAAAAGAGGTATTGTCGTCTCTACTCGTGACGGATGAAATGGTCTTCTTCAATTGTTTCGCGATTCGCAACAAGTCCACCAAAAAGGAAGGAAGAAGATCGTTGGCGTCGTATACTCAAGCCAGAAACAAACTGACATCTTTGCAAGCATACGCCAGCGCAGAGTCTGGTATTGTCAACTTCTAGAGACAATTTTTTTTCTGCCCGCAGTATAGTGTACTTTGAGCCACTGAGGCGCACACTTTCTCCCCTGCCGCGTGCGGACAAAGCTTGCTCTCTGCCGAAAGCAGGATCTGCGTGTCCTGAAATCAGATCGGAACTGTATCCACCGCATTGAGTATCTGGCATAAGCCATAATGACTATGGCTCAATGTACACGAAGAGCCCTTAAATTCGGGGAGTGAGAAACCGTTTGAACGATTCATAAGGGACGTTGACCACGAACGTGCATACGCACTCTTCGTTGACGGCCACTCCTGTCGTTCAAGCGGGCGGGCACGGCTATACTGAGCCGCGTAATGATTTCCTGGACAGCCGAGGAAAACGACTTCAATTGGTCCGTACCTACAGGGCTCACTCTATGTTGCAGGAAGAATCATTGTGACGCCGAGTATACAAAGTCTGTGCAACGCATAGGGTTTTTCCTCCCTCTTGGCGATGAACGAAACCTAACCCTACGCGAAAGAATATACAAATACCTATATTGGATAGGTTATCATGCCTATTGAGCATGATTATTCCATTGGGCGATCTCTTCTCGCAGGCTTTCTAGAAAGGCCGCAGCGGCGCGGGAGAAAGGCTGGTGCTTCTTCCAGACAATATCCAGTCCTACTTCCAGGCGCGGCTCCAGTGGAATAAAGCAGATGGGGCTGTCACTTCCTGTGCGGGCGATTTTATCCAGGCACAGAGCGTGGCCTACCCCCTCTTCAACCATGAGCGCAGCATTGTATAGGAGGCGGTATTTGGCGACATAGTGCAGCGATCCCTGCCCAGCCCAGCCGGAAATCTGGTTTGCGACCATGGCCTGATCGGAAATAAGCAGCGGCAGTCCAAAAAGATCAGCGGGCCGTACAGTGGACCTACCTGCCAGGGGGCCGTCCTTGCGTGTTAAAAGCCCCCAAGTGTCTGTAACCGGAAGCTTAAGAAAATCGTAGCCCGACAAGTCGGCCGGTTCAATAAACAGCCCGAAGTCAAGGACTCCGTGTTCCAGACGCTCTGCCACATCCTGCGCATTTCCACTGTAGAGGCTGAAAGTAATCTGGGGATGGACCGCTCTCACCGCACGGGCAGCCCGGGCCAAAAGCCGCATGGCATCGGTCTCACCGGCCCCTATCACGACTTCGCCGCGAATGCCGCCTTCCTCTGAAAGCTGAAATTCAGCCAGCGTCTTGTCCGCAAGCTCAACGATTTCCTCAGCACGCCGCTTGAGAAAACTCCCTTCTTCTGTAAGCACGATGCGCCGCTTTCCACGTATGAACAGCGCTTTGCCCAATTCCTCTTCGAGTTCCATCATCTGGCGCGAAAGAGTGGGCTGGGTGACATGCAGCGCCACAGCGGCGGCTGAAATTGTGCCTTCACGTGCCACGGCGAGGTAATAGCGAAGAGTTCGCAAGTCCATATTCACACCCCTTTGTTCAAAAAACTCATTCCTACGCCGCGCCAGAAAGAAAATCCGCCTGTACACTGTGAGATACACTCCAGCCAGAAACAAACTGACATTTTTGCGAGCGTACGTCAGAACAGAGTCTGGTATTGTCAACTCAAAGTGACTATTTTTTCTGACCGCAGTATACTTCGGCGCCACAAAGATTCTTCCCCGCAGCACGAAGGGATCCGATCGGGGCCGACCTATTGGCGCTTCTTTGTCTCTCGTGGGAAAATCAATATGCGGCTGGGTGTACTACACATTTTTGTAAAGGAGAGAGGAAGACATTCTTTCTAACTTCCCATGTGACACGCGGGAAGTTAGGATAGTCACAGGTCCGCGCACGTAAGGACTGAATGAGTCCGCTCTCACGCTTTCCTCATGCTCGAACCGAAGAGAAATCATAGCCTACGGAGATGGTGTGGCGTCTCCCCGTCACAGGGACGGAACCCGCATTCTACCGTACTCCGTGAGCGGATACTTTTTTACATACTAAAATTTGAGATCTCACTGTCAGAAATACTTAGTGTAGTAATGCGTTAGATAGAAATACTTCAAGTTGTTTTATCGGTACTTCGATATTGCAGAACTGTCCATTATGATGATTTTTTATTATCGGTGGAATATTTCTAGCCTCAACGAGAGGTAGATATTTTAAATTTAAAAGTTGTTGAATTCCTATAGTGTGGTAGACGAAGTATGCACTGCTAAAAAACTCCATAAAATTTGAACGTTTCTTTTGAGTTAGAATTAATGCAGCATTTGCTCCATGGGGCATTACGGAAAAATCTACATTCGTCATTAATGAAAATTGTTCTTTCACAGAATGATCTTCAGGAATAATCGTTTCAAATTCAAATTTTTTTAAAAGTGATTCTACCTCTTCTGAATTGGTGACGACTCTTGAATGTACTCGTTTTATATATTTTCTGCTAGAACCAGAAAGAATATCAATCCGTTCCAAAAGTGAATTCCCCAACACTTCTAATATTTTTATATTGTTATGTGTGGTAAAATAATTATAGTTTGGCGTGATAATAGCATGAGTAATTGTATAATTTTTATCTGGAAATAATATCCTATCTTTAGATATACCAAACAATTCTAACAGTTCTAAGATAAACTGTGAATTAAATACTATATATGGTCCTGTATATTTAAGTGATTCAAGTACAATAATTTTTGGAAGACATTCTATTAACCAATGCCTAAATTGTTTGAATATAAATGATATAAAGGAACTGCTTCGTCTAAAAACTCATGTGGCTGATCGATAAAGTTATTAAAAATAATCACTTGAAGGTCTTCATTTGTATGAGGAAACGTGAAAGACTCTGAAAAAACTTTTATACTTTCACCTTTTTTGTACATTGGAATCAGTAATTGTGCGTCTTTTCCAAGAGAAAAACAATGTTTTACCATGTAGAAATTAAATTTTAAAAGCGGGTCAGAGAATTTTCGTACTCGAAAAGGAGATATATTTTCGTATTCTTCCACAGGCAAAATCATGTATTTTGTATTCGCAATATCTATCTCTGCATGGATCATAGGCTACTCTCCTAAGTGTACTCATGAAAAACGCAAGTGATAGGCCAAATGCTCTGGGTTTGCGCATGAAACGGGCAATTCCTCTTCGATATGCTCAGAGAGAGGCAGGTCATAATCATTTAAATTTTGAAAAAATATAGTTTTATTATTTTTAAAAATTTTCAGAAAATAAAAACAGAAACTTTAAGATATATCTATTAAGATTTTTCCAATTTTAGCAGACTTTGAGTGAAGAAATAAAAATGGTCAATCATCAGATTACGAACACTGAAAATAAAAATTATAGAAAATTGCAAATCGAAAAGCTAGCAAATATAATAGATGTCAATGAAATTAATGCTTGCTTTAATAAAAATAACGATTATTTAAAAATTATATAATAAGAAATGAGTATCCGCTTACGGGTCAGCGGTATTATTCGGGTTTTCAACCTCATCGAACCCTTACAAAGTCCGCATTCTTCCGCCTAAGAAATAACACACGATCCTCTAAAAGGCGCATTCCGCCGTCCCCCGTGAGCAGATACAGAAATGAGCCTGAACATATTATTTATCTCTTATCAATTTTAAATGAAGTACTTAAAGATCATCGAAGACAGTACGGCCACATAGTACATCAATATATACCTATAATCTTAAATTCTCGCCTCCCTTCTTACCTACAGGGCTCCAGAAGCCAATATCTCTCCTGCGCTTGCGGATTTAGCTAAAAAAAATTCCGCGTGTACGAATTACTATACTATCGTTCAATTACCTACAGTAGATTCTGAGCTTTTGCGTGATACGGACCTTCATCTTCCTCTGCTGCCAGTAGCTGCAAAAAGGAAGTAGGAATGCCTCGAGCGACTGAAAAGCTTGTTTTTTAGGGGTCCCGAGCTTGGCCGATATAGAGTTAATCCGTACACGCGAAATTTTTTTAGTTTTCTTGATTAGCGCCAGGAACTTAGATCGAGTGCGGCTACCAACAAAAAAAACTCCCCCCCTCTCTTGTCGGTCTCGCGTAGATATGCCGCATACTGGTTTTCCCTTGACAGCCCAAGGAAAGCGGCTTCAATTGGGCTCATTTCGCGTCGAGGGGAAAAATCATTGTGCCACCTAGCATACCTCATGATTTATTCGACCGGCCCATTGCTGCCTGCTTCATATCCCACACTCGCTACGCGTCGTCGGCTTCCGCCTCGTAAACTCACGGGGCGAGGGTCACTTCACGCTTTC
>JAFTDR010000103.1 GCA_017454105.1 Desulfovibrionaceae bacterium | reverse complement strand
CACTTTTTTCACTGTCATCCGGTTCCATGCCTAGCCGCGTAGAAAGCGGTTTGCTTTCTCCATTAGCTGTATGCCCAATTTTATGGATAAGGCCGCTTCCCCGTGAATCTACCGTAAGGCTAGAGCTAGAATCTTTAAGGACTTCGATTGGAGAGTGGATTTCCGCCAAAGAGGTATAATAGTCCCATATTTTGGCTATAGTGTTCCACTTTGTAGCGTTCATAGCTTTTGCACACGCAGCACTGAAGCAGGAGAACAGAAAGACTATTCTTGCCTCAAGCATCTGCATAAGTGCCGGGTGTAGCGTAGTGACGATGCCGGAAGAGAGGGTATCCTCCCAAGTGTTGCATCCTTCGTGGGGTGTAATCAGAAATGCACGCATCAGAAGGGGGGTGAGTTCGCTCTTATTATCCTTGAAAAGATTTGATGCTTCTTCACAAGTTGTTTGATATAGCTCACAAAGGTCATGCCATTCAGTCCCTTCGGTATCAAAAATGGCATGCAGAATACCTTTATCTGTACACTTCTTGATGAATTTAGCGTATGCTATGCCAAGTTTGGGAAAGTGCTCATTTAAAAGCGGGTCGATTATCTTGATGTCGTTTATCGCAAGCATATTGACACAGAATCCATCACCTACCGTTCCGGCTTCGTTGAGCGCATGCAACAAAATCTCTCTAGTATCGCTTTCGTTGGATGATGCAAGCATCTCTTCGTAGTATTCAAGCCGAAATGTCGGCAGCCAAGCACCGAGAGGAACTTTTGAGGCGCAGCGGCGGATAAGCTCGATACCGAGTACCCAGTCATCCTGTTGAACAATTCTCCAAACGAAGCTGCGTTTACAGCCATCAATGTTGACTGCAAAATCCAGGGTGGACTTGGGAACCCGTTTCATGTCGCAGACGAGGTTTTCACGGTCAAAGACGCATGTACACCCGGGGGGGAGCGCATCGGGCATATTCTCTCCAGACAGGCGATTCACGAAAAGGTCGTCAATGCCGCCAATCAAGCTCCGCAGGCGATCCTCCGCCATCTTGACGGCCTCATTCTTGTTACCGTCGTAATTCTCGTCGTCGCCACCTTCGCTCCCGTAAGTCCAGGTTTTCAGTGAGATGGTAATGTTGTTCGGCTTTTCCTCACCGCGGCGACTTTTATGGAAATCCCTGATGGTTTCCCATACTGCTGTGAGGAAGACATCAACCGGTGCGCCGTTGAGCGTTTTTGGATGTACCTTTGGCTGCTTCTTCTCTTTGAGTTTGAATATCTTATTGAAGACGGGAAAGAAGTCGCAATCAAAAAATTGTTCTTTTGCAGAGCGGTCGCCTGTTTCAACATAGGCATAAAGCGCATCAAGAAATTCCGTTTCAGAACTGAAGTAGCCGAGGCGGATGCCAGAAAACAGTTCCTTGCCTTCTGAAATTTCCTCCCGAGCAACGTCAATAGCCTTGTGGTATTGCGTCTTCTTCGTAGAACTCAAGTCATAGAAAACAAAGAGGTCGGCAGCGGGGGTGAAATATTCCTTAAGCGTTTTCCGCTTCCTTTTCGGGCACTCTGCGTAGGATTCAAAGCCCGGCATACTGAATGTGCCAAGTTTTGAGAGAAACAGGGCTGCGATCTCCTTTTCTGTGCTGCATTCTTTGACTGGAAGCGTTTCGAGCCACGCGCTAATGGCAAGGAGGCCACTGCCAGGGAGGCCGTTGACGCAAGTGAGTACCTCATTGAGCTGCGTCACTGCATCTTTGGTAGACGGGATGCCCGCTTTTTTGAGAAGCGCGCCCGCCCAGCTTTTGAAATTGCCGCCCATTGTCGTCCGAAATAGATAGTCGGTGCTGAGGGAAAGAAAGTCCGCAAGGCTCCCCTGATCCGCTATTTTATCGACGCCGATAAGTATGAGAAGGCTTTCTTTGGACTTTGGGGCCTTGTTGCGCCATTCGGTAAGACTTCCCTCAGCTACCCAGCCATTTTTTTCAGCCTCAGCCCGCTGGTGTTCCTGCCAGAGAGCCACCAGCTCCCTAGCCATTTTGATTGTGACGGCATAAGATGCGTGCGTTTTGGCACAATAATCAACGATTGTAGCCGACATGCGGAGAAGACATTCAGCATCCAGTGAGGGGAGTGTGACTATTATATTGGAACGGTCTGATGACGAGGCACGTACTATCTGGGCGTTGATTGCGCTAACGAATGTGTCTATGTAGAATTTCATGCGTTATCTCCCATCAGTGCTGCAACCGGATTTCTGACAAGCGAGCAGGAATCGGAAAGCGGCACGAGCATACCGGCATTCTCCAGCGTATTGAGAACCCATGCATCAATATCGTGGCCAGGATCATCGCAGGGGAAGCCGATTTCTGCCATGGTTCGACGTATCCCCTCCCTGTCGAATACGAGACCGAAATGCGCGGCCACTTGGGCTTTGAACGTGTCGTATGTGAGGTCTCTTTCAGGCTTCACAAGAACAAGGACAAGGGTACGCAGAAGTGATTCTGTGAGCACCATGCGTTCATTGCCGCCTGTACGGGGAATAACCATGCCCATGCTTTTGCCGATTTTGCGAAAAACGGCAAAGGCGTAGGATTTGTCAGCTTCATTGTAGAATTTTTTCTGGTCAGTTTCATCGAGGTCCTCTGGGGGCTGGATAGAGTGGACGGCGTCGTGGAGAAGCTGCTGCGTGTATTTGAAGCTGAGGTGCGAGAGTTGGCTGAGCCTGCGAGATGGGCATTCTTCTGGCGACATGATGAGGCCGTACCCCAACCGGCAGTCGGCGAGCTTGATGGCGCCATGTTTTTTTCTCATTTGTTCTGCTGAAAGGCTGCACAGATGCCGTATGATGTGCAGGCAGAAAAGCGTTTCAAGTAGGTTGACCTTTTCGATGGGATCAAGCTGCAGGGCAAGGGCGCGTGCCATCTCTATGGCGAGCAGGTAGCCCTGCATACTCCCCAGACCATGTAGCGGACTCGTGTCTACAAAGCGCCTTTCACCTGTCGTGTTGAAGTCCATTGCCTCTGCTGTTTCATTGTCGTCGCCCTGTTCTATGAAAGAGGCGAGCGTGTCCAGCTGCTTATGGGTCAGAAGAACGTCAAGGCCAGCGTTCAGGGCCTTGTGCAGGGATTCCGGCTTGCGCTCCTCGTCAGAACAATCAATAGTATCCAGCAAAGCAGCCAAATCGCTCTCAGGGCGGCTCAGTGCATCGCACAGTTGATAATAGAGGAGTTCGCCCCCTCGGGCCAAAAAAAGATGTTTACTGGTGGAAAAATAGGTAGTTTTTTTGTCTATAATAGTGGACCAGTCTAGGTCGCCTTTACCTTTGGATTCATTCCAAATCGTTTCCCCGGCGAGCAGGCTGCGACAAATGGGAAAATGTGTTTGGGCGCACCATGTGCGTGCCCTTCCCGTCCCCCGAAAACCCAAAAAAAGATCCCGCAGGGCATCCAGAACTTCATCTTCCGTGCCTCTGCTCGTATTAATCTCCAGCTTT
>JAFTDR010000102.1 GCA_017454105.1 Desulfovibrionaceae bacterium | reverse complement strand
GGTGGCACATGGGAAGTTAGGATGAAATACGGTTTGTAGCGCCCATATCTGTGTCCCATGTCGTAGTAGTGGGTCTTTTCGTCACCTATAAGCGTAATGCGACCATGCATCTCAATGTCATCCGCATATGGTTTCTCCCAAATGGTCACAATAGGTAGTTGGGCAACGTCTGCTTGTGCCATAAACGGTTGCAAAGCCATGCAGACAAGAAAAAAAGCGCACAGTACTGCGCCCCTGATTTTTTGCATTTTCAGTTCCGTTAGGCAAAAGGTTTATTCACCCCTTCGTCTCATGTACAGTACGTGTCATCGTCAAGTCAAGAGGAAAATGTTGAACTGAAACGGAAGCAGGAAACAATGCATCGTTTCCGCTTTCTTGCCCTCTTGCGTACTCCATCTGGCTTACAGTCAGAAAAAGGACACAGCCCCTCGACTGCGTCCTTTTTCTCAAAACATCCTTATCCCATAATGGCTCCAGCGAGAGCCATCTTCTCTTTCACATAGTGATTGTAAAGATCGATATAACGATGGAGCTTTTCGTCATTCTGCAGGGCATTCATAACAGCATCCGTCGAGCGCTGGGCAAAATTACCCGAACGTGTAGGCACCTGCGCCCGTGACATGGAAGAAAAAACACTATCGAGCATCGAATTAACAGAACGGGTGACATGGGGATCGATTGCCATGGAGGCGGACGGGTGGACGCGCACAATGCCGTCACCGTCACGACTCATGGTTTTCATCAGAAGCCGTCCGCTCCCCTCAGGAACACTTGCCAGAAGCGATTCCGTCATGCCAGAAAATTCTGAAATGCCACCAAGAGCAACAGTCGCTGGGATTGCTCTTTGTTCTCTCCCCCTCTGCCCTCTCTCTGCGCTGCGCCCACGCTGCGCAGGACCTGCTCCAAGAACTTCCTTTGGCTGGGTACTCACTTCTGTGTACAGGGTGCGAAGAGCAACAGAATTGACAATAGCATCCCCCATGCCGCGGAGAACAGCATCATTCTTCTGGGGATTCATTGGAGACCGATCGCCGCGAAGAGCATATTCCGCTTTCGTACGGCTGTCTTTTGCACGCTTGCTGTAGCGCCTTGCCAGACCTATAGTCGCGGCACGCTGCAATTGCTGCTGCGTGAGCTTGAATTTCGGCATCTCCAGAACACCACTGCTTGCGCCAGAAACCGTTTCGTAGAAAGCGACAGCCTTTGCAAAGTCAGGATTCTTCTCGTAATCCTCCTTGGCCTGCTCTTCAAGTGATTCCTCATACGCAACGACTTCATTCACGTCATAGGCGACATCATCGAGAAAATACGATGAGGCATCATAGCTTATGGTTCCATCACGGGAAGGCAAAACCACTCTGAATGCCGTTGTGGAATTTTCCCTGAAAACCTCCTTATCCATCTTGACTTCTTCGTTGGCTTTGGGATCGCTGGGTTCAGGGCAATTCTTGCCAGTATGTCCTCTCGATCCACCTGAGCCATCATCTTCAACCACATCGCCAGTTTCATCATCTATAATGTAGCCTTCAACCACATGCCCAACGGTTTTCCCAGTTAAGGTCTTTCCGCTGACTGTGCCATGCGCAATCGACTTTTTAATATTTCCAGATAAAAGACGCCCAGCAATACCGCCCACGCCCAATTCACCAGTTACAGTAGCATCACTCTCTGAATTTTCAATTAAAACATCCGTACAACCGGCAATGCCACCTATTAAGGCTTTCCCCTTGACTGTGCCAGTATACGATGAATTGGCGATTTTTCCATAATCGTCATTGTGGCCAGCGATACCTCCCGCATACGATTCATAATAGGCACTCTGGTCATACACTGGAAATGGACCACTGGAACCTTTTGCTTCCACACTTCCTTCTTTCGATGCAACATACGATACTGACCCGAAATTCGTCCCGACCACCGAACCGACACACATATATCCGATAACCTTCGCTTTCTGAAGAACAAGATTGATAATCTCTCCTGATTGCGAAAGCCGAGAAAACAGTCCAACGTCATAGTCATTCGGTCTGTTTATCGTCAAATTTGAAATCGTATGCCCCAAACCATTAAACTTCCCACTATAACCAATATAACGCGCAATAGGTACAAATCCCGCCCCACTATTCCATGAAGAAGTCGCCTTTGCATCGATATCTTTTGCCAGGACATAGTTAATCGAATTCTCAATACCCTGCAGCTCATCCAGAGTCCGCACGATTGAGTATGTTGCGTTGTTGATTAAGACTGCCTTAGTGCGGTTTGAAAGGTTTATCTTTGCTCCTGTCAAGTCAATGGTTCCAAAATTTACATTGCGATACGCATCGAGAGTCAAGAAATTCTTCGTGTTCCAATCAACCGCATCCCTGAAAATGATGTCGCCTGCCTGACCCGATTTTCCCTTATCGCTGGAAATCGTCACAGCAGAGTTCTGCAGATTGCTCGAAAGAGTGCTTCCTGTCATATCGCCGCCAGATGCGGCAATGACAAAATTGTGCGGATCAAGAAGCCATGTGCCGACGCGGCCAAGAAGAGCGTTTGTGTAGACAGAAGCGCTTTTCCCGATTTCAAGCTTTGCTCCCGATGTTTCGACAAAACCACCGTTGCCGCCGCGACGTCCACCCTGAGCAGAGATTGTGCCGTCAAAGCGTGTATGCTCATCGCTCCACACAACGACTGTTCCGCCATCTCCTTTATCCTGCGCATCCGCCCGAATGACAGTCTGTGCCGCAACAGTTGTTTTTTTTGCATTCCTCTCAGGTCCCTTGCCCTGTCTGCTTCCACCAACAAGCACTGTGCCGCCGCCGCGCTTTCCTGACGCATCGATAGAAGCGCCCTTTTCCACAGCAACCCTTGTTCCAGTCAGGACGACAGAGCCACCTTTTTGTCCTCCTCTTGCGTCAACACTGCCGGAAAACCTAAGAGATGTTCTGGCATCCATGCGCACCGAGCCGCCATTATCCTTGCGAGCTGCCACAATTGAGCCAGTGTGCTGTATGCTGCTTCCAGAACGGAACGAGACATCTCCTGCCTCAATGCCGCCACTGTTGACAACGCCGCCGACTATGCCATCAAATTGACTGGCTGTAAGGACCACAACACCACCGTTGGTCTTTATGCTGCCGGTATTCGTTGCGCTCGCCTTCAGCTTTTTGCCGTCGGCCGAGTACAGTTCACCGGCTGCCTTGTCGTCAACAGCAAAGGTCACAAGCTTGTCGCCGTGCATATCGAGCGAAAATGTGGAATGCCCTCCCGCCAAAGCGACGCGTGCGAGATTGCCGGCAATAACGCCGTCGTTTCTGACCGTAGGTCCCACAAGAGCGGCAAGCCCTTTCTCTGCGACAGAAATCTCGCCTTTATTGATAATCTTGGCGTCAGGCTTACCAGGCCGATCAAAGACAAGTTTCTCCTTCATGAAATTGTCGTTTGCGATATCCCGGCTTGTTGCAACAAAACTGTTTGTTTTGACGCGTGCGCCGTTATGAATCACAACACCAGCCGGATTGACAAGATAGATATTTCCGTTTGACTCAAGCTTCCCAGAAATTTGACTTGCCCCTCCACCTCCCGTCACTCTGTGCAATGCTGCAGAATTAGCAGAGGGCATCGTGTGAGTCACGGACTCTTTTTTTCCAATATCAAAAGAATGCCAGTTAATGATAGCTCGGTTTGATCGCTGGTTAATCCGTGTCACAGCCTTCGACTGCTTGATTTGAGCGTTTCCCGCAGCGACCCGGCCCCCCTTCGGCGCAGCTAGGAGAGGCGTTGGACCAAAAACTAGCACTATGGCGACTAGCACCGCAATCCAATCAAAGATACTTTTCATTGGACGCTCCTCGCACTGCAGTCCCTTTACTAGCTATTCTGCTCAAGCCGGGAAGGCTCTTTAGCAGAACATATTCCTCATGCCCTGCACAGACATAACGATCGTCGCTCATATACAATTCCCTTTATGTCGTTCTTCGGTGACATACCTTTATACTCAAGCCAGAAAAAAATGACTACAGCAGGTGTATAAGTTCCCGAAATAAGGGACTTTATAGCCAAACTGATTGTACTTTTATTTCTGCTAGCAGTATACGTCTCAAAAAAAAATCGTGTTTTCTCCTTTCTGCCCCTCAGGCTCCCAAGTTCCCAAACTGTGAAAACTAGAAATTTGCGCTTCCAGAAGAAATGCATGCGCTATAGGTATCATTCGGCCGTCTACCTTTGTTCCCTGGAAGACAGAAAAAAGAATAAGACTCAAGCGCTCATATGCGCTGGATCCGTCTTTAAAAGAAGATCGCTCCCTGCAAAACAAGACGCGGAGAGTCGGCATTGTTGTCCTCAACAGGACGAAGCGGTTGTCCAATGTACGCAGAGAGTTTGAAATCCGGCATTTTCGAACTGCCGATATGCCCCCAATACCGAATACCGAAACCAACCGATGCACCGTACTCTCTTTCTGGTATGTCTTTAATCTCCTCTGTATTCCATATACTGCCGTAATCTATGAAGGAGAAAAACTGCAAACTTGTCGCATCAGTCGGATACATCGTGTACCTGGGCTCAAATGTGAGGGCAAGGGCATTGTCCCCCTCAAGAAGACCAGGCTCATACCCACGACCGAATTGGGATCCTCCGTAAGAGAAACGGTTGTACGAAGAAAGTGAAGCAGTCGAGAACTGGGCTTCAGCTGATCCGAAGAGACTAAAATTATGCGGAAGCTGCTGTTCACGGGAAGCATAAAAATCAAACTTCCAGTATTCAGCCGGAGCCTCTGTGTTACTGGCAGTCCGAGACTCATCAGTGGCATAGAGAATATTCATGCCGCGGTAAACTGTTGCAATAAGCTGCGTAATCCCGCCAAAGGAATCTGCAAAGTCAAAATTGACATTCGCACTCAATGTCCGCAGACGGTCACGCTGAAAATGATCCTCTGAAAGATAGCTGTCTGAATTGCGGTTCTCATAATTCAGACCAAGAGAAAGATTCATATCACGGCTGCGAATCAACGGATACGCAAGGCCGACATTCCATGTTGTGCTATTTGTCGAATACTCCCACATATTCGCAAAATCCGAATCAAGTTCTGGGCTTGCACTAAAGGCATAGGAGAGAGAAAAGAGAAGTCCATTCCAAAACTGATAGCGATTTGCAACCTGTATTGAATGGTATTCCTGCGCATCCATCGCCTGCGTATACGTCACACTTGTCTTATTGCCGACAAGAGGCAGAGTGTTCAGAGCAAGGCTTACAGAACCTAAAATTGGGCCAGTTTCATCAGTTCCCGTGTTTCCAAAACTCAGGGAACCGTCGATAAAATCACCCTGCACATCAATACGCAGCTTGGATCCGCCAGAAACTGCCCCACGCTCAAAACGCGAGGAAATCTCAATGCCAGGGACATCCTTCATAAGGAGCATGTACCGCTCAAAATCGCTATGTTTAAGAGGCTTCATCGCAAGAAACTTCTTCTCGATTGAAGCAAAGTATCTTTTGAAGCGCTCAAGAACCTTACTATCTCCGGAATACTCAATAGAATCAATGAAGCCTTCCAGGGCAATCAACTGAATGTCTGCATTATCAATGGACGCACTCTGTGGTGGCATAATGACCCGCGAGAGAACATAGCCTGCGTCACGATATTTCTTTGTCATTTCCCTGCTTATGGCACGAAGCTTCTCATAGGATATCTTTGTCCCAAAAAGGCTTTTGTACGGCGCAAGAAGTTCCTCCTGGGAAAAGACAGAAGAACCCGTGACAGTGATTGACCTCAGAGTGAGTACAGTGCCGCTCTGCAATGTTGGCTCAGACTTTTCCTCCTCAATTTGCACCTTTGGCTGTGATTTTGGAACGTCATGCGCACGCGTGCGCTCCCTATCAATGATCACATTGCTGTCTGCGGCGTAGCCAGAATCTACCATGCAGACGAGAGCAAGCATCGCACAGCACGCGATCCCCAAAAAAAGTTTGCGAATGATCTCCATTACCACTCCTTATAGCATACCGCGCACTCAAAAATTCCCAGCGCGCGTGATTGAAAATAGTACTGATTACTGACCGAAATGCGAGAATAGACTTTTGTAGCTATAACAAAAAAGCCGCACACGCATCCCAGGAGAGAAGGAAAACGTATTGATACATGCGTGAGGAGAAACAGTCTCACATTGCTTGCCTTACGGTTAAAGTGATCAAAGAGCCAAACACTTGTTCATGAATAAAAAGAAAAACACAACAGTTTCAATGCGCCAGTGTGGGCGGCAGTCTGATACTCGTATATGGAGTAAGTATTTAGATAGTTTTAGGTATTGCCTTCTAGTCGCGTTCTTTTTGAATTGGATCATAAATGTCCGTATACAGTACTCTCTCCTGATACAAAAAGTATCTTTTTCGACACAGACGCCTGTATCACAAGTCACAACAGTGCTGCATTCTCTACATACAAGTCTGCTCAAAAAAAAAAAATAGATTAATGGGTCAGGCCTGTTTCTCAAACTTCTCTTTTTTCTAAGAGTGCCCTGCTTCATAGAAATACCCAAATAAACATGAATCCTAACAAATATTTTCTCGTGCCAGCAAAATTTGGTACAAAAAAGGCTTTCATTACGAGAAGTTGATTGCAATCGACTCGATCCAGGATTATCGAGAAAAGCCAGTTGTCAGTGATTTGTTCAAGCACAATTGCAATCAACCTCTGGAATCGTACCACCCTCGAGAGACGAATAACCATTTGGAGGAGCCAATTAAATATCAAAGTTTGTTCGTGTGAAGGATAAAAAAGTCAAAAAAGTGTACAGGGATAAAGGTATCGCACACACCTTCGTGTCTAGTTTGAGAACATAAGAACACATTGGGTTTATTTTTTGACTATTCACTGCTCATCATAAAGCGGCGCAACGCATAACTGCGGCAAATGGAATACGGCACTGCTTGGTCAATCCTTATAAAGAGACGAGTTCCATGAAATCACTTGTCTTTCTGCCCACATGCAAAGTAAAAAAACAACACGTCTCTGGAACTCTTCTGGCACTCATCTTGGCTGGAAAAAATCTTCCTGTGCAAAGCATGCAGTTCACTGCCTGCTCTCTCTTTGCACTCGGGCGTTGGTCTTGGTGTATCAAGCGTACAATGCCGAAGCTCCTCATTGGCCTTACGAAATCCCCCGTCGAACTGGCTAGACCATATCAATGCCTGCCTCAAGGGCAGCCTCATGCATAATTGTCAGAGCCTCTTTGTGAACGGAGCGCAGATCATTAATCTCCTGCCGCGCGTTGGCATAGCTCTCACCGTACTCCTGCTTAATACGCTCTGGCTGCTGCTTGGGTGGGCTAACTCGACCTGCACTTTCAGAGAGGATTGCTGTCAGATCCGCGTCATTTTTGTCCTGCGCCTGCCGAACACGGGAGCAGTTAGTCGACAGACTGGATGAGAAATCGCGGGCAGACCGTTTTCTGCGGGGCTTTGTTTTTGTCTCTAAAGCTGGCTGTGGTTTGGGACTTGGAATTTGCACGGCTGTGGATGCCAGGGAATGCTTGAATTCCCCTTCTGTGCGGGTCAATTCCTTATCCATGGACCCTATGATGCCCCCTAAGATCTTCATTGCGTTATAGATCTCTTGAAAACGCGCATTGTACTCAGCCTTGAGGATACGGCCCTGCTCATATGAAGTCTTAAGCGCGTCAAATTCCCGCATGTAGCACTGCATGCATTCGTACGAGTAAAGCTGTAAACGGTTGGCCTTGGTTAAATCCTGATTTGCTGTCACTCGAATCGAGGCAAAACGCGTGTCCTCATCCGCAATCTGTTCGATCTTCGCAAAGCTATAGCCGACACCTGCTCCAACAGCCGCACCAGCCGCAAGCCCAACTCCGAGTCCAACCGGCAGGGCATACGGATTCGAGGCTGTCACCATCATACCGATGACAGCTCCGGCCAATGCGCCGGCCAATGCGCCCTGCGCGGCAGACTGCGACAGGCGACTGTCTGCTTCCTGCATGCGGACCAGGGGTCTTACGCATTCCCCATAGTAGTGCGCCTCAATACGGGGCGCATTCCTGGTGGCGCAGGCAGAGACACAAAGAACAGGGAGAAGGAGCGCTCCCGCGATACGGCAGGATCTGCCATGCTGTGTTTTTTCAGACGCCATACAAGGTATCCTTTTATTGTGCGTAGGGAACTGTCTTTACCCAATACTTTTTCTGCAAAGTCTGGTTTTTGAAATAAAAATAATAGTGTATCGCCCGATTATCAGCGTCATTGTAAATCCACTTTTCAAAACCACCCTCATCCTGGGCGTGGAATGGCTTGCCTAAAGTCGCGAAAACCCTCCCGCTCTGCATGCCAGGACGTATGTCCTCGTACTGAAGCGCGATCATCTCCCCCTGTCTCTGAATCTCTGCATTTCCTGAATCCAAAACATTGCTAAACTTCGATCGCTGAATAACACTGAGATTCTCATCGTATTTCCATTCTTCCAGCAGACCATTGCTTCCGAAAATGAACGAGGCCATTTTGACATCAGATGGACTGCCCTCACCGCAGACCGAGGTGTACAAAAGAGAGGATCTCCCGTCGGAGTAGACACCCTTTGCGGACGGATTGCCAAATTTAGCAAGTATATCCTGAGGCCGCGTCTCCTGAATCCGGACAAAACGCTCAACGCCCTGCCGATTGAAATCATTGGATAGGACTTGAGTACCCTGCTCGGCCGCACACGCATTGAGCCCGAAAAGCAGAATCATTATAAGAAACCCGGTCTTCATAGCTCACGCTCTCCTCTCGATCGAAAATGCGCTCTCTTAATGCATGTGTTCTTCAATCTCTCGGACAATATCTGAGGCAATATCGTCTTCCGACCTATGCAGAGGCGTGCTAAACAGCGCAAGACGCCGCCCAAAGAGTTCTTCCCCCTTCTCATTTTTCACTATTTCCTCGACCGAGACCTCAACCATGTACGATCCCTCGCCCATTTGAAGCTTTTCCAAGGTATCGGAAAAGGATTGTGAGAATTCGGATTCAGCTTTGCGTATATCTCGCTTTTCAACAACAAGGGCGTACTTTATGCCAGGGTCTTTCTCTTTTTCCTGAAAGAGGAGATCGTCTCTCTCAAGAACGCTCTGCAATGCTTCGTGCAGACGAATGGGCACACGCTCTCCCCTGACAAGGCGAGTGGCTCCAGGCGGCTGGAGACGCACGATAAATCGCGCAGTGGGCGCAAGGGGCGCGAAAAAACTTGAGGCAATCTGTCTTTCCGCCGCATCGCGCATTCCCCCTGTCTGCTGAACGCAGGATACGCACACAAGAAGCGCAAATGCCGTACAAAGACGATATACAAAACTTCGCATGGCCACTCCTAAACGTTATCTATGCCCATCACGGCGGCCGTCTCATCCATAATCTGCAGACTTTTAACGCGTTGCTTTTCAATGGCTTCCAACTGCAACACCTTATTCGGATAGTCATCGTACACAGCAATCAACTCTCCGTGTGTCACAGGGGCGGCGTTGACATTGTGTGTTGACTCCCTCGACTGAACAGCCTGAGCCCTTAAATCCTCCTCGCGACGGACATCCTGGCGCGCCCTGTCCTCTCGGACTTCAGTCTCAAGGCTGCCAAGCTCAAGCCGCACAGATTCCAAACCGCCATGCGTCATGCGTTCTGCAACCGGTGGCCGCTGTGAACGCCTCCTAGGTCTTGTGACAGCGCTTTTTTCGCGCCTCTCTCTCTGAAAACGACGTTGCTCAACAGTTGGCAGGGATTCAGAAGAAGGATTGGAGCGAGAAATTTCTCTCTGCAGGGATGCGCGCATATCCGTTTCCCGCTGGGCCATGAGCGTTCTGGCATCGCCTGTCAGTTTCCCAAGCTCAGCCATTCCGGCCCTAATCTCAGCATATTGTTTGTCAAAGTCTGCTCTGGTTATGCGCCTACTTGTGAGCGCATCGCGCAGTTTCTCAAACTCAGCAAGATAACACATAAGACTCTGCAAGGCCGCCATTTCAAGTGCTGTGGCATTGGCAAGATCATCGCCAATCAACAAACGATAACTTGCAAGCCTCTTATCTTCCTCTTTTATTTCCTCAATCTTAGCCAAGGTGAATCCCGCAGTGGCCCCAAGAATACTTCCAGCAATGCCTCCAGCCACAGCTCCCTGCCAGCCAGCTGTGGCAACGCCGGCAAAGGCCCCAACAGCCGCTCCTGTCACAGCACCGCTCGACACATAGAAAAGCCTGCGCTGCTGCATCTGCTCCTGATACGTGTTTAATTCTTTAAAAGGAGCATAGCACTGTGGATAATAGACCACAGGAATGGTAGGGAGCTGGCTTTTGGGAGCGCAGGCTGTGAGCATAGAAACAGTGAAAAAAACAAAGGCAAAAAACACAGCTCTTTTCCGAAAGCTGAAACTTTGATCGCACAGTACGTACCTAGACATCAGACTTTCTTCCAATAGATTTGAATTCGCTGCAGAAGCCAATCAGGAAGTATATCCTGCAAATACTGCCACTCAGTGTAGCCCTGCAAAGGCTTGTCTAAATGCTTGTGCAGAACTGTGATCCGCCGGCCCATACTTCTGCTAAAGCCATCGTTGTGCGCAAACTGCACGCGGATTTTCTCAAGCTGCTGCAAAAGGCGTCGGCGATCCATGTCGACTGCTGTTGAGAGCATTGACCGATAGTAAAAAAGCGCCCCCTGCATGCCTTTGATAAAGCCGTCTATTTCCACAGTCATCTTTTCTATTTTTTCAGCTTTCTGGGCTTTTTCGGACGGAGAAAGGGTCGCATAGACATCCATCAGCCGGATGAGCTGAAAACAGCGGGCCGCGTAATTGGCAAGGGTTTCAAGCGAAAAAGCGGCTCCCAAAAGCATTTCATGCATCATCTGCTCTTCGCTCAAGTTGACCTGGGCATGGTATCTGGAGGCAACGGCTTCAGCTTCGACAAGGCGCCTGCGCAGGGTAGGACTTTCCACTTCGCGCACAACTTCCCGAATCAGAACGCGCACATCCTCCTGCTTACCCGCTTTTGCCGTCTTCGGGGCACTCATGAGGCTCCATTCCTGCGCCATTGAATCATAGCGGTCCTTGGGCATTAAAATAGTCCCAAGGCTTATACGGAAGCCCAGGTCATCTCTTCTCTGCGCGGCCCCATCAATATAATAGGCGGCTTCAATTCGCCTGCCTGGATGCAGACTTGCCTCCGAAAAAGCCCGCCAGCTTCCCCCTTTGATCACAAAACCGCCCTGGTTCCCGATGAGATGGCCGGGTCCCACCAGTTGGAAGGGGGTCTGGACCATTTCGGCGCAGTTTCCAAGAATATCAAAGAGTCCGATAGGATTGGGTTTGCGGGTGCCGATAGACGAGAGATTGGACAGTTTATTGTCATATTGCGCCGCAATGATGTAATCGCTCATATTGGCATTATCAGGCACAGGATGAAGACGTGTGCGCTCTCGCTCGACGGCCGACACTTTGTGGCCGCCTCGGGCCGCGTATTCCCATTCAGTTTCCGTGGGCAGGCGGATAAAAGACGATCGTTTCTCAAGTTGAAAGACCGGCAAATACTCAGGATGATTCTTCATCAGCCACTCAGAATAACGGCGCGTGAAATCGATCGCTTCAAACCAACTTATATTGGTGATCGGACGATCATCGCCGGGCATAGGCACAAAGGATATGGGAGTTTCCATAACAGCGCGCCACTGTCCCTGAGTCACCTCGTATTTGCCGATAAAATACAGAAAAGTCTGTAGCCCACCTTCCGATTGCGCGGCGCTCGCTGGGTCAGCCTGCAATTCGCTCACAACACCGCTGCCCCAGATCGCTGGGATATCCTTAAGAGCAAAAGGCGCCATAAGCGATGCCTTGTACTGGCGATCCGCCCACGCAGCAGACGGGGTGTCCTCCCCCTCGGGGCTTACGACGCCGAAGGTCAACTGAGCATCGTCCAGAAAACCAGTCGCAGGCAGACAAATGGCGCGAAGCACCATCGATAGCCCTCCAGGCATGGGAAGAACGATATCACCTGAGAGAGGACGCGGATTTGAAATGCGCTCAGGCGATGGAGCCTCACTCTTTCCTGTCAGGCGCAAGGCCTCTGCCTGAGCGCACAGACAAAGAACAAAAAGAGCGCAAAAAAACGAAGTAAGGAGTGTCTTAACTGTCACGCCGCAAAACCTCTGCCGGCTGAAGGGAAAAAAGGGAGAACGATGCGGCAAAACCGCAGACACAGGAGATACAAAGAGACCCAACATAGAGTAGAGCAAGGTGCATGGATTCTAGCTGGCATGCACGCTCGCCAGCCTCAAGCCAGGGTGAGGCCGCCCATTGGAGTATGTGCGCAACAAGGACTGAGAAAATAAGCGAGCAGGAGGCGGCAAAAAGGGATGTCAGTGCCATCTGAATCAGAGGGACACTCACAAGCTGTCCCCAGCCAAGGCCCATAAGACGCCCTTGAGCTGTTAAACGCGCCTTTCTGCGGACATTGCCAACAGCAAGACTTGCGAGAGATACGGACATGCCGGCAAGCGTCACGCCACCGACAAGGAGTGTGATGAGCGATAAGGCGCGCTGTAAGCCCTGAATCGTCTCAACCTCTCGCGCATGGGTCCACGCATCAATGCCCTGCTCTTTTAAGGCATCCCGCACAGTGAGAACGGCCTCTGGATTCTTCACATACATGCGGAAACCCGCGTAGCTTGTCACCGCATCCTCTGGGTAAGCCTCCCCCTTCCATTCCCGCTTAGGCACTGAAAAGCCGTCTCTGTAGCGTTCCATATCGATCAGCAGATCCAGGGGAAGATAGACATGAGCTTTCCAGTCTGCGGCGTCAGGGAGAATCCCCACAATGCGCACCCTACAGAAAACACGCTCATCGCGACCATCAACGCGTCGGCTGACAATAAGATCTATTTCCTTGCCGTTCGCAGGCTCGGTTAATGACCGCGCAAGCTCATTTGTGATCACAGCTTCCCCTTGGCCGGGCACTCTTGCATAGCGCAAAAGCAATGGATCACCTTGCGCTGTCGGGATCACATCAGCAGCTGTGGCAGGTTTTCCCTCGCGCGGAATCAAAACTGTACTCGCAAGAGAACGCGTCTGCGGCACAATAAAGGCTACGGCAGGATGTTCGCCTAAGCGCTGTATGTCCTCTTCGCTGTACTTGAGTGCGCTGTAGGGCTGCACAGACAAAGAACTGGGATTGTTCAAAAAACGCTGCGTAAGTGTTGTGATGACGCCATTGCGCAGACCGCCAAGGACAATAATGGGACAGAGCGCAGCGGCAAATGCGAGGATGGCGCACAGAGAAAGCGCGTATTCATGGCAAAAATCTCGCCAGGCCAAATAAAAAGGCAACCACCAAAAAGACGAGCGGCCTTCTGCCTCATCTAGAGACTCACTCTGACTGCTTTGACTTGTCTCTGTGCCAGCATCAAGAATATAATGCCTTCTTTCTCCATCCGAATCCGTCGCAAGCTGCATTGCAGCAATCGGGATGCCGCAAGCATCCAAAAGAGCGTGATCGTGACTGACAACAAGCAAGGCGGCACCTGTTTTTGCACACCCCTCACAGAGCAGATGCATCGCGGCGCGGGCCGAGTCGGGATCAAGAGCCGATGTCGGCTCATCGGCGAGAATAAGGTTTGGGCTGTGAATGAGTGCCCGAGCGATCGCTGTGCGCTGCCGCTCACCATAGGAGAGCTGTTCTGGAACTTTGTCTGCAACGTGTTCCAAACCGAGAAAAAGGATTAGATCGTGAATCAGAGGCTTCTGTTCAGCCAGGGAACGATGATTTAAGAGCAGAGGGAGCGCTATGTTTTCACGACAGCTCAAAAAAGGAAAAAGGCCGCCCGCCTGGTGTACAAAACCCAGGGCAGACCGCCTCAGTTCGGATAATTCCCCAGAATTTGCGTCCCACAGAGCTTTGACATCATACACCGTGTGCTTTGTTCTCAAGATATAGCGTTCAGCGCAATCGGCCTTTGTCAACAAAGCCAGAAGCTCCAGAAGTGTGCTTTTTCCGCATCCGCTAGGACCAGTAATGCCCAGAATCTGGCCAGGATACAGAGTGAGAGACTGTATTTCTGCGCAAAATATGGGTGTCTGATTGGTATAGGCTTTGCGTAGCCCTTGTATCTCAAGGAGAGGAAGTTCTTTCATACAGGCACGAATGATTGAGCATAGCATAGAAGACCCATGCTATGCTCAATGTCTTCATACTCTCTTGAATTTCTGGACAATACGACCGTGGAAAAAGGCATCAGGAGGTGACTTCACGTCATGTTTTTACGCACGGCTCATGCATCGCATTGTCGAATTGGTTTGTGGCAGCGTAAAAGCGCACAATGCGGCGTATTCAAGAGAATACTTATGGTAAAGAGGTCAGAGGCACGCGATACAATGCTTCTGAGGGCGGAGCCCCCTCAAAACGAACCCAATTATCAACATCGTTGTGGTACTCAGTGTACAGGCGCATCTTGGCCGAAAGCGAGGCGATAAGCTCATCCTGCTCCATAGCATTCATGGATATCCAGCGCTGCTCAGTCAGATTCATAACCTGACTCTTGTAGGGCAGACCCTGCAGAAACTCTGGGAGCAGTCCCTCCTGGCAGAGATTTGCGCCTGAGGAATGCTGCATGCGCTCGGGATCGCGGACAGTCTGCGAAGAGAGGGAAATAATCCTCTGAAAGAAGCCTCGGCTGTCTGTTGTCCTGGAAGCACGGGCTGCATCAACCAGAATACCAATTTGTCGCGAGAGTGTGTCGAGCTGCATCTTATTCAAAAGGACGCAGGGAATAAGGGAATCGGTTGACCTGCCTTGTGACAGGCTGTCGAGATCCTTATCAGCGACCCACGCTTCAACAAGACTGGGGGCAGCAACATTTTTTTTCTGCCCCGCGAACTCAAGGTAAGCAGAATATCCGAGACATTCAGCCATGTAGCGCGCCGATGATTCAGGAGAAACCTCAGGCGCCGTCATAGTCTCTTTAGGCTTGGCAACAACCGCACCGTGTGAGGCATTCTGAACAATTTTCTGCAGAACCTGCATCAAGGCACTCGCAATACGTGAAAACTGCTGTGTCGCCTCATCCACATTCCTGACTGGCAGAGGAACATAGGTACTCTTTACCGTTCCGTCCCGAACGCTTGTCAGGCGTTTGTACTGCTGAATGACACCACTCAGATTGTGTTTTTTTCCAGACCGCGTCTGCAGATGGATAACAACAAGGCGAATTCCTTTCTGCGCTAAAAGGTCCGCCATCTCATTTTCGTTCATCCCGGTCGAGGAATAGGGATCTGTACTCCGAATTGCGCCGGCATCGGTTATCATGACAGCCATTTTGACAGCAAATGGCGACCAGTCGAGATCATCTATGGCCGTTTTAATGGCTGCAAAAGCATCCTCATTAAAAGCATGGGTCGAGACCTTGGCCTCATCCATGCTGCCAACCTGCATCTCAGCTTCATGCCTCTTTGCGACTGGAGCAAAGGGCGCAATTACTGTTGATACATATTCAAGTCTGGGATTAAACCGTGTGCTATTGCGGTAGCCGACAACGGCAAAGGAAACATTCGGAGCAATCGGACTTCTCTCGAGCGCGTCATAGGCGCTGTGTATGAATTTCTTCGTCTGCTCTATGTACGGTCCCATGGAAATGGTTGTATCAACGATAAACGCAAGGCCTGCGGAAAAAGTCTCTGGACCACTTTGTCGCCCAGAGTATCCAGGCTGCCGTGAATGAGTGGGAGCAGCCTTTTGTGTTCCAGGATCAATAATTCCGACATTCAAAAGCCGCAAATTGTACTGCTCGTACTCATCCGAGTAGTTGAACACAGGCATAAGGTAAAACTTTTTGTGCGGAACGGACTCGTCCCTCGGTTCTGTCGCAAGGATCGGAGAATTCGGACGCCCGACCCCCTGTACAAGGCGGTCTATGCCCAAACGGATATTCTCAGAACTTACGAGACGATTGAGATCAGAAGAACTCTTGAAAAAAAGAGCGGGATCTCTGCCCATGCGATCCGCAAAAACCAGGGTTAAGGCTTTGTCCCAAGGAGAGGTATCCTGGGATTTAATCCAGCCTGAGATATTCTCTCCCCTGCTTGAAGTTGACACTTCAAGCCACTCCTCTCCATTACTTTGCTGCCGTCTGTACACATAAAAAGGTGTAAATGTACGAACCGGTATTCTTGCCTCTGCGCCAAACGAAGACGCAAGGCGCGCTCCAGGATGACTGATAACACGCTGATAGAGGGACTGTTTTCCTTTCTGCAGCAAAGGCTGCGATGCCTCTGCTTTCAGAGCGTTCGAGAAAATGAAGAGTACTCCTAAGAACACGCTCAATACAACGCTGGATACAAAACATGTGCGCGATTTCTTAACCGTGACCATGCAGGCTCCCTTACGGCAGAAGTTGTTGCAGGGGTTTGGTCACATCGTCTGGGGCTTTGCGTGTGCGGGGCGCCTCAGGGGCATGGCGTCTTGGCTGGGGCTGATGGGGCTGCTGAGCCTGTCTTTTTGCCGGAGCGGGGCTGCTTGGACGACTCTGCGGAATGGCAACTGGAGTTGGACGTGCCCCTCCCTTGTAGGCTGCGTAGGCAGCCCAGGCAGCCTTGGCTGTTGAGCGGTCAAGAAGCCTATGCTCTTCCAGAGCGCGGAAGAGTTCAAAATTCGGGAGAGAACGATTTTTGACACCGTATTTCGACGCGAAATTAGTCAGGGCAGTCTGGGTGGCAGAATCCAGCTGACCAGAGACCATGACGGAGGTGTCACCGTTCGCAATACACTGTGACTGCATATAGGCTATGAGCAGAGGTCCCATACTCGCGTACTGATTGCGCCAGTCCTCAAGCACCATTTTGTCAGGCGTAAATATCTTGCGCGAGGCGCCGACACGCCAGTACGGAACATTGAGGGCCCGGCCAATAATCTGAACAACGCTGAATTCCGTCATCATCTGCAGAGCGAGGTGTCGACCGTGCATGGCGGTCGCCTCCGCACCGAAACCCAGACCGTTGCCGAAGATCGCAAAGCCTATGTCCATGCCGTTTTTCGCGTACTGCACTTCCATGCTTGCCCCGAACTTCCCAGGAAGAGAGACGCCACTCGGATTAAAGACACTAAAGGACACGGCAAGACGCGAAAGACGAGAGGCGCTTTCAGCGGAGGCGCTTATATCGGTACGGGAAAGCCCCTGACCGAAATTGGCCATAGCGCGGGCCTTGTCGGATGTGGATTCAAGGTTGCGGTCAAATTGGGAAATACGCCCAACGATCGTGTAGTCTATGGCCGGTCGTTCCGCAGGTTTCGCGGCTATGCCCTGCAGCTTCTGAGTCTGCAGCTTCAGAAGCTCAGCCTGAATCTGCACGACATCTGTCTCGTCATAGCGCTCGACATGCCGCACCTTGTAGTAGACCTGCGAGACCGCATCACGCACAAGGGCCGTAATGTCAACCGGGATTTCCCCTGTCGCGGACAAGCCCGTGGCATCTTTGACAGGCTTTACGTAAAAATATGTTTCTGGATAATCAGGCGGAAGATATGTCTCCAAAACAAGATTCAGGTCACTTAAGGCATCGGTGTAGGCGGTATAGACAGGGGCCTCAGCCTTCATTGGGTCAAGCTTGGGAACGACAGCTTTGCATCCCTGAAAAAGTATAATGGCAATACAGCCTGCGCTGAAAAGTACAGTACGTAAAATAGTCGATCGCAGCATGATCTTTCCGCATCCCTTGTTAGTCTTTTGAAAAATACGCAGCCGTGTCCGCCAAAACCGCAGGCATGAGCCTAATCTTGATCGGTTGGGGATCACTTGCCAAAACACTTCAGGACAGACAGGCCTATCAATAATAAACAATGGTAGAATTGCGCACTTCCATATCGTTGATAACCGGCCCGTTGACGTTGCCAAAGTTCACAATAGCGCCGACTGAAGGCGTTACCAGCACACGGTCGTCGGTATCAGGTTCCTGCAAAGAGAGCCCTTCATTCTGAAGCCTGGATTCTCCGAGTTCGCACTGCATGCAGGGAGAAGATGGGCCATACGGATTTTCTTCTGCAAAACAAAGTATGCTGCCACACAAGAGCATGAGAGGCAAAAACAAAGCCGCACGAATATGGCGCAAGCATAAGCCATCGCTTTGTTTGGCTGTCATGAAAATCACCATCTACGGGCTGTCCCGCTGTTATTGACTATGACACTGCTATTTTCAACCTTCGTCTTGTTGATGATCGGACCGACATTGGCATACTTGTCGACATTGATATTGCCGACACCATCGGCACGCACCTTCCCGCCGGCATAATTGCCCTCACCCGTAACAACAGTCCCGCTCCTAAGTCCGCTCTCTATCAAATGGGACATATTCTCGCCCCAAGCGTTATACACGTTTGCCGTTTTCGCATCAGCGGACTTTCTGATATCAGCATAGTAATCGGCGAAAAGATCCTTTTCATCTTCTGCATACACCAAGCCGGCTGATAACGACAAAAAAAACGCAGAGAGAATAAGTGGAAGAATACGCTTACACATGGCCATTCTCTTTAAGTTTACTATTATTTAACAACGTTCTTTTTTGTTATATTGAGATTCTTGTTTGGATCTTTTCGTATCACAATATTTGTATTAGAGAAATTCGGCTTATTAATAATCGGGCCCACATTTGCATATTTGTCAACAACAATATTCCCGGCCCCGTCAGCACGGACTTTCCCTTTCGCATAGTCTCCTTCTCCTGTTACGACAACGCCGTCTCTGTACCCGCTTTCAATCAGGTTGGCCATGTTGTCACCCCAGGCATTGTAGACATTATTCGCTTTCGCATCCGCCGGTTTTCGGATATCGCTGGTATAATCAGCAAAAATATTCTTGTTCTCGTCGGCAAAAGAAAAGGAAGAGAAAAGAGAAAGAAAAGCGAGAGAGAAACAAGTGAATCGGAGGAACATAGAGACACTCCGTTAAGACATTACTCTTTCTTATTGTACGTCTTTGCCTTGCCATCATTGATTATTGTGACATTCTCTAGTTTTGTGCTGCGGGTAACGTTTTTCATTTTTCCGTTTTTGTTCGAAACAGAACCGACAGAGACTCCGTGTTCGTTGATTTCAACATCGTCATTGACCGTCACATTCTTCCCTTTCGGAAGATTGGCTGTATCGATCGTTTCCCCGGCATCGTTGGTTACAATGACCCGGTTGCCTTCGATACGCACCTCTCCCGCACAAACAGGTGCAGTCGCACAGCAGAGACCCGCACAGAGAATCAAAAATGAAAGTACGCGCATTGCAACCTCGTAGCCGCTATGGCCGAATGTATCGCAAAAAGAAAAGAGCCTTGACGCAAGACGAACACCACAAGATTCTGTGGTGTTCGTCTCCCGCTCGTTTACTGATTCGTTATCGCGCCAACGCGCATTTCGTTGCCGGTTCCGTTGTTAATCAGCTGGCTGTTTTTCACAGTGGTCTGGTTGATGACCTCTTTCATCTTCCCTTTATTGTCAATTGTGCCAACAGCCATGGTGTTGTTTGTGCCGTTATTGATTAACTGACTGCCCTGCACGTCGGTCTGGTTGATCACTTTCTCCATGGTACCCTGCGCGGACCCACCGCCTCTGTAGACGGTAGTAGTATTGGCAGCCATGGCTGGTGCGGAAAAGAGCATCGCAGCGGCAAAAAGAATGACAAGACGTTTCATCATCCACTCCTTTTTTACAGAGTCCATGCATTGACGACACATCCTTGCGTGGGAGGCATCAACACGACAAGGACAAATCTTTGCACACTCAAAGCAGGCAAAAAATACGGCAATCTTCTTGCAGAATGAGACTGTTCTTTCGAAGGAACAAATTCTTGACAGCCCCTCTTTTTTTCTGCCTATGTGCCTGACATCTTCTCTGGAGAAGCCGTTCCCATTTTCTTACTAGGCCAAGCACGCAGGCGGAAACAGGACAGCGACTGCGGCTTATCCTCTGAACTTAGACTTTGAGGCGAACGCAGCAGGCGCTGGTCTGTTCGCCTCTGAATGGACTACTGATTAGAAATGCCACCCACGCGGGTTTCGTTGCCAGTACCGTTGTTAATCACTGTGGAGTTCTTCACATTGGTCTGGTTGATGACTTCTTTCATCTTCCCTTTATTGTCGATTACACCAACACCCATGCTGTTATTGGGGCCGTTATTGATAAACTGGCTGCCCTGCACGTTGGTCTGGTTGACTACTTTTTCCATGGAAGCCTGACCGGAGCCCCCGCCTCTGTAGACGGTAGTATTGTTGGCAGCCATGGCCGGTGCAGATAAAAGCATGGCAGCCGCAAAAAGAAGAATAAGACGTTTCATAGTTCCCTCCTTTTTCTTGAAAAAGCACACAGAAACCTGCGTACACTGGCTACAAGCAAAAGCGTTCTACTCAAGCCAGAAAAAAAGTGACCATGTGGAGGACTGAGAATTGCGGAACATACAGATCCGCAGCCCATGTCCGCAGTACAGTACGAGCTTGTGTACTGGGACAGAAGAGCATCTTAAAACCGATCTGGTTGAGCAGGCTGAATCACAGTTTGATTAGCAGGGCTTTTAGGAGGCCTCATATTGTTCCGCACATTCCCCTGATATGTGAAATGCGGATTCACTCCTCCAGCGCCGACTTGGCCTTGGCCAGAGTGTGTCCAAGTCCAGGCATGCCCCTCTCTCGTATCAAGTACAAATACAGAAGCACCTCCACCAAGAGGAACGGCAATATATCGCTCTACATCCGCATACGAGAAAGAACTCCACCCTACAAACGAAACCAAGAATAAAAAAAAGAAAACCTTTTTCATAAAAAATGAGCGCACTGGCTTGCGAAAGATTTGTTATCGATATGTAACGGCTAGAAAAGACTTCACAAAGAGCGAAGAAAGATGGCCTGCCATTGCCGCATAGTACTCCGCAGCTACACTTCTCGCCGGACTAGAAAGGGACGGGGCGACAGTGTCCAGGTGCCTTGAAAACAAAGGCCCGCTAGGCAACTGACAGGCAAAAAGAGCAGAAAAAAACGCTTAAATTTGGTCTCAAGAAAAGTCCTGAAATTCAGAAAACACAGCTACTTTTATTCTCCTCGACCGCACAATGGTTTTCCTCACGGCATCAAATGGGACCCATCGCAATCGGCCAGTACAGACAGAATCATTATGCTGCCGGCATATACTCAGGGCAGAAAAAAAGTGACTATGCCAAAGGACTTCGTAGCCAAGTTATTTAGAATTTTATTCTGCGTTAGAAATACATGTCCCGCCAGGAGAGAATACCACGAGAGTTCCACACTGTGCGCAGGAAGCTTTTTGCTAGCCCAGACATGCCCGACATGACTCCATACAATGGGGAGTTTCCCTACTCAGACTTTGCTTGTTCATTGAGACACAAGAGGGATGAAAAAGCCTTATTCTCAGCCTTATAAAGATTTTCCCCTTGGTGGACGATGTCAGAGTGTACCTCTAAGCGTTCTTGGGAAAATCAATGTGCGGTCGAGTATAACCAAAGCGCATTTTTTTCTTAAGGTCAGATAGGCAAAGGCTATTGGGTTGCTCGCTCGACTCAACCGCAGAGTTTCCCAAGCCAAAGTGGATCTCGAATTGGCCGTTACAGGAAAAATCATTGGCGCGTATTTGTGACAAGTGGCTTCCGCTCGTCATCGGTTTCTCCAGACTCACAGCCACTTTTCACAGAAGCGTCATCTGCACTATACTGCACCATGCTTGTGAAAAAAAATGCTAACGCCTCGACAATGCCGGCTTTGGCAACGATTCCGCCAAGGCTCATAGACAAACTGCAGAACAGGAAACATCGCCTGCAGCGCGGCAATATGCACTATACTGCACTATGCCAGGCAAAAAAAAAAGCGTTCTTCTGACTGCTCAGCCATGGTTTTCCGACACAAGTCACGCGTAGAAAGAAAAAGGGACACGAAAGACCTGTGTGGCTCTTAACGACAATACGCACTATACTGCACTATGCTTATGAAAAAAAAGGCCAACGCCTCGACATGGTCGCACGAGACTTCTCGCGCAACACTTGCTTTGGGTGCAATTCTGCCAAGCAACACGACACTACCGAACAGAGAACGTGGTCCGCAGCGCGAGTACCATGCACTATACTGCACTATGCTGGACAAAAAAAATCGCTCTTCTGACAATGTTAGGTATTGCTGCACAAAATGCGCACTGAAAAGAAACGATAGACGAAAAACCGAGGTGCCTAGCGACAACACACACTATACTGCACCACATCTACCAAAAAACGGTGATCTGACCCCAGATCTCACTCGTTTGTTGGAAACGTTGGCAAGCAGGTCAGTAGTGGCAATCTGCACTATACT
>JAFTDR010000101.1 GCA_017454105.1 Desulfovibrionaceae bacterium | reverse complement strand
GTTCATCAGCAGCCACTTTTCGTCACGCGAGTGGATAATTATGCCTTCAGAAACCTTTACTTGACATATACGCCATTTTAAATTATTATAAAAAATTTTCTAATTTTTTTTTCGGATTGTGTCGATAAGAGTGTTATACGCCTATTTTCCCCGTTTGGAGGACCTATGGCACGCGATCTTTCTTCATTGCGCGATACAATTTCTGAAAAAATGGATCTTCGATAAGTTTCGTGGGTAAAAAAGCTACGGGCAGGCAGCGGCATTCCCCGTCGGCTCCGCTCCCTCTTGGGCATCTTACCTTTGTGCGCCTCGGTACTTCAGCAGAAAAACCTGCGAAGCTTCCCTGCGCCGCATCGAACGTCTTTTTCTACCTTGCGGCGGCGTCCGTCAAGGGTCCGCTTCACCGCTATGCGCCCGTGACTGTCCGCCTTTCCGCTTCGGTAGAAAGGCGAAGCGATGCTGGCTCCGAAAAAGCTTCAAGGTGAACTAGATCTCAAAATGGAAAGACTCCGAAGGCGGCATTCGCCAAAGCTCAGTGCTTACGCCGCTCGCGGAAAGGAGACAAATCTGCTGAAACGGGAAGACGACGAAAACCTCGCAGCGCACAGTGGAGTCGCCCACGAGCCACAGCGAAGAATCAAATCCCTTAAATCAATAATTTACATGTACTACCTTCCACAATCTGGAAAGTTCAACAAAAATAAATAACGCTGAGCAAACAATGAATAACACCACTAATGCCACAAACTCTCTCCCCCGCTTAAACAAAGCCATCGCGCAATCTGGCTACTGCTCGCGCCGGGCGGCTGATACCCTTATTTTTGATGGCAAGGTTTCGGTTAACGGCCAAGTCGTTACAGATCCCTCCCGCCGCTTAGAGCCTGGCGACATACTGTCTGTCAATGGTACTGTCCTCACGCATAACGCGCAGAAATTCGTCTACTGTATTATCAATAAACCCACCCACACAGTCTCGACAGCCTATGATCCCGAGGGACGCACTACCGTCCTCGATCTTCTCCCTGACCGTTACCGTCCCTACCGACTCTATCCTGTCGGTAGACTTGACTATTTCTCGGAGGGACTCCTCATCCTGACAAACGACGGCGATCTGGCCTATGCCTTAACCCATCCAAAATACCACCTGCCCAAAGTCTACATAGTGCGTATTCGTGGACAAATTACACAAAAAACGCTATCCGCAATCCAAAAAGGCGTACTTCTCGATGACGGCACCCACCTGCCTCCTGTCTCCGCAACAATCACTCACACAGACCCTAACACAACTACACTTACGCTTACATTGTATCAGGGTATTAATCGGCAGATCCGCAAAATGTGCGATGCTCTTGATCTAACAATCCTACGCCTTGTGCGTATAGCAGAGGGTCCGCTTACCCTTGGCAACCTTGCCACAGGCGCGTGCCGTGATATATCAAAGTTAGAGCTGGAATCTCTCAGATCTGAAATCACACGGGCAAAACGTACATAAGGAATAAAAATGAGCCATACTGAAAATCAGCGCGAAACGTTTTCTAACCGCTTCGGCTTTCTCATGCTCTCTGCAGCCTGCGCCATTGGACTTGGAAATGTCTGGCGATTTCCCTATATCACCGGGAAATACGGCGGAGGTATCTTTGTTGCAGTGTACCTCGCCTTTTTGCTTGCCGTTTTGCCTGTCATGATAATGGAATTTGCCATTGGCCGGGCATCTAGAGCGGGACTAGGCAAAAGCTTTTCAATCCTTGAAAAACCAGGAAGCAACTGGCACGCACTCAGCTGGTGGTCACTTGCGGGCTGCTACTGCCTCATGATGTTTTACATCACGGTTTCAGGTTGGATGCTTGCCTACTTCTGCGACATGCTTTTTGGATCCATAACATCGCTGACTCCAAACGAGACTGCAGCACACTTTAACAGACTTCTTGAGGACCCGGTACGCCAGGTCCTCTTTATGACAATAAGTCTTGTCTTTTGCATCGTTACAACGGCAAAAGGACTCAGGTTCGGTGTAGAACGCGTAATCAAAATCATGATGGTTGGTCTCTTCATTCTTATGGGCCTGCTTGTCGCACGGGTTCTCTTCCTCCCAAATGCTACAGCTGGTCTCTCCTACTTCCTCTTACCAGACTGGGGACGGTTTACCTCCTCAAATTTCTGGGAAATCTGCAATGCTGCTATGTGCCAAGCATTCTTTACACTCGGCATAGGAATTGGCTGTATGACAGCGATAGCAAGCTACTACACCAAGGAAATGAGTCTTGCTGGAGAGGCATGCTGGATTGCCGGCATGGACACGGTAGTCGCTATACTTGCCGGTTTGATCATTTTTCCAGCTTGTTTCGCCTGTAACATTAACCCTGACAGCGGTCCTGGTCTCATCTTTATAACCCTGCCCAATGTCTTTGTAACAATGCATGGAGGTCGCTTCTGGGGAGCCCTCTTCTTTCTTTTCATGACTTTTGCTTCTTTTTCAACAGTTATAGCAGTAGTCGAAGCTATAGTGTCCCACAGCATGGATTCTCATGGCATGTCAAGAAAAAAGGCATCCCTTCTGCATGGCACCCTTCTCTGGATTCTTTCTCTCCCGTGCGCGCTTGGCTGGAGTACATTTAAAAACGTCAATCCGTTAGGCCCTGGTTCTACAATTCTTGATTTAGAAGACTTCATCGTAAGCGGTAATTTATTGCCTCTAGGTGCCCTTCTTATCACCCTTTTCTGCGTATTACGCCAAGGGTGGGGCTTTGAAAACTTCGCTCAGGAAACCAATCGGGGCTCTGGTTTCAAGATCCCCGATTGGTTTCGGGGGTATCTCAGATGGGTTCTTCCTTTACTTCTTATACTTGTCTTTATAGCTGGCTATATAGAACGCTTTGTGAAATGACGAACTTTATTCAGTAATGCGAAAGTCTCTGACTCTCGCCCCGCCATTTCGATCAAATTGCTCAACTGTGCAACAAAAAGCCTTACCATCAAGAGTCCTCCCCGTGTACTGCGCAGTCTCTCCATCGTCATGCTCGACAGGTATACGCCTGGCCCTAACAATCTTGTCTTCACTTATATCATGCGTGTCCCACGCAGCTTCTGGATTTTCCTCAGCAAGTTGATCAACATATAGCTGCAGTGCATCTTCCTGTATGTAAGCCCGAGTCTCGGGATACTTTTTGTCCAAACAAATGAGAATATTCGGGGGAAAGGCTGTAATCATTCTATCTCCACACCTATCGTTCTTAAGCATATATGCGCAGTTTTAGAAATCTCCAATACCGGGAGATACGACGGTCCAGAGCCAATTTTTGAAAATAGTTCAGCCTTTTTTGCGTACTGCTCTGCCCTTTCAGGATCTGGGTCTGGCCCTTCTGTCAATATGCGCTGCAGTGCAAGGCAGGCAGTAGCATTACTTAATCTCGCCCCTTTTTCATACAGTTTTACAGCCTCGGACAGATCTTTTTCTTCAATAAGCTGACCCAGCTTCGCATATGCCTCACCATACCCGCATGCTGCTGCCTCTTCATAGAGAGCATGCGCTTTTTGCTCGTCTGGTGCATACGCAGCAAGGGCAAAAGCTGCGGGCCCGTAGCCCTTGCTACGGGATTTCTCGAACCATTCACAGGCAACTCTTTTATCCGCTACAACGCCTTCGCCGTGTTCAAACATCCACCCAAACAGATATTCCCCTTCGCGCAGGCCTTGGACCACAGACTCATTACAATATGCGAGCGCTAAGTCTACATTTTTTTCAACGCCCTCCCCCATGAGATATAAGACGGCTAATGCGTATGATGCATACGGAAATTTGTACTTTCTGGCTGCCATAAAGTACTCAAGGGCTTTGTCATACTGCCCTTGGGAGTATAGGAGGTACCCAAGTATATATAACGCTTTGGGATCACGTAATTTGGCTCCCGCGCGAAAATAACTGATTGCGTTCGGCTTGTTTGCTGTGCCAAAGAACCCAGCGAGAAAAAGCATACCAAGAAGAAATATCGCATCCGCATTGTAGTGCCGCACGCAATCCTCAAGGAGTTCCGCTACTTGCAAGGGTCGTGCAGCTTTTTTTTCAGTTATAAGGATATGCACTGCAAGATCGTATTTAGCATCTATGCAGCCAAGCTGTATGGCTTTTTCAAAAAGCTCCCGTGATTTTTTCGGGTCAACCTCTTTCCGCGCAAGATAGCGCACAGCTAGATCGCACCCATCGTCAGCAGCCCTAGAGATAAGTTCTCCCCCCTTCTCTTCATCCTTCGGTACACCGGTCCCGTACATATAGAGGAGACCCAGCTCAAATCGCGCCGAGGCAAAGTTCTGATCACTCGCGTTTGTATAGCACTCTACAGCTTTCTCTAAGTTCTTTTCTACAACAATACCATTCGCACAGGCCATGCCCATCTGCCAAAGCGCAAAGGCCGAATTCTGCTCGGCAGCCATGCTCATGTAACGGATGCCTTCCTTGGCATCAACCGCGCATCCCATGCCGTTCAGGAGCATCAAACCGACAATCTCCTGCGCTTTCGCAATGCCTGCGTTTGCCGCTTCAGAGAGATACGTGCGAGCTTTGCTATAATCACGGCGTACTCCTCCAGTGCCATAAAAATACAATAACCCCTTGTCGACCAGCGCGTTAAGAGTTGCTGGATCGTGGGAAATGGTTTGTACTGATTCCGTACCCTTTTCTTTTCTGCGTTTTTTTTTCATAAAATTTCTCACCTTCTGTTTTTTTTTCGTCCTTACGATACAGTTGACAACCGATGCACTCCGCCCAGGGGTGTGGTTGTGCCTTGCAGACATTTCTCCACGTATCTCTCAGGCGGCAGACTCGTTACGCTGCGGGGGGCTTTGTCGACAATGACACAATTGAAGCTCTATAAAACCAGCAAGTACCGTTGGCGCATAAGCGAATACCTTTTTCCAGCTGCCAAAGAAAAAACCGCTTGCGCACTACCTCCCCACCCTTCCTCTGTTGAGACCGTTTCTACGTCCAAGAGCGCTCTACCACCATAAAAAAAGCCCCTTTCGGGGCTTTTTTTATGCTTTTTTGCGCGTCAAGCACTGGGCAGGAGGAGTATGCCTCTCCTCAAGCTCTATTACGCATTCAGCTCGCGCGTGCGAATCATGGCTTCGGTCTGCTCCTCGAAGTTTGCAAAGCCGGCATGATGCAGGGCGTCCTCCACGGTCTCATTCCAGTTCCAGGTCGCGTAAATGACCGGCTTATGGAAGTTGGCGCGGAATGAATCAAGCTCTGTGCGGTAGAAGTCTTCCTTCGGCGTATCAAGATGCTCACGCAGCTGCTCGTGACGGCGCTGAAGTTCGCCTTCGTACCACTCCTGGAGTTCCTGGGGCTCTGTGTACTTCTTCAGAATATGCCCGTACCCTTCCTTCTCCATAAGCTTGGAGAGACGGTTGTGATGCTGCTGGGCAAGCCAGGACCCAAGCTGGGCAGTTGAGATATTCTCGGCTTCAACAGCCGCGATATCGAACACCGTCTGTGCGTAGGTATCCGGCACAACAGAGGCGGATACGATGCCGGCAATGGCGACAAGGCCGCGCAGGATAACGCTGTTACTGACACCCTGTCCACAGAAGCCCACCTTCTTACCGTATTTCTGAGCGGTGAAGATGCTTGAGAGTATCGCCCAAACAACGGCAGGATCTTCTTCATCGTAAATATGGGAAAGACGGGCATTGTCACGGTCTGTGGCAAGAACCATCTGCGTCATATCGTTCGAGCCGATTGAGAAGCCGTCAAACTCCTCAATGAACTGCTTGGAGAGAATGGCGTTGGCCGGAATCTCGCTCATCAGGATGATCTTCAGATCATCGACGCCGCTCTTCAGCTTATGCACCTGATCCAAGTACGTACGCATGGAGCGTGCTTCCTCAAGGGTGCGAACAAAGGGCAGCATGAGACGCAGGTTGGTGCCGCCGTAGACGCCACGGGCAAGCTTGAAGGCTTCGAGTTCCCAGTCCAGGATGTTTCTTGACACGCCGCGGTAGCCGAGCATCGGGTTCGACTCAAGAACTTCAAAGAGATTGCCGCCAAGGAGGTTGCGATACTCGTTGCTCTTGAAGTCTGTTGTACGGTAGGTGATCGGCTTTCCGTAGAAGGCCATGGCAAAGAGAGCGAGACTCTGGGCAAGGGTCTGCACATAGTGTTCCTTGCCGGTGCGGTAGCCATTGGACTTGATGATAAAGCGGATCTTGTCTGGGAGATTGGTGAGCGAATCGATCTCTTTCTTGATGCCGTTGCGCAGGGCAACTTCTTCACGGAGATGATGGATGTCGCTTAACACCTTCACGATAAGCGGAATATCCTTAATCTTGGAAACCTGATCCTCAACGTTCGCCTCAATTTCGGCAGCCCGCTTCACGGCTTCAGGATCTGTCCTTGAGAGACTCTTCAGCTCATCGTCATACCCCATGATCAGACGGACATGCTCGGCTAAGTCATCGGATGTCTTCAAGACGTCAAGACGACGCGAGGCGATTTCCATGTATTGATCAATCTTGTGATCCAGTTCGCGCATCTTACGATGCTGCATAAGCAGATCTTCAGCGCTTGAGCTGGTATCGACTGAAGCAACAGCCTCAAGCTCCTTGCTGACGCCAGTGACAGCGCCAACATATTCGCGGAGATTGAAGTTGTAGACCAGGAGACCTGCAGCCATCTGATCGCGGAGAATCTTGGTCAGACGATCCTCCTGCTGCTTCACATGCACCTTGACAATGGCTTCCAGCTCACCCTTATCAAAGGCTTCAAGAGCCTGCGGATGGACGCCGATATTGCCAAGCATGAACTCAGCGCGGAGCAGACCGACTTCAAACTGCTCAAAGTTACGCAGACGGGAAAGGAAGAGGGACTGGCCCACGTCGGCAAGGATCAGGCCGACTTTCATCTTGGTTTTGGGCAGAGCAGCCACGTCGATCTCGCCGCCCACATCATGGAGGGGCAGAAGACCGCGGTACACAAGGCCACGGCTGCCGTCGACAGTCACATCGACGCCATCAAGGCTCTTCAGGACATCAAGATGCTGAATGCCTATGACTGCGGCAATGCCAAGCTCGCGGGATGTGATAGCCGCATGACTTGTGTCACCACCCACGTCAGCCATAATAGCTGATGCGATGCGCATGCCGGGAACCATATCCGGGTCTGTGCGCTCTGCTGCGAGGACATCACCAGGGGCGATCTTGTTGAGTTCAAGCGCTGAGCGGAGGAAACGAACTGTTCCGCGTCCGGCACCATGCGATGCGCCATTGCCTTCGACAAGGACTTCCGCATCGCGCGCAGCACGCTGATCCACCTCACGACGGCGCATGAAGATGGTGTTCGGATGCAGCTCAAGTTCCTCGTTCCAGCGTGTTTCAGGACGGGCCTGGACAAACCAAAGGTTATCGTTCCGGTCAAAACAGAACTCGGTGTCCATGATGATGCCATTGTAGGCACGGCTCACGGCGCGCACACCCTTGGCCACGCGTTCGGCCTGGCTCAGCGAAAGGGCCCAGCGATAGGCTTCGATTTCTGGGACGGCAACTTCGCGCGTTCCGCCCTTTTCGTCGTAGACAATCTTCATGTCCTTGCAGCCCATCTGACGGATAACCACTTCGGTACCGTCGTCACGGCTGAAAACATAGAGTTTGTCTGGTGTGACCTTGCCACCGACGACTGCCTCACCAAGGCCATAGCTTGTGTCGATGCTGACAAGGTCTTTGCGATCCGTACCGCGGCAGCCGGTCGATGTGTCGGCGGCAAAGGCGGTACCGGAAACAACTGGGTTGATCATCTGCATCATGCAGACAGAAAGAGAGGTGTGCTCGATTGCCCAGTCTTTCTTGGCATTCTCGGCAATGGACTCGTCCCCTGTCTCCTCGGCCTTGGCCAGAGCGTCGAGAATAGCTTCGCGGCGGTAGGTCATGGAACGGAGATTGTAAGCAGATGCACAGTCCCAGTGATACGCTTCAACGACTTTGTCCTCACCCACCATATTGAGGAATGTATCCTGCAAACCGGCAAAAGCCTTCTTGCGCGAGTCCTCACCGGCCGCTGAAGAACGCACGGCAACAGGGACGGCGTCTTCGTTGTTTGCGGCACAGATGTCACGGTAGGCGCCTTTGACTGCGACCTGAATTTCATCCGGAATGTCGACAGACAGGATAGCAGCCTGCACCATGACGGAACGCTTACGCAGCTGGTCGATACCCTCTGGAGAGGTCGCGAAGCCTTCAACGATGTTGTTTATGAATGTGCGAAGTTTTGTTTTCGGCTGATCGGCACCTTCAGCCCGATTTGTGTCTTTGGCCTGTTTACCGAGCTGGCGCACGAGTTTCTGCAGAAAATCGGGATCCTGGTTGATTTCCGGGTCATTCCAGTCAATCCGGCTGTACTCCTTGTCGACCACGGAACGGAGTACTTTGCTGTTGACCTTGGTTTCATCGAGAAGTTTGTGGAACGCCTCCGAGGAAACGGCTCTGAAATGCGGAGCCTGAATACCAGGGATCTGACTTATCAGTGCGGTATTGTAGTTTTTCCCACCGACAATCATTTCTGCTTCAGGGCCTATTGCCACAATGTCGGCACCCGTCAGAATCAGCTTTTGACGAAGCTTTTCGACATCCTGCACTTCTGTAGCCTGTGAACAATTTTCATCGTGGCCTTCTGCCATAGTATTCCTCCGACTGATGGGATTGAAAGATTGTTCCCCAAACCATCCACACAAGGACCGCTTACTGAACTTTCGTTCCGCAGTATGGACAGAAATTTATGGTATCATTAGGAAGGACGTGGCCACACGCTTCATTCGGGCAAAGACGCGGGACAGGTCCAAGTTCCACAATCAGCTCACCCTCTGTGACAGGAACCATTTTCTTATTTTCTTTAAAATCGGCTGTCTTAAGAACTCTCTTGACAATACCGTCGACCTTGGCAAGGACAGCCTTCTCCTGCTTCATGATGGAGACATTGAAGACCTCTTCGCCGGCCTTCACGATATCGCCGGGATGCACATACATAACCCACAAGTCGCCCGTACTCGGAGAGGCGATCTGGTAGGGATCAGCCGGGTCAGCCAAGGGTACCTGTGAGGCCTTAATGCCTGTGGGCTTAGTCACCTGGACTTCGCAACTCATGAATTCTGAATCAAGAACATAGCGGCAAATTGACACGCCCGCTTCATTGGGTTGCTGAATGCGCAAAAGGACGAGATGGTGCGGCTTTCCGTTGCTGTCAGTAAAAGAAAGTTCCTCACCTACTTTAAGACCTTCAAACCAAACATTCAAGGGTAAATTGTTAGGATCACCGAAGTTTGCCTTGAAACGTATTGTATTGAGCGCATCGGCCGGATGATTGAGATACATGACAAATTCTTCATCATTCGGCTCACGCTTCAAAAGATCCGTACAGGCCTTTTTCTCGGCTGCGATATTGACGTCCTTAAGACTTAAGAGCGGCGAGTCCTCCGTGCGCTTGGCTATCGCATTTTTCCAGTTTTCGCCAAAAACACTTTCGTAAACCCAGTCTGCCGGGAAACCTAAGGGCAGACGCCCGAACTTGCCAAGGAGAAGATTGCGGAACGCATCGTTGCAGTCCTTGTAAATGGAAAGCCGCGCATGCCGCATCTCTTTGGAGAGTTCGTTCTCGGGTGTCTTCGCAATCGTCTCAAGCACCTCAAGAAGATACTTAACCTCTTCCTCTCCGCCCCGCTTGTATGCCCCGGTTACGGCAAGAAAAGCCGTGTTCCAGGTAATCTGGGAGCCAGGGGTGACATCGTGGTAGCGCACAACCTGCCGCGTGCTTGCCAAGAAACGAAGCATGTAGGGAAGAAGATGAATGTACCCCTGCTTCATGGCCCCTTCCTGCGAGGAGGACGTCGCGCCGCCAGGCATACCATGACGCGTCACATCGTAGTCAATGCCCTGGAAATACGGCGAGCAGTAGGCGTCATAATACGGCATAATCTGCTTGCAGACGAAATTCGCATCGCGGATGGAATCCTTGTCCAGACGGCACTCGAGCCCGAGTTCATCTTCGAGATACGCGCAGGTTGCCAAAACATCGCCCTGCCCGTAGGAACGCACGGATGAGCCAAGCCCCACATCAAGAACATGCGCTCCAGCCTTTGCCGCAGCGCCACAGGAAGGAATAAAAAGTCCGTCTGTGCAGTGGCGATGATAATGTATCACAAGTTCAGGCCAGGTGGAGCGGATTTGAGTCACAAGTTCGGTCATAAATCTTGGCGGACACACACCGGCCATGTCCTTCAGACCGAGCATGATGTGCCTTGAGGCCTCTTTCGTTCCGACGCCCATGATGTTCGCTGTCATCTGCAAAATGGCTTCGGTGACTGAAAGGTAGTGCGGCACATCAAAGCCCTTCGCATGGGAGAGGGAAATTGCGGGCTGGAAAATCACATCCTTGCGGTTCAGAACAACTTCCGCAATGGGACGCATGTTCTCAATGTGATTTAAAAAGTCAAAACAGCGCACAACCTGATAGTGGTCACAGATCATCTCGCCTGTGATGCGCATAAGATTGGACGGCTGTGGCGTGTAGCCCAAGACATTTGTGGAACGAACTAAAAGCTGCTTTAACGTTTTCGGAGCAAAACTGTTCCACTCCTTTGCCTCGGTAAAAGGATACGTCATGTTGGCAAGCATGGCCACATGAAAATGCGCCCCGCCCCCATTTTCAATGGAGAAATATCCGGCATTGTCGAGATAGGGCCCAATCAAACGGTCTTCCGCAAGACGGAAACGATTGCTTGTGTTCGATTGCGTCACATCACGAGGTGTTGTGTCGCAGAAATGAACGTATTTTGAATCTCTGATGAAATCAAGCGTGGCCAGCCTGTCTCCCTGCGGATAGGGAGAGGGTTTCTTGGCTGTGGCAGCCGGAATATTTGGAAGAGCCGGATCAAAACGGCCGAGCCTGGGCGTTGTGATAGAGCGGTATTCTCCGCGCTGAACAAAGGGATTGTAGCCCTTGGCTGAAATCTCGGCGACAAGCCGCGCAAGACGCTCCGCTTCGGGCGCGACATCCGAGTACTCCATCAGTTCTGGATGCTCGGATATGAAGCTCGTTGTGAAGGTGCCGGCCGTAAAACTCGGATTGTCAAGCACTTTCCGGAAGAAAGGAACCGTCGTCTTGATGCCACCGATTGTGTACTCAGTGAGGGCGCGCCTCATGATTGCCCGCGTCTTCTCAAAATTCGGCGCATAGGTGATGAGCAGAGCGCCAGCTGAATCGTAATTCGCGGGGAAATCATACCCAGCGCTGATATTTGAATCAAGACGGACACCGGGCCCGCCGGGAGATACGTAGCGGGAAATGATACCAGCGTTGGGGGCGAAATTATCCTGCGGATTCTCGCAGTTTATCCGAACCTGCATAGCGCAGTAGGCCGGACGAACATTGTCCTCCTTGTATCTGAGTTCGGAACCAAAGGCTATGGCGATCTGCTCTTCCACAAGATCAATGCCGTAACGGCTTTCGGTTATGCCGTGTTCCACTTGCAGACGCGTGTTCACCTCGATGAGATAAGGCTCACCATCGGGAGTCACGAGAAATTCAACCGTTGCAAGTGAGGAATAGCCGACAGCCTTGACGAGCCTGCGCGAATAATCCTTCAGACGCTCCCGCAAATCCTTGGTCATTTTCGGCCACGGACTTGGGGTGAGTTCCATCAATTTCTGATTGTTGCGCTGGATGCTGCAATCGCGCTCGTCAAAGGCAAAGACGTTTCCGTACACGTCGGCAATGACCTGTATTTCAATGTGACGGACGTCATGCAGCAGTTTTTCAACAAAGAGCCTGGGATTGCCGAACGATGCCTGCGCCATGGAAGAGGCCTTGAAAAAGGCGTCTTCAAGCTCAGCCTCGTCGTGAATGGCAAATATGCCGCGCCCCCCGCCGCCGCCTTCGGCTTTCAGCATGATGGGAAGCCCCATCTCCTTGATCATTGACCGGGCGGTCTCAACATCAACGGCGCCCTCGGAACCTGGAACAACGGGAATGCCGAGCTTGCGCGCGACATTCCGCGCCTGCACCTTGTTTCCAAGAAGATTCATGGCCTCGGCGCTCGCTCCGATGAAAACGATACCCGCATCTTTGCAACGTTTAGGGAAATTGGTGTCCTCCGAAGCAAAACCCCAACCGGGATGAATGCCTATGACACCGCGACGTTTCGCTTTCGCAATGATTTCATCGATATGCAGATAGGAACGAGCTTCATTGCCGAGCAGGAGGAGTTCCTGGGCAGCAGAGGCGGCAGGAGCAGTTTTGTCCACGTCAGTTGCTGTGATAACAGGAATCGCATCAAAGCCTTCGCGTATGGAACGGCATATACGCCGGGCCGGAATCCCGCGGTTGGCAACGAGAAGAATTTTTCCTTTCAGAAATTTCTGTACTTCGGCAAATGTTTTATGAGCCATATGTTTCCTTTCGGTACAGACGGAATTCGCACTGATCGTACGGATACCGCAGTTAAGAAGCAATCCCACTGGCCGGAACACGATCGCCTAGGATATACTTGGCCAGTGACTCCTCCCAGTCTTTTGAAAAAGTACCTCTTTCTTTGTAAACGCTTATCATATACATGACAAGAGTCTGCCACAAGTTTTCCGCATCAACAGCAATGTTTTTCCATGCAAGTAAGGATGTTGCTGGAAAAACATGGTCATCCCGCAACTCGCCCTCCCCTGGATAGGAGCGCACATTGATGCCTATCCCGGCAAGAAGGATGCCGCCGCGCTCCTCAAGGAGGATGCCGCCAAGCTTCGCGTACCCATCTCCCACCTGGACGATAAGGTCATTTGGCCACTTGATGCGCACTGGATACATAAGCCGCTGCATGGCCTCTGCCACAAGGACACCGAAAGCAGGCCCTGCATATTCTGTTGTGAAGGGGTCTTCAAAAGGAAGTCGCACGCTTGCGTACATATTGCCTGGAGGGGAAATCCAGTCCCGCCGCAGTTGCCCGCGCCCCGATCGCTGCGAAGTGGCCGTTACGCTCTCCCATACCTCAAGCCTGCCATCCCTGGCCAGCTGATAGGCAACGTCCAAAGTTGAACTCACGCAACCGAAATGCCAAATCGCGTACGACACAACAAACCTCCCTCTTCATCCAAACCATCGCAAGCGAGAGTAAACTCCTGTAGACCATAAAAAACCATACGTCACACGGCATAATACGGATGAAGTACTGAACAATGCGCGAGTCTCAAATGGCTTGCCCTGTACGCTTTGCAAAAAACACTACAAAGCCGGAACAGAGGCGCGAATCTGGAGAGACCTTGTTCCTGCCTACCGCAGGCTTTCATAGCACCAGTCCATCCCGTGCTTTGACAAAACCGAATTCACCCTGGTTCTCTCTCATCCGTTCTGTCCACGAGCGGCCCAAGGCTTCCTTCTAGACATTCGTTGCGACGACTTGCAAAACCTTTTGGTCACTACATCGCCTAGAGCTTGTCTGCAAGCTGCGGTGATCCCTCTGGTTATTGAAACTTCGTGTTCTTGCGCGAAGCGAGCCCCATGTGGGGTACGTGCTGCGCACAGGCCTCGCTTCGCGTCAAAACTCAACTTTTGCCTAGAGCATAGATACTGCCCATGATGGACACATAAAATGTGAAGTGTTCGTAACGACCACTCCACATCATTATTTTACACTTCAGGCGACACTTCACTACCCGTCATAATTGCCGAGTATCGTACCCGCTTCCTCCACAATCTTCTCTTTAAGCCACAAAGGTTCTAAAACCGTCACACTCCCGCCAAAACTTAAGATCCAGGACACAATTTCGAGTTGACTCTGCACGGAAATTGTCAAAATCAAGGAGCCGTTGTCCTGTACATCAATCGTCTGTTCGGCACTCCACTTGCGGTCAAATATGTACCCAGCGGCGCTTTCGTCAAACAACAAACGAACAGTAAATGGGCTACCGTGCAAAATACCAAAGGGAGTTACTGTATTTTCTGAATCATTTTCAGGCAGTTCTGGCAGAGAGTCAGCGGAACGGCCTGTCAACGTGACCTCCACACACCGGTGCAAACACAGGTATAGGGGATCTTCATGCCGTATCTCGACACGCTCATTTACTTCCCACCCCAATATGTACAATGCTTCGTGAAACGAAATAAGACGTATCGGCGCAAAAGTAAACACTCTTTCTTTTGGAATAGGCCGCTTTGTGTAGGTAACAGTGCAAAGTTGTTTGTTTTTGATTGCTTCCAAAAAAGTCGCATACTGCTCTTTATATGGGCTGTAGTCTATGTAACCTTTCGTATATATCTGAGCGACTCCCCCCAAGGGATTCACTGTGAAAGAAACACCCCGTTTCTTATCGCCCTTTTTAAAGTTTTTTGAAATAACATCAGGTAAAATTGACGCCAACATATTTCTACATAAAGCTAATTGAGATAATTCATTTATTCCCAAGTTAAGTGCTTGCTCTTGACTACTGTTTAAACGATAAAAGTCCTCTCTTCCGCGACGAATCGGCGGATCAAGCTTGCAATATTGTGATGCTTCCAATTGCCCCAAAAGGCGCAATACTGTTTGCTTCGAGCAGTGCAATATCTGCGACATTTTTCGTAAAGAAAGAGGCTCGGTCGACACCAAAAGAAGTGTATAAAGTCTAAGAAGTTTCTCTGCAGGACTTGCCCCAGAAAGTTTTTTCTTCATATTTACAATTTTCTCACTCAATTTTTTCTCACACAAAGAAACAAACACTACGCTCCGCTAGCCGGCTTAAAACGCACAATGCGGGGTGCGACAGCGTGCGTGATGTGTCCTTGGAATAAGAATTCCTGGTCAAACTCGAAAAACTGTTCCAGTCCACCCATTGACGCAGAAAATACCATAACAAAGAGCAATTTGCACGCACCCAAAGCTATGAGAATACAGGTACGTATCTCTAAGGAACACTCGAATCGTGGAGAGTATACTCGGCGTCCCAGTGATTCTTCTCTGCCGATGGCTGTGTCCAGGGAACAGGCTATCAACCCGTGCAGAGAATTTGCGTGCCTTCAAATACTCTGGCTGCTGTGCGCGATTTTGCTTGTACTGATAATGGGTGTGAAGGGACCTCCTCGGTATACGTGAGGCTCTTGATGTAAAAATTGAGCGGAGGAATGGCAAAAGTCCTTTTGGCGGCAAGTAGGTCTTGCTTGATACAAAAAAAACCACGCAAGGACCCGACATGGCGCAGGACAAAAATTCCGCCTGTGCATTTTGTTTTTTGCCGCTTATGCGTTCCTGGCCCTTTCCCCTGAGCCAATCAAGCAATATATAGTATAACGGTGTGCCAAGGGATTCATGGCGTCGACGTGAAACTAGTGCGGCTTGACTCACGATTCCTAGCTGTGTCTCCGACTGCATAGTCGTTTTTGGCGACACAAAAGGGGAATTCACAAGGGCAATCCACCCTCTCTCGGAGTACTTGAATTCGAAAAACGGAACAACCATAAAATACACAGACGGCAAAAATTCGTACACTTCTTTACTTAGACGCAAAAAGTATGCGCGTAACCACGACTTTTTCAGAGAGGAGGATGTCCCAACTCTCACAACCCGCTGGTTGACTCCCCAATGCGTCTTCTCGACCAACTAAGGCCGATCTTCTTTGACTGTCGTGGGAAAAAACAGGTGCATCTGGTTTTGCATGCGAACTCTGGGGAGGCCCTCTCTACCCGCCACACTAGGTGGCATTTGTAGCTGAGCTTCCCCACTGACAATCTGCGTACTCCACTAAAAATGCACGCGTACGAAAGAGTATACTCATGAATGTCAAAAAAACCAAGCTCTTCTCAAGGAAGCATACACACAAAGTGTACGGTCAAAAAAACACTTGGCAGGCAAGAGCGGAAAGAAGATGACAGAGTGCCAGGCAAACAAAAATGGCCCTTGACCGACTCTCACTATAAGGTGTACTCACGACGAAAAAGATTTCAGAAGCCTTGTGAGTTCTCCGTCATTGAGGCAAAACGCGCGCTCTCGGTCATACGCGCAAGCGATCACTCCGCGTGAAGATAATCGTGGAGTGCTTCCTCCCAAAAAGGCATCACATCGAGCCCGAGTTGCTGCAGGCGTCTGTTTTCAAGGGCTGAAAAAAGTGGTTCCCGCAGAGATTCGCTGCTCTGCGACGCAGGAAAAACAGGCGTTATGTTGTTTGTCAAACTCATAATGCGCTGCGCGAACTGGCACCAGGAGCAGGCGCCGTGGCATGAGGCGTGTATGATGCCGCCTGGGGGATCGGCAATGAACGCGCAGATCTGCTTGGCAAGAGCGACCGCTGATGTAGGACATATAAGGATGCTGTCAGAATAATAGAGTTCAGGGTTTTTCGTCGCCTTCAGAAGAATCTCCTCGACGATGTTCCGTGATCCGTCGCGGCGCTGATGCTTTCCATAGAGAATGCCGGATCGCACAACCGTAGCCTTCTCGCACTCAGAGAGTACAAAATTCTCACCGGCTACCTTAGAGTTTGCATACACAGTGAGCGGACTCGGCCTGTCTGTCTCCACATACGGCACCTCTTTTTCTCCATCAAAGATCGCGTCGCAGCTTATGTGTATGCAGGCCGCACGTGAACTCTGACAGAGCCTGGCAAGATCCCGCGCCCCAAGAGCATTGACTGCAAAGGCTTGCAGGGGATTTTTTTCGCAGGACTCTTTATCATTCAGGCCTGCAGCATTGAGAACGCAATTCACATCATGCGTTAAAAAAAATTCCTGCATCTGCGCGTAGTTTGTAAGATCAAAGGTCTCGTGGTACAAAGGGAATACGGTGTGTTCGCGCTGCAATTCCCAGGCAAGCTCCGCGCCGAGCTGCCCGTCCGCGCCGACAACGGCAATATTCATGAAAACTCCCGCGCGCTCATACGGCACGTAAACAAAAGGAGAGAAGGATGCGCTTTACTGCTGTCTTTTCAGCAACAATCCATTTTACAAACGGCAATACACTGTCAAACGAAAAGTTCATATTTCGTTACGAGGTTGAACAAAATGATGACCGCTTCCCAGACACCCTTACGGATATGGGGCGGCTTAATATTATGCTCGGCGACTACCTTATGTGTACAGCAGGCTACGATCCGTCAGGCTATGCAATGATACCTCTTGAATCCGCTCTAGGTGTCACCGATTATCGCACAGAGCATGGAAACATGTTCGCTATTGGAGTAAAAGAAATTGGATATTTTTTTGTAAATGAGTTAATACATTTTCACACCGATATCTAGGAAAAAGTAATGAAAATAATTGCAGTTTTTACCGCCACAATTCTTATGAATGATGGATCAGCAATTGAGAACGAGACGTTCATCTTCCGCTTTATGACTGGAAAAGATGAAGTCGAAAGCCGTTTTACATTCAAAGATAGCGATGCGCTCATCCTCAATACAATTTTGGGTGACTATCTTATGTGCAATTTTAACTATGACTGTTCTGGATACGGTATGATCCCGCTTGAACACGGACAGGGCATTGAAGATCCGATAACAACGAGCGGTCCCTTCTTTGCCATCGCGGTTGAGAAGATTCGCTACTTCAAGGTCAACACAATCGAGAAGTTAATTAAAATTGGTGAAAAGGATCTGCTTGTCTAATCGCTTCCTTGAGGGTTTGCCGCGCAACTGCCAAGCGCGCACGTTGGTGGCCCTGTCTTAAAAAACGTCGAATCTTAAGGACAAAGGAGAATGCATATGTTTGGGGGATTGAAAAACTTAGCGCTTGACAAGGCATTCAAGGTGATCTGCGAGCAATTCATCAATCCTCGTATTAAAGATTTTGGCACAGTGGAACAAATCAACTATCAGAAAGGATGTCTCTGCTGTAAGGTGATACTCCTGGGCCTTGAGGATGTGCCTTTGGAAATCTATTGTCGCTCCATTGCCATCAACAGCGACTGCAGTGCCGTGAAACTGAGTAACTTTTCAGCAAACAAGCCCTTTCTGGAAAATGCTCTCAATACATTCGCAACAAAAGAAATCCCTGTGCCCGACTCACCCATGCTTCGACAAGGCCTCTCTCTTCTCAAGAAAATGCTCTAGCCAGGCCCCCATAATACGGCGGCACCATACCATTAGCAAGTAATCTTAGGAATGGTGCCGCAGACATTTACTCGCCTACAGGTCAGAATACGAGCGCAACGGACCGCAAACCAGGGATAACGAAACTCGACCGCACATTGATTTTTACGCAGAACGCTTAGCAGTGACTTTCTGACATCGTCCACCCGGGGAAAATCTTTATGAGGCTAAGTATAGCACTGGCTTACCGAAATACGCGTGTATCATTTACCCAGAACTGTCCAGACGATCTTGTATACTGCGGTCAGAAAAAAAAGTTGCCACTTTAAGTTGAAAATAGCGACCCAGTGCTGATTCGCGTTCGTAAACATGTCAGTTCGTTTATGGCTGGAGTATACATACAGACTTAAAAAAGCCACCCGCTTCGCACGGGCTTTAGCGTCTTTCCCTCACGGCCATCTAGCCGAGCAGCCCCTTCGCGATTTTGAGATACGCACGCGTTGCCTTGTCTTGAGGAACCTGAAAAGGCCCTGTGGCGAAGGTATTGAGGGCATTTTCAAGAAAGAGCTTGTTTGCCTTAAAATTCTTAAACATCACCGAACTCCCGTCATCCGCTATCTCAATGGAGCCCACGCTCACAGTCACTGGGACATCTTCCATTCCAAGCAGCGTACAGGTAAGAGTCAGAACGGAATTGGTGTAGCTCAGCGAGGTGAGCGAGCCAAAATTCACTATAAGGGGATTGATCACTGCTTCGCAAAGATCTTGCAAACCTTCCTGCAAAATTGGATTATCCGCTGTGTCAATGCATGTTCCCATATTCCCACTCCATACAGTTAAACTGTCTGTCAAAAAATGCTCGTAACGATACCGAAAGCGTCAGGATGAACACATCTGTTGCACCGACAACTCTCACGCCTGGTGTATTACGGTTCTACTGGTCGATTGCAAGAGATTGAAGGAGTTCACAGTGCGGGGTGGGCACTCATTGCAGTCAGGTACCCCCGGCAAAGCCGGGGGCTTGAAAGGCAGGGAACCGCTCAAAGCGGTTTTTGACGCTACGCTTGAGCCGCCTAAAGGCGGCATACAAATATCGCTTATTGGTTAAGAAGACTTTTATTTTTCACCGACTGTTTTTTTCATCTCTACCAGTCTTTTGTCGTGCCAATTCTCGCAGAGCAGGACCAATCTCTTGTCGTAATGCGTAAAACAATCGTTTATTTCGTATGCGATAGACTTGAGCTTTCACCCAGCGGCAAACTCCTTT
>JAFTDR010000008.1 GCA_017454105.1 Desulfovibrionaceae bacterium | reverse complement strand
GTCTTTTCGCGAATTAGTTCAAGCTTAAATAAAGTATATGGTGTAAAAAGACTAGTGAATTTCTCTAGGAATTCACTATCTGATTTAGCGGATATACTTTCTGGAAATTTAGATATTTTATTTTCTAATTCATTATAAAAAATTTTTTTACTTTCTATATATGTATTATTCTTTATATTTTTTAAGAAAAAGTAAAAGCGGTTGCCCTGGGCGGGATACGACGTTCCATAGAGGAGCAAGTTAGGAATCGGCATTGACATGCCATAAAATATAACGCCCTCTCTGCAGCCATAATTGAGATAAGCATGCTTTAGAAAAATTCAACCCCTATGACGCTTGTATGCTACAATTTGTGCTATAGTAGCACGCATGGACTTTCTGACAGGTCAAAGGGGAATAATCCTCTGGAAGAGAAAGCCGCGCGAAGCACTTGCTGGATCGTGCGACAACCATCAAAGTCCCGAGATCGGTGTACGGGGATTCGGCCGAAATGCGCGTTGGTAGTTCATTTGGCGGGATGTCGACCGACAGCGACATGGGGAGTTAGGAAAGAATTTATGCGCCTTCAGATAACTCTTTCCTCCATTGTATTGTTGCGACCAGTACATATTACGGTGGCACTGCCCGATGGATTCTCCAAGGCACGGCCACCCTACAGAACAGTTTGGGCACTACATTCCGCCATGAGCGATGGTGATATGTTTTTCAGCGTGCTCGGGATGGAAGAATTCGTCCAAAAAGAGGGCTTCGCTCTTGTCGCCCCGAGCCTGGGCAACGGTTACTTCATCAATGGATCGCATGAACGTCAAGCTGACTTTCTACAAACTGAACTGCTTCCCACTTTGCGAGAAACACTTCCTCTATCCACTGACAGACGAGACAATGTTCTTCTTGGCATTTCCATGGGAGCATATGGGGCTATACATTGGGCTCTTAACTCGCCTGAAACATTTTCGCGAGTTTCAGCCCTTTCCGGTGTATTTGAGCGGCCTTTACCTGAACACCCACTGCTTCGGAAGAAACGTGCGCTCAAAGCCTTGTATGGGGCACTTTCACCCATCATGCGCCAGCTTTTCGAAGATAAGGCCGGAGTCATACGTTCCGAAGCGGATTTGCAACCGATGCTTGAGCGACTCAATGAACGCAATACACCATCGGCATGGCCGCAAATACGACTGTTCTGTGGAGAAGAGGATTATCTCGCCTTGCCACACTGTCAGAATATGCTGGAACGTCTGTGTTCCTGCAACGGATGGGGAACTCTGTATATCGCGCAAGGAGGCCATGACGCGGTATTTTGGCGTAGTATCCTGACCGAAGTTGTACAAACTGCGTTCGCAGATAATAACGAGTAAATAATGAAAGCGCATATAACAGGCGTACGTATACGCGGCATCTGCGCCACTGTGCCATCCCATGTCTCACGCTTTGAGGATGAACTTAAGTACTTTCCCTTTCCAGAAAAAAGCTCACGCCGTCTTGGTAAAGTCATGGGCTTTAAGGAGCATCGCATTGCCGACCCGCAGACCACTCCCTGCGATCTTGCGTCCTATACGCTCGATTATCTTTTTCAAAAGAATTTTCTTGTCAGGGAAAAGCTTTCAGCAATCATTGTTGTAGCTCAGCAGGTAGACCATCCAATTCCTGGGAATAGCAAGGTCATCCATGGTCAGCTGGATCTGTCGAGAAACACCCACTGCGTTGATATGTACGAAAATTGTACCGGCTTCATCTCTGGTCTCTATGCCGCAAGCTGTTTTGTGGCCGGGGGACTGGATGAGGTGGCCGTAGTGACGACGGATGCAGGCGCCTGTTATGGCAACATAAAGGATCGCAATACCTATCCTATAGGCGGCGACGCTGCTGGGGTGGCCGTGGTATGCAAATCCAACAATCCTGAAGACAGAATATCCTTTGTCTTTCAACACGATGGCAGTCGGAGGGACGCTCTCATTGTTCCCGCAGGGGGTATGCGCATGCCCCGTTCGGCGGAAACTGCTCAAATCAGGCAGGACGCCACAGGCAATTTCCGTTCTCTTGAGCATTTACATATGGACGGTACGGCAGTATTTCAGTTCGTGATGGAGGAAGTCCCCCCCCTTGTGGAAGAAGCATGCGTCTATGCCGGCATAGCCAAGGATGATATAGAGTTTTACCTCACCCATCAACCAAACCGTTTTATGCTTGAAAAACTTGCAGACTTGATGCATGTACCACGGGAAAAACTTTTTAATAATGTGGTAGAACATTTTGGCAATTCATCGCCGTCCACCATTCCTGTTAACATCGCCTACAACCTAGGGACGCAACTGCTTACGAAAAAACATCTTGTCTGTTTTTCGGCATTCGGAGCCGGCCTTTCCCTGGCTTGTGCCATCGGACACCTGGGCAATCTTGATTTCTGTGATTTTATTGAGCATCCCGGTAAGGGAGCTATCCATTATGGAGAATAACAACACGCAACCACATCAAATATAAAGGAGTTATATCGTGGATGTGAAAGAAAAACTAATGAAACTGGAAGAGATTTTTGACATAGATGAAGGTAGTCTTTCGCCTGAAATGTCTCTGGATGAGGTAGAAGAATGGGATTCGCTTGCTGCGCTATCCTACGTTGTCATGATGCAGGATGATTTTAATAAAAAAATGACAGGCGCGCAGATTCGTCTTTTCAAAACAGTACAGGATATTCTCGATACCATGGAGCCTGCGGAGTAAGTATGCCGCTTCTGGAGTTTAATAATATCGGCTTTGCGTCACTTACTTGTGCTGTGCCTGCCAATACACAGACAATAGATGAGAATCCTGACTGCCCTGACGGTGCCTATAGAAAAAAATTCGTCAGACAGATGGGAATCCGCAAACGCCATATTTCTCTCACGGAACAGACATGTACGGACACAGGTTTCGCAGCGGCAAAACGTGCCTTAAAGAATGCCGGCTGGAGCGCGGATAGTCTCGACGGCCTTATATTCATGTCTCAAACCCCGGATTTCAATCCCGCCACCGGGAATGCCCATATCCTCCATTATCGCCTCGGAATGCGAAAAGACAGCCTGGCATTCGACATAACGCTGGGATGCTCGAGTTTTCCTTATGGGCTTTCGGTGTGCGCCGCCCTTATGCAGCAGCCACAGGTGAAACGGCTCTGCATGATTTCCGGTGACACGAACTTTGTTTCCTATAATTCAGTAGATGCCATCCGTCATTGCGGCCATTTTTTGTTTGGCGAGGGCACAACAGCACTCCTTCTAGAACAAGTGAGAGAAACCTCTCCGCTGCGTATTGCCCTGTACTCCGACGGGGCAGGCTATAAATATCTCTATGATCCGTATTCTGGCTGCCGCAACGCTTGGCGACAATTTCGACCTGCTGTCACTGCCAACGGAGTGAAACTCGGTGCCGAACGCCCTATGGACGGCATTGAAATCACTACCTTTTCAACAGACACGGTGGTGGAAAGCATTCGCAGATTCCTTGAGGACACAAGCACCGACGTATCCGACTATGATGGCATTGTTTTGCATCAGGCCAATAAACAAATTGTCAAAACCATAGGTCGACGCCTCAAAGTAGATCCTAAAAAACTGCCTCTATCTTTGGATCGGTACGCAAACACCTCTGGTGCGTCGGCCAGCCTCACCATTGTCGACGCCTATGCCAACGACCCGAGGGAATGTCTGCACCTACTGGTCTGCGCCTATGGTATTGGACTTTCATGGGGTATCGCTGATATACGCATTCGCCCTGCCGTCATTACCTCCATTTTTCCTGTTGAAGACGAAATTTTTGAAGAAGGTCTTCTCTATCCTGTAACCGACGAAAGGAAATTACCTTGCTAGAACAGTCAGGACTGAAAAATCGACAATATCTTGTGACAGGCTCATCCTCCGGCGTGGGGCGGGCTGTCTGTATTGCACTCGCGAATGCTGGAGCACATGTCGTGTTGTCAGGACGCAACCGGACGCGTCTTGAAGAAACCTTGTCGAATATGCCTGGATGTGATCATCATATCATGCCCTGTGATCTAGCTCAGCCCGACGGCATTGAGGCCTGGGCGAGAAGTATTATCAGGCAATGTCCGCCACTCGACGGTATCGCCTACTGCGCTGGCGTCGGTGGTAGATGGCCGTTACGGCATACAACGACTGCTATGCTGCACAGTGTAATGCAGGTTAATTTCTATTCCTTTGTGGAGTGCGTGCGCTGGTTTACGCAGCTTAAGGAACGGAAACATCCTATGCGCATTGTGGCCATGTCCTCACTGGCTAGCGAAACCAATCTGAAAAGCTACACACCCTATGCTGCCTCCAAGGCAGCTCTGGAAGCTGCCGTGCGCGTACTGGGTACAGAACTGCTGCCGCGCAACACGGGCATCTGTACCGTAAAAGCTGCTTTTATCGACACCCCCATGCTGGATGTAACCAAAGAAATGCAGGGGGATCTTAACGCTCATTTTAAGAAGATCGGCTATCAGCCCATGGGATTGATCCCCCCCGATGCTGTCGCCGCCATGATTTTATTTTTACTGAGTGATGCTGCCCGCCACATTACAGGAACCCAGATCCCTTTCAATGCTGGTGCTCCCAGCTAGGAAAAGATATGAACGAATATGCAGCGACGCCAGAGATCTTTCTGGAACAGGAACACAATTTAAAAGTGGCTCACAGACAAACCATCAGCAATATTTTCATGAATTGGGAGGATCTTGAGCACACACTGAAGAAAAAACATTGCCGTCTTCTGACATTTCCTGGCACGCTTTTACTTCTTATTCCAAGATTTCAACTCTATGACGATATCTTGTACATCGCAGCTTCAAAGGATGAGCTTACCGCAGCTTTTGCGTCGCTGCAGGCAGGTTATCCCCATGAGCGCGTCATGCATGTCACCATAATAGGCAAAGAAGAAACAATCACTCCAGAAGTGGACTCATTGCGTGCGCTGAACTTTTTGCTGGTCTCCGTACTAGCACGAATGCGAGTGATAAAAAATCCAGCAATGATTACAGTCATACGTGATCTCCTCGCTGCGCGTGACGATGCCAATAGCTATCTGCCGAGTTTTGCCGAAGAAGCTGACGCTGAAGGCGTGTACAAACTGCTTGCAGAGGAATTCGATATCTGTGCTGACGCCTTGCCGGAGCCAGAGGAAGTGCTGGAGAACATCCGTAAACGTCAGGTGATTGTTATCAAACACATGGGTGAGATTGTTTGTACCCATTACTTTTCTATCCATCATAGTATCTACTTTGGTCTGTATGACGCAACCCACAAAGACTTTAGAAAGAAATTTCTGCTGCCACGCATTGATCTTTTCAAGTTAGAAAGTGATGATCCTAGGTTCAAGAATATCAACCGCAGATATGGCTGGCGCAATACTGCAAAAAAAAGACTGATAGCATTTGACAAAAAATACAATAGTATCCCAGATGGCGTTTACATCTACAATCTTGTTTGGTCTGCAAACAAGGTGGAGTTAAATTGTGTCACATTATGATCCTTTCATTTTTATCACAGGTGCTTCTTCAGGTATGGGTGAGGCCACGGCTCGTCTGCTTAGCAGGCAGCACAACCTCATCTTGCAGGGTCGTAACAAGGAGCGTCTAAATGTCGTGGGCGATGCCTGCAGCAAACTGGGACACGAGGTGTTGCTCTTTCCCTATGATTTTACTGAGGTCAGCAACTTGGGTGCGGATGTGGCATCCTTCCTGAAGGCAGAGGGCGTGAACGTGAACAGCTTTGCGCATTTCGCCGGCATGACAGAAGTACTGCCCATGGCGCGCAGCAAGTATACCGTGGGACTACGAGTCATGAACGTCAACTATTTTGCCGCCACAGAAATTCTTGGGGCTCTGCTCAAAAAAAGGGTTAATGCTGAAAACCTAACCAGTGTGGTACTGGTGAGCAGTATCGACACAATTAAGGGTAAAAAATTCCAACCGCACTACTGCGCGAGCAAAGGAGCCATTGAGGCTCTGACAATCTCTCTGTCCTGCGAGCTGGCTCCCCGCGTTCGTGTTAACTGTATTTCGCCCGGCTCCTTCAAGACTCGGATAGTGCAGACAGTATTTGCAAATCGTGATGCCTCTCTTTGGAATCCGCCCACGTTGCTCCCCGCTGGCGGTGTTGACGAAATAGCTAAGGTGACGCGTTTTTTGCTTTCAGACGACAGTGCCTACATTACCGGTCAAGTCATTCATGTAGATGGGGGGGAACGTTTTCTCGGCATGCAATATGAAAAAGCGTTTTGAGTAAACCGTCACAAGGAACGAGGTGCGTATGTCTGATTCTGTACTGCTCTTTACGGGTTCCTCTGCTGATATCACTACTGGCGGTCTTGCTAAAGCCCTTCGGGATATAGGCGCGACAGAATGCGACGTACTTTTTATTCATTCAGGTATGGATCTTGGCCTGCCCTACAGAGGAATACGTCGCAAAGATCTATTAGCAGAAATGCTTCATGTGCTAGAAGATCTTCATGTGGGTACATTGATTTTCCCAACGTTTACTTTCAGTTTTTGCAATAATGAACCTTTCGATGTGCAACACAGCAGAACCCCTATGGGGGCACTCAACGAATATGCCCGAACGCACGGCACTGGCGTGCGTTCACGAGACCCATTGCTTTCCGTATTTGTAATGGGCGACCCGTTTAATCTCGTGGACAAGCCGGGGAGGGAATCTATCGGCAGAGATTCTGCTTATGATCGTCTGCACCGCTGTGGGAAGTCTGCAAAGTTTTTATTTCTTGGAACCGACATGCGCCAATGCTTTACCTACACTCATTATGTAGAAGCCATTATCGGCGTACCATACCGCTATAACCGCACATTTACTGGCACCATTATCGACAATGGAGCTGAGAACGTCGGTCAAGAAGCTGTACTCTACACGTGTTATGCCAACTGCCGGCTCAATCCAATCCCCGTTGTACACAACGCTATGCGAGCAGCAGGGCAATTGCACACAGCCCCTTTGGGGGATACAGAACTCTGTTGCTTTGCCGAAAAAGACGCTTGGGAGACTCTTAAGAGCTTATTGTACGAAAATCCCCTCTGCCTTACAGACGGCACGTTTGACCCCACGATACACGACACTACATACAATAATGATACACGAATCGTCAGTGTGAAATAGGTACAAATGCCCATGTATCATACAAATATCACGCAGTATTTAGACGAGAATGCGGCAATGCATTCAGATCGAATCGCTGTTATCGACGGAACTATCCACCTTTCATTTATGGAATTGCGGGAACGCGCACTGCGACTGGCTGCTGTCATTGCTGATTACTGTCCAGAAGGCCGTCATGTAGTGGCGGTGTATTTACCTAAGGGCATACAGTCAGTCATTGCGGATGTGGCCGTGATGTATAGTGGCAATGCCTACATGAACATGGATATACACTGTCCAGAACTGCGCAATCGCAACATTCTAACGCAAGTCCGCCCCTCGATCGTCATCACAAGTATGACATTAACACAAAAACTTGTACCGTTCACTGAAGCAAACATTCCCGTACTGTGCGTGGAGGAGACTCCATCCTTCCTAAAACCCGAAAAGGCGCAAATGCTGCTGAGGCGTCGCGACGCTTGCTTGGATACAGATCTTTTGTGCATAATCAATACTTCTGGCTCTACGGGAACACCCAAGGGTGTAGCCCTAACACATCGCGGCTTTATGGACATGGTCATGAGTGCCGAACAAGTCGGAATCCTTGATGACAGCCCCAAAGTCATGGCCAGCTTGTCGCCTTATGTCTTTGATATATATGTGTTTGAACTCTGCTTGGTTTTGATGCGCCGCGCCACATTGCTCGTTATTCCTGAGAATATGGCAGCATTCCCCGTGCGTATGCTGGAACTCATGAACCTTCACAGGGTCACATGGCTATTCTGGGTCCCCACCATCATGGTCAATATTGCCAATATGGATCTATTGTCCGAGATTACACTTTCGGATCTGCGCATGGTTTGGTTTGCAGGCGAAGTCTTCCCCACAGCTAAATGTAACTATTGGCGTCGTCACCTACCGCAGGCTCGCTTCGTCAATTTGTATGGTCCCATAGAAATATCTCTCGACTGTGCTTTTTTTGAGGTTGACAGAGACTTTTCCGACAATGAACCACTGCCCATAGGACACGCCTTCCCCAACAAAGAAATTATTCTGCTGGATGAGAATAACCGCCAGGCCGCTCCAGGACAGGAAGGCGAAATCTGCGTGCGAGGCATAGGCGTAGCTCCCGGTTATTATAATGATCCAGAAAAGACTGTCGCTGCCTTTGTACAGGATCCACGCAACACAACATATCCTGATAAATTGTATCGAACCGGTGACATTGGCATTATAAATGACCGCGGCGAGCTTATGTTCGAAGGACGGAGAGATACGCTTATCAAGCACAATGGTTACCGCATTGAATTGGGCGAAATTGAGCATATCGTAATATCTGCACATCTTGTAAGCAACTGTTGTGTATTGTACAATCATTTTGAAAAGAAAATCGTTTTCGTCTACGAAAAACCTGAGCCTATTTCAGAAAAAGAACTTCGCGCACAAATTAGTCATCTACTTCCACGATATATGGTACCGACGATCTATGTACACGTAAAAGAAATGCCGCGTAACGCCAATGGCAAGATTGATAGGCTGGCTCTTGTACAAAATGCGTCGGAATAAATACCAATGGAGCGGACAACAGTATGAAAGATCTCTATCTTGTGGGCGCCGGGGGCATGGGGCGCGAAGTGCTGAGTCAAATACAAGATATGCAAGCTGCTCAAAGCCCCAAATGGAACATTGTCGGTTTTTTGGATGATACTGAGGCTCCGCTGGCTGGTAAGGCATGTGACTTTGGCGTTGTCGGTACCATTCAGGGCTATACCCCAAAACCCAACGATGCCCTGCTGATGTGCATAGCTTCCCCCAAAGCCAAACGAATCCTTGTGCCCATGCTCAAGACACGGGGCGCATTCTTCGACACATTTATTTCTCCTTGGGCCTATCTGGGTCGGCACAATGAAGTCGGAGAAGGAACGATTATCTACGGTGGATTTGGCATGTCGGTCAATGTTAAGATTGGGAGTTTTGTGACCATTGTCGGTGGGGATGTGGGGCATGACGTAGTCATTGGTGACTATGCCACTGTTTCAGCTCGCTGTGGTCTTATGGGGCGAACTCGTCTTGGAGAGGGAGCCTTCATGGGGTTTGGTTCATGCGTCGGGCCTGGGCACGTCATTGGGGATAGAGCTTTCGTTGGCATTGGTGCAGTAGTTGTTCGGGATGTCCCCCCCGGAACTATGGTTCTTGGTAACCCCGCCCACGAAATGGGCGTTTCCGAGTATGCGTGAGGTTGTGATGGAAAAACGGATATTTTCCATGTTGAAAGAGTTGCAGCCTTCCTTTGATTTTGAGGAGGATGTGGATTTCGTGTCCGCTGGCTACCTAGACAGTTTTGACGTCGTTCAGCTAGTGGCCGAACTAGAGGCAACTTTCGGAGTGATTATTTCTGCCCTGGACATTCTGCCGGAAAACTTCGCTTCCGTTGCAGCCATCAAACAACTTGTGGAACGAAGCCCCAAACGGGAGAATCCCAATGATCGCTGAACACGATCTCCGCTGCTCCGGCTGTGCAGCTTGTATGGCAGCTTGCCCTGAGCATGCCATTACCATGCGCCCTGACGAAGAGGGGTTTCTTTTTCCTGTCATCGACAGAAAAAAATGCACTGACTGTGGCGTATGTGATTCCGTTTGCCAAATACACCATACTCGCAAGAATGCTTGGCGAGACCACTGCTACGCTGCCCGCAATGCGAATGAAGAAGCCGTGGCCTTCAGCTCTAGTGGGGCTATATTTCCTATGCTGGCTGATTACGTCCTTGCGCAAGGGGGCTACGTGTTTGGCTGTGTCATAGACGACGATTTCACCGTACGCCACATGGGCACCCAAAGCACGAAAGATGTGCGTCGCATGTGCAAGTCAAAGTATGTGCAAAGCGACATGGGGGACTGCTTGCAGCAGGTGAAAAACCTGCTGGACGCTCAAGAATTCGTGTTCTTTACCGGCACACCGTGTCAAGTGAGCGGCTTAGTCGCTTTCCTAGACAAGGACTACGACAACCTGCTGACCATGGATATGCTTTGCCACGGCGTGCCCTCACCACAGCTGCTCAAGCGCTATATTGCGGACGCTGCCACCCATCATGAGATAAGCGAGATACAGTTCCGTGACAAAGTGGAAGGCTGGAATAAAAGCGTCAGAATGACTTGGCTTGACCGTGGCGGCCACTACCTTCAGTCACTCTGGCATTCGGATGACCCATATATGCGGGCTTTTGCCCTCAACCATAGCCTGCGCCACAGCTGCGGCACATGCCGCTACGCTACTCCGCAGCGCGCATCTGACATCACAGTTTGCGACTTCTGGTGCATCGACAATGTGTTGCCTTCGATCAACGACAACAAGGGCATTTCTGGCCTGATGGTAAACACGGATAAGGGCGAGCGGGTTGTGCAAGACCTGTGGGATCATTTCTCGGTGCTAACTCGAGTTCCTTTTGCATCTCTTGTTGGCAACGGCCCTCTCATTCACCCAAGTCGGATGGCTACAGATCGCGATAGTTTTTACAAAATCCTCCACAACGAAGGGGACTTCATGCGGACGATGAAAAATGCCATGCACCCGGTAGGCATATTAAATTTCTTCGCTTGTGACAACTATGGGAGTTTCTTGTGCGGCATCGCGTTGGTCACTGCCATACGACGCATGGGCTATCGACCAGAACTCATTAACTTTTATGGAAAGAAATTACCTGGATCGAAATTACAGGAGTTTCGCGACACACTGCCCATGACTCTTCCTGTGTTCACCTATGAGGATTGCGCTCAACTAAACAACCGTTACACTCACATTGTGACTGGCTCTGATGTTGTTTTCAGCGATTTTAATGTCGAGGCGGAAATAGGTATGCTGGCGTGGGCGCACGGCCGCAAGACGCTTATTTCTTGGGCTGCGAGTTTCGGCGAAAAAAACCTGACAGGTGCAGTCACCGAAGAAGTTGCAAGCCTCATGCTGCGACGCTTTGACGCTATTTCCGTAAGAGAAGATTCTGCGGTGGATCTGTGCGAAAGACTGGGGGTCAGGGCGAAACATCTGGTTGATGCAGCCATGCTGCTTACTCCTGAAGACTACGCGAAGATTATTACTCAAGATAAAAAACTCCAGACGTCCGATGATGACTACGTAGCGACATATTTGGTGTTGCAGCCATACGAATCTTTGATGAAATTACTTAATTCCGTGATACCTGGAAAACAAGTAAATATCGGATATGGCAAAGGTATGACCAAATATTCTATAGGACAGTTCCTTGATTACATTCGTAGAGCGAGTTTTGTGGTCACAGATTCGTTTCATGGGACGCTACTATCTATCCTGTTTAATAAAAACTTCATCGTACTCAAACCGACATTGCATAACCCGCGATTGGAGAGCTTACTGCGCATGTTCGGTGTGAAAAAAACGATTCATGACATACACGATGTCTCTCCGGAAACGTTAGCACAGGAACCGCAACCGGACTATAAGCTGGTCAACGAACGTATACGAGAACGCCGAGAGGAAGCACTCAACTGGCTGCGCGAAGCCCTCGCCATCCAGCCTTCAGAAAAGCCAGAGTTTATCGCAAGTCTTGTCAAGGAACGGGGGCTTGACCGCCCAGAAAACCGAGAGAAACTGTATGCCTGGGCCGATGAGCAGTCTTTCGATTCGTCTTGCGGATCTCCAAACAAGACTCCTTTTACTCTGGCTGTACGCCACGCCCTTGCCCGGGTGTACTCTCCGCGAATACCCGACGAAGACGCAAATATCACCGCTGCGCGTGATCTAGCGTATTGCCTCCAACTGGCTGAAGCTCACTCTGTGCTGGATCAACAAAGCTTTGCCCTCATCGAAGCCGACACGGTCTACCGAGATAATCCTCATCTTCTTGCCGACGTTATCGCACAATTCAAACGCGACACTCATCTGCAGTACCTGCTGCGGGAGGCAGAACGTCTGAAGGGACAGCCTGTGTATTTTTTTGGCTGCACACGCATGTACCGCCTGCGTCGTTATCTCTTCCGAGAATCCTGCCCTCGGGCTATATTGGTTGACTTGGGTTCTACCGGTCATGTTTGTGATGGCCTGTGCGTGCGAAACATTGCGGACATTCGACCGGAAGAGGCTCTCCCCGTGATCATTTTCAGTGATCGAGCTGCTACTGTTGCCCGCCGAATTCGTGAACTGTACCCATTTTTTAGTGATATCGTCTGTTGCGCCATGTACTAACTTTCCTGTCGCGATAGGGATGCTCATCTGAGTACCACACACTCAGATTCAAACGTACGCCATTCTCGCAGAGTGACTTCTGTTCTGATCCAACTGTGTAAAAGGCAGCATTTCAAAACATACCCTGGAAGCAACACCAATACGTATGTGGACAAAAAGCCATCGACTCCTTTGTGATCACTCGTTTGAAATGTTGCCACTCCAGCTATTTTACGCATCAGAATCTTTTACCTTAAACCCTCCCCCATTCCCACCTCGAGGGGCGGGGGAGGGCGCTGCCTTTCTGCCTTTGGAGATGTAAGCGGACTTGATGCGAATATCTGTGACAGTGCGAGTCTTCGATTCGCTAGCCCACTATTCGCTCAAGGGAGCGTATCGCCTCAAAAAGCTCAATAGTCTCCTTTCAAGCGAACGTTTTTGAGGCGAGCTACCTAAGGTGACTCCCTTTCAGATGATAAGTAATCGTAGGTCGTATGTAGATATGTCCTTTTCGTTTAGGAACAGCCGATGCGACTAGCGTAGCGTCTCTGCACATCTGGCGGTATAGGAGGGGCGGACTAATATCCACCCTAACTGATTCTTTGGTTACTGAGGGGAGTTGTCTGCATGCAACAAAATTTCAAAAGAAAACATATTTGCTACAGTCATTTCCACGTTGTCGGATCTGGCACAACACCTTTACGTTGTGCACAGATTCTTAATGAAATGGGACTTCCCTGCGTATTTTGGGAAACATTCAACGGAGTCCCCTCTTTTTCGCAACGTCGCGCCCAAATGTTACACATTTCCTATCAGACCTACAATGAGAGTGCCTTACTGAACACAATTTTATCCTGTGCGCAGAAGACTCTCATTTTCAGCGTCAATAATCCGTACCTCTTTCCGGCACGACTAGTGGAATCAAGCCTTGTGACTGTTATCAATTACCATAATTCCCTATTGCCTCGACATCGGGGTGTTCACGCCGAAGCATGGACTCTTTTTGAAAATGATACTGAAACTGGAATAACATGGCACATAGTTGATATCGGCATTGATACTGGAAATATCCTTATACAACAAACCATTCCCTTGGACTGCACAATGACGTCAATAGCACTATTGCGAGTGCAGGCACAACTTGCTGTAAGTACACTGCGCGACATCCTTCCTGATATCTTGACAGGACACGTTTTCGGCGTGCCACAAGAGATGGATGCGTCACGCGCACATCTACGGAGGGAAATACCCAACAATGGTGAACTTTCTCCCACCTGGGATACAGAAAAAGCTTGGTGTTTTTTACGTGCCATGGATTATGGTGTGTTGCAAACTTTAGGGATTCCTTTTGTACGCTGTGAAGGCATTTTCTATGGGTGGCGTACTTACGAGCATCTAGGCGTCCCTGCCAAAAATTCTGAAATCATGCGGGTCGGAAATAATATCTGTGTCAATGGCAATATTATACTACGGGATATCTTTGTCTATAAACATCGTTAGCGTGATAGTATTACCTTCCGAAAGGTATATTGAACCAGTCGCCAGTCCAATGCACTCTCAAAAATCTCTTGTTGATTTCGGACAAAAACGCCCCAAAAACCCCGTATCGCTTGAATGCCAGCCCTCTTTGGTACTTGGCAATCATACTGGAGTGAAGCACGCAATAGAACTCGCGACAAACGTTGCTTACGAGAAAATGTCCTTGTTCAAGTAATCCTCGATCAACTCCACAAAACTATAGCAACCAACCCCCTGGCCTTTTGGCTTCGTTTTCGAAATGATTGTTAAACCTACCATCTCTCACTTCTGTCTGTATCCCCTAACTTTGCCGAACGCTGCTTGTATGATATGCAGTCTCTTCCCATGCCGTTATTCCAAGGGGTTTTAGGCGGATCTGGCATACAATATTTGGAAGGGCATGCCAGTACGCAGAATGCTCCGAAGGCTTGATTATCAGCCAAGCCCCAGAGGAGAGTAGAAAAAGTCAAATTTCAAGATATGGCCAACAAGCTGGACTTCCGGGCGATCCAATAAACCTAATCGGAGGGTAATATCAAGACCAAGAGATGGTGCGTGTTTTCCCTAACTTGTCGAGCTGGTGGAAGAGAGAGCCGTGCGAAGCACTTGCTGGATCATACGACAACCATCAAAGTCCCGAGATCGGTGTACGGGGATTCGGCCGAAATACACGTTTGTAGTTCATTTGGCGGAATGTCGACCGACAGCGACATTGGGAGTTAGGGCATTCCCATCACCAGTCTCCCAGAATCACCGCACAGTCTTGCTTGCCAATGACCACAAACGATATCGGACGGATCTACAGGCTTTACCCCTTGCAGCAGGAAGAGATTGCTTTTGAAACTGACCAGGCTGTGAGCTGTGAAGGAGTAGGAGAAGAGAGGGTGGCCAAGGAGAAAGACATTTTCTTGACGATGGGTGTGTTTTGCTTTACTGTGCTTGCGATTAGTGTGAGTGTCCCCTGATATTTTGCAGGACGCTCTTGTACTTGCCTGCTTTTCGTACGGATCCCCTCCAATATCGGGGTACATCCTTTGATATTGTCATGGAATCAGCATCAGCGTCGATGGCATTCTCAGCATCAACGCTTTTGGCAGAGTGGGCAGGTGACCGGTAGGTATCAAGGCCATCTCATCGCTGTCTCCTTGAACGACGCAAGAGTGCTGGATCTGCCATCCTCAGATCTTTGTCCTGGACGTAAGGTTATGGTATCCAGGGTACTATTTCGTTCTTGGAGCACAGATTGCGCGTTGCGATGGCGCTGGAAGATGTGCTTTACACTTTTATCACGTTGTTTTGTCTTTTTTTTGCTGTTTCCATTCAGATTATTATTGTTTTCCATACATATCGAGCAACTCGAGTGGTGTGATATTTTTGCATGGAATCAGCCTCAGTTGTGATGTCCAAGGCATCAGAAAACTCTGTTGGCAGCGTTTGTACAAACTGTCAACCTCAATTTTGACCACGTGAAAAATACGCTTTTCAACAATGGCTCTTTTTGTTTTGGACAAACACCATTGTTGCTTGTAAAAAAGATGGCGTGATATTTTCGATGAATTGTACTCAGAAAGCAGGAGGATAACCATGGCTGAACAAATCACCGATGCACAGTTTGAATCCAAAGTTTATCATGCAGAACTTCCTGTATTAGTCGACTTCTGGGCTCCGTGGTGTGGTCCATGCCGTGGCTTAGCACCTGTGATTGAAGAGATTTCTCAGGAATTTTCTGGCCGTTTGCTGGTGTATAAGATGAATGTGGATGAAAATCCCATTTCGCCTGCAAAGTTTAATGTGCAGGCGATCCCCACGCTCGTCTTCTTTAAAAATGGCGAAATCTGCGGGAAGCACACAGGCAGCCTTTCTTCCAATGATCTGAAAGAGCTCATCAATACGAAGGTTTTGACTGCATGAGTGTCGACAGTCTCATTATTGGCGAAGGACCTGCAGGAGTAACCGCAGCCTTGTATCTCGCCCGTTCTGGGGTCTCTGTGGCTTTGGTTGAGCAGATGACAACAGGGGGACAGATTCTGCAGACAGCAGAGCTTGAGAATTATCCTGGGTATCCCAAGGGTATTAAGGGCTATGAGCTTGCCGATCTTTTTGCCGCGCATATAGAGGGTCTTGACAATTGCACACGCACCCAGGCGCAGGTGACTGCTATTACGGGTGAGGCAGGGCATTTCACGGTGTCCCTCAGCAATGGGAAGACCATTGAGGCCAAGACTATTCTTGTGTGCACCGGTGCCAAGCACAGAATGCTTGGGGTTCCCCGCGAGAAAGAGCTGACCGGAAGCGGCGTTTCCTATTGCGCCTTGTGTGATGGGAATTTCTTCCGCGGAAAGACCGTTGCTGTTGTCGGCGGAGGCAATGCTGCGCTTGAAGAATCGCTCTATCTTTCCAAGATTGTGGCGAAGATCCATCTGATCCACAGGCGCGATGCCTTTCGGGCGAGAAAGGTCTATGAAGACCGGTTGCGGGCATTGGGCGATGCGGTTTCCTTCCATCTTGGCTATACTGTCACGGCCTTGCACGGGGAGGGGAGTCTTAACGCCATCACCATACAGAGCGTGGCAGGCAAAGAAGAAGAGACGATTCCTGTTTCGGCGATCTTTGTCTATGTCGGTTTTGAGCCTGTGACGTCGTTTTTACCCCAAGAGATAGCCAAAGATCCGCAGGGCTTTTTGGTCACTGATACCGAGATGCGGACATCTATTCCTGGCATCTATGCTGCTGGGGATATTCGTTCAAAACTCTGTCGTCAGGTTATAACTGCTGCCGGAGATGGTGCGACTGCTGCTCAGGCTGCTTTTGTTTTTTTGGAACAGCTCCATGGCTAATCGTTTTCTGTCTTTGTGTGTTCTTGCTTCCCTCCTGCTTCTCTCAGGCTGTGGCATTATTGATATGATTTATTTGCCGCCGTCTGAAGATACAGCACAGGAAATTTTTGAAGCAGCCAATGACGCGATGGGCGACAAAAATTATGTGCGAGCCGTTGAGCTCTACAATAAATTGCGCGACGCCTATCCCTTCAGCCCCTATACCATTGATGCTGAGCTGTCGCTGGCTGATGCGTATTTCCTCGATGAGGAATACGAGCTTGCTGCTGAAACCTACAAAGATTTTGAATCGCTGCATCCACGCCATCCCTCTATCCCCTATGTGGTGTATCAGACCGGAATGTCGCTCTTGAACCAGTTCCGATCCATTGACCGGGCAACCACTATTTTAGATGAAGCCTATGCTTGCTTCAAACGGGTGTGCGAAATGTATCCGGATACCCCCTATGTAGCGAGTGCCCAGGAGAAGATGGCCAGATGCCGGCAGCTTGTAGCTGAACATGAACTCTATATTGCTGATGTGTTTTGGCACATGAAAAAATATGGGGTTGCATGGCGACGCTATGAATACATTGTCAAAAATTTCAGCGATGTGCCGGATGTGAGCGGCCATGCGAAAGAAAAATCCATTGTCGCGTATCATAAGTATCGGGAAGAGGGATCACAAGAGATCAGAGAGGAACGAGAAGGTTCTTGGAAGCAATGGTTTAAATGGCTGTAACGAAAGACAAGGGCAGGAAATTTTCCTGCCCTTTCTTGTTTTCTGTAAACCAGCTGCTCAGAGTGCTTTTGGGGGGATCATGAAGGGAGAGGCAAGCGCAATCAGGCATATTGTACATGCTGCGCGCTATTCGATGGATGGCTTTGTGGCTGCGTTCAAGGATGAGGTTGCGTTTCGTCTGGTCTGTTGTGAGAGTCTTGTGATGATCACGGTGGCGAGCATGGTGGCTTCTGCGTGGAGCACATGGGTTTTGCTTGTTCTGCCATCTGTCTTGTCCATCGTTGTTGAGCTTTTGAATTCAGCCTTGGAAAATACCGTTGATCGAATATCGCTTGAGCCCCATATTTTGGCCAAAAAAGCGAAGGATATGGGCAGTGCGGCGCAATGTGTCGCACAATGCTTTGTGTTTGGAACGTGGATTGTGTTTCTGCTTGACTGACCCCCCGGATACGGGGGGGGTATCAGAGGCGGTCGGCCAATGCCATTCCCTCTTCACAGAGTGCTTGAAGGGCTTTTTGATAGTGTTCAAGCTTGACTTTTTGTTCATCAACACTTTTTTGAGAGGCGCCAAGCTGATGGATGGCCTCCTGAATCGTTGCCTTGCTGCCCTCGATTTTGCGGTTCATTTCATCGCAGATGGGCAAAATCTTTTTTCCAAACTCTTCTGTGATGTTCGAGGCAATGGAATCGGTCATCTCCCTGACACGTGAGCGAAGGCTTTTGATGGCCTCGTTGGTGTATTTTTGTTTAATCTTGGTATGTGCCTCGTTGGCGTTGAACATGGAAAACAGGGCGGAGACCAGGGTTAAAATCCCTGTAGCAATCCACCCAAAAGGTCCTGCCAAAATACTGAAAAAGCGAGCAGCTAAAAACACACCCACGCCGCTCAAAATGCCACCCAGCGCACCGCCGTTTAAAAAGGCGTCGATAAAGTCGTCGCTGGTGTCGTTGGAGATAGTGTCGTGTTCGATGTTTGCCAGCCCAAGATCGGTTCTGAGCGAGGAGAGCTGCTCCTTGAATTGCCGCAATTCCCAGCCAATGCTTTCCCTGATTTCTTCAAGACGGCTTTCCAAAAGAGCATTCCCGGTTTGCTGTACCCAGATTTGAAAGGCGTCTTTGAGTCCATCTTTGACCGCCGCATCGAGCTGCTCCACTATACGCTTAACATCCTCTTCGCTGTTGAAAACCGACACTTCGGACACAGGAGTATGTTCCACAAGAATTTCCAGCTTTGAATCACAAAAATCATAGAAAAATTCCAATAAGCTACTTTTGATATCTTTTTCTAAGCTATTAATTTCTTGCTTTATTTTTTTATTGACATTGACTTCTCTTTCTTCAAGTTCTTTGAATTTGTTTTTGTTCTCAGAAAATTTATTTTGCAAGTCAATGAGGTTTTTATCAAGTAAAGATTGCATTGGGATTAGATGATTAGTTGTAAATTTTATTAATTCTGTTGTTATATTTCTGATATTTCCAAATTTGATCTTCATCCGTTGCTTAACAATACTATGTGCCAATGTTGTTTCAAACTCATTGAAGCAGGACTTTGTAAACGCTTTTTCGTCGTTTTCTTCCCTGGCTGTGAGTGCCTGGTAGCCGGAAATAAAGAGCACGCCGTTGCGTCCAAAATCCCCGGTTTTTTCTTGCAGTTTAAGATCAGTAAAGACATGGTTGCGCAAGCGTTCGCGTTCGCGGTCGTTGTTGATTTGATCGAAGCGGTTGATGAGAAAGACAAGCGGGGGATTGCCCAGACTGACAACATCCCGGTCAAAATTGGCATCGGATTTGCTGTAGCACTGCAGCGCTGTTAAGACATGAACCACCATATCAACCTTGGGCACATAGTCCATAGTGGTTTTGTCCCTGGCAGCGGCTTCGTTGAGGCCGGGGGAATCGATGATTTCGACGTTGTTGCGGCACAGGTCAAGCGGCCAAAAGAGGCGGCATAAGGCATAGGGACTTTCAGCCACAGCGTCGCGCTGTTCCTTGCCGTTGGCGGGTATCACCAGGAAATCTTCGAGTTCAGATTCCAAGGTCTCCCCTTCAAGGATAAGATCAGGAACATTGGGTTTATGGGCATTGATGTGTTCAAGGGCTTTGGGGCACAAATCGTCTGGCACGGTGGTGAGATTGGGTTTAAAGACCAGTTCAGCCCTCGGCGTATCAGCGTAGTTGATTTCGGTGATGACAGCGGTGCAGGGAGTGGAGTAGGCTGGCAGAATGTTTTTGCCGAGCAAGGCATTGATGATGGTCGATTTTCCTGTCTTGAATTGCCCGGCAATGAGAATTTTGAGATTGGCGTCTTCGATGCGTGAGCGCGCCTTGATCAACCGATGGGAATTGATAAAGGGATCCTCGTCGTTTATACCAAGATCACTGGGAAAATCCTCTTCAAACGCTTTGAGAATTTGTATGGCATGATCGAGGAAGGAAAGGCAAGCCTGTTTGTTGGATTCGAACGTATCCAGGCTCTCGTGTAAAAGGGTTGTTGATTCCATTACGCTTGATCCTTGTGGGCTGAAAGTTGCGCCAGAAGTTCCTGTCCCTGATGCGTGAGCGTTTGTAATGTTTGGAGGCGTTGCGTGCGATCGCTGGCATTTTCGATGGACTGTAGGCGTTCTTCTTCCTTGGCCAGCCACTTCTCCTGATAGCTTTTGGCCATTGTTGTGTACTCTTCATAGAGGGTGCGCATATACTGTGTGATCGCCAGATTGAATGAGCCAGTGAATTTGCGCAGGGCTGCGTTGATCTCGTTTTTTGATGGTTCGCTTGCTAAATTGCTACACAGGCTTTGTATAACCTGCAAGATGGGCTTGGCAATCATAGCGCGTGTTTTTTGGTCTTTGACGAAATAGGCGAGAATGCTTGTCACAATGGTCGTTGCCTGGGTTTGAAAGATCTGGAGGATCGGGGACATCAGGGAGGTTTCTGTAGCAAAGACCGGGATCTCGATATTGAAGCGTTTGGCCGGGAGGGTGGCATCGCTCACCGAGGCTGCATAGCCGAATTCAGCCTGCATGGCTTCGGTCAAACGCAGAATATCGTCTTTCAGACGATCCTGGATGGATGCGTCGATACGGTCGCGCAACTGGGCAAGCCGTTTTGGGAGCGCATCGCGGATCGCTTTGATGTCGTCGTACGAGAGGCTCTGCTCCAATTCTTCGCTCAGCCGTTCCACTTCAAGCGTCAGAGCCATGGCTGCTTCGTTGCCATGATCTTGGAAGTCGCGTACAAGAGATCGCCAGCGTGCGCCATCAGCCTGCAATTCTTCCCTGGCTTTGGCCATATGGGCGCGAGCCTTGGCAATATCCCCTTGCAGCATGGCTTCTTCCTTGGCAAAGCTCGCAAGTTCTGTGGTGAGGAGCTGGATAAGGCGACGCATGTCTCTGGCATGGCGATTGGGATTTTCAAGCGATGCTTGAATCCAGGCGTGCAGTCTTTCGCGCATGGCAGCGAGATTTGTTGCGCGTATGTGGGCATCGCAAGGCAGAGGATCGTCGGTGAGAAGCCACAATTCTGCGTTTGGATAGGCCTGGCTGACCTTGTTTTTGATAAATTCCAATTGCTTGGCCTTGTCTTTGTCCGGCAGTTTGTCGTAAAAATTGATAAGAATCGCCAGATTGGGGATGGCGCGATCAATGAGATAGGTTTCTATAAATGTGCGCTCAAGGAGGGTCAGGGGCGCAATAGCTGAGATCACGACAATCGCCCCGTCGCATTGGCTGAGCAGATGCAAGCTTATGGCTGCACGACTTTCTAAAATATCGTCAATGCCAGGGGTGTCGTAGAGAATCATACCCGAGCGCAAGAGCGGATGCGGAAGATGCGCCCGAACGCAGTCCCCTAAGGAATACTGGTTTTTGGAGGCGCTCAACTGCGCAAGCGCTTCTTGCGTCAGAGGCAGTTTTTCTTCGGCATCGTTGCGCCACAGGCTTGCCGAAGGTTCCGTGCCAAAGGACATCTCATAGAGCAAGGCTGTCTCAGGGGTTACAGCCGTTGGAAAGACATCGGTTTCAAGAAGATGATTGACGATATAGGTTTTTCCTTGCGAAAAACCGCCAACAAGCGCTGTGCGGAAGCAGGGATCGTCGTGCTGCGTCTTGATACGTTCGAGTTCTTCCAGTGCTTGAGAGTGGTCTGCCTGGATGAGCAGGGTCTTGAGGGCTGTATAGGAATCGGTAAACTCCATGGTGTCTTCCTTTGAGCGTGTATTTGGGAGCATTCCAATAGTTCTTTGCAAAACGTCCTCTTTAACAGGTTCGTTCCCCGCTGGCCTTCAAGAATATCCCAGCATCAGCCTTGATCATAGCTTGTGTAAGGGGAATCGCCGATAGGCACGTTGGAGGATGGGGAAAATCTTTTCCGCTCCCAGTACTGTATAAGGGGCTTTGTATTGAACAATGTCTCGATGGTTTGACAGGATCGGCAAAATAAGCAATTCACACGAGGGATTTCTGTCTCATTAGGCTGATGGTTGTACAATGGGTCTCCCAGGAAGCGGGTCGTTTCCGTGTGGTTGCGTAATAATGGTAAGGATACAGGAACACGCTTCCAGTTTACAGAAAGAACACTGGCTTTTGTATAGCACATCCTGTTTTTTGCCAAGAAAAGGGGTTTTTGGCGAGTACAAAAATCCTTCGAAGGCTTGTGCAGCGCCATTGTTTCGGGCAACGGTGTATAGGCAAAACAGAATGAGAGCAAATGAGAAGAGGGTAGGATGAAGTATAGTGCTGTCTGTTGCATGGCAAAAGATGAAGACCCCTTTCTTCGGGAATGGATTGCCTACCATTTGCTTCTGGGTTTTGATCATTGCATTGTGGTTGACGATGCCAGCGCAACACCTGTTGCGGCAGTCTTGAAAGACTGGGCGCCCAAAGATCGAGTGACCATCGTGCGCCACGAGAAACCGCATGGGCAGTTCGAAACCTATGAGAGCATTCTTGCTGCGTTTGGCAAGGATTTTTTTTGGCTGGCCTTCATCGACATGGATGAATTTATCTGGTGTGCCAATCCTTGGCCCCAGGTCTCTGTGCAAGACTGGTATGCAAACACCGATATTCGAGCCGTCCTTTCTTTCTATGAATCCTATGGAGCTGTTGGCATCAATTGGCGTATGTTTTCTTGGTCGGGGCATGAGAAGCGGCCTGTTGGGCTCGTTCTGGCCAATTATACCCAGTGTTTAGGGGATGCAACGCATATCAAGAGCATCGTGCAGCCACGAGCCGTACAGCAGTATGCAACGCCCCATTCATTTTATTTGAAGGAAGGCTGGCGTTGCGTTGATCCCTCCTTTTTTCCCCTGGCACCAGGGTATCCTCTTGCCGTTCCCCATACGGATCAGATGGCTGTCTATCATTACTATTATAAATCCCGAGAGGATTTTCAAAAAAAGATCGTACGAGGGAATCCCGTTCATATTCAACGCTCGTCGCGCGATTTTGAGGAACACATTGCCTTGCCCACAACGCTCGATACGAAGCTTGCCTCATATGTTCCTTTTGTCCGCACGTATTTACGGATGCCGTCTCTCTTTTTTGACCGCCCGGAAACCGGATCTGTCAAACCTTCAGAGGTGCACGAGGAACTTCGTTGTATTGCCCATGACATCGGATCGTTACAGCGTACGGCACAAAATGCGCGATCCTTGTTTGTGCGTTTGGCCGATGTCGCCATGGTCAATGCTACAAACGAGCATCCAGAGAAGACCGTGATGCTCCGAGTGTGGTTTTTGCGTGCCCGTCTGGCCTTTGAACTCAACGCCCTGGCCTGTGCAGAGCATTGTTTGCGTCAATCTATAGAGATTGGCGCGACCAGTGAAGCCTATACCCTGCTCGCTGCTCTTTTGCTGCGACAAGGTGATATTGCTGGCTCCAAATTTGCCCTTTCCATATCCCAGTCTCCGAAACTTTCCTCCTCCGAATCCTTGGAGAGAGGGCTCAATGCATAGCCTGATGTGGTAGGGTATAAGAAAAATTTTGCTTGACAAGCAGGCCGTTAGATGGCAGTATGCCTTCATTGATTTGATGTCAAAGAATTTGGGGTTGTAGCTCAGTTGGGAGAGCGCTTGAATGGCATTCAAGAGGTCGGGAGTTCAATTCTCCCCAGCTCCACCAAGAATATAGCGGGTTTGCAGGTAAAACTGTAAACCCGCGTTTTAGTTTTCCAACCCTATTTCCAACCACGAAGGTGAAAATTGGAAATACTCCATGCAAAAAGAAACTGCTCGCCTCGCGGAGACCAATGAAATTGCGTTCGTCACGCAGGACAGATAGACTGTGATTATGAGTTCGAGTTGCCAGAGAAATCCTTTGAATATGCGCTCTCCCGCGCTTCCAACTCTTGGCGGAAGTTTCCAACCGATATCCTTTGTGCTGGGTGCAAAAAAATACACTGAAAGGCAGGGGGCGTTTCCCTGCCTTTCTCTTCTGTTATGCCTTCTTTTTGTCCCAATCACGAATCAGTTCAAGAATAGCTATGATCAGTGGAATCCATGCTGTTGGGTTCATCGTTCTCTCCTTTGCTTGTTCTGTACAAAGACCGTTTAAGAAATCATAAGGGATCAGAAACACCTCTTGATAGTAGGGCGTTCTGCAGGAGCCTAAACACTGTAGGAGCCAATTCTGAAAGCGTATGCAGGTTTTGGCTTCTCCTGGGGAGAAGCTGGCCTATGCTGTTGGTTAGGATTCCTATACCAAATACTTCAAATCCACTTTTCTGTGCAGCGTCTAACGCTTTTTCTACAGATGGAATCGAATCTGGCTGGCCATCCGTTAAGATCAGAATGATCTTGCGCTCTTCCTTGAGCGGTAGCATTTGCTGCATAGTTCCACCACAGAGCCTGAGCCAATGGTGTGCTGCCAAATGTTTTTACCAAAAGATACGGTGTCATCTTGTCTCCGTGCTTTACCAAGGGCACAACAGACTCTTCCGTGTTTTCAGCAGGAAATGCTGTTACGGCTGGATTGATACCACGAATGCCTGAAAGTGCCCGTAACACAGCGTAACAGGCCATCCTTGAGAGCTTGATAGCGGCTCCGGCCATACTCTGCCAACTGACATCTAAAAGCAGATGGACGGCGGTAGACAAGCCCTGCGATGTCTCTTTTGTTGTGAAGATTCGTGGATTTCCTATCGAAAGACGGTACAAGTTCTTTGCCGATAAAGAACCTCTCCTTCCTATGCCAACCGGTTGGCGAATCGTAGCCTGCAGTAAGCCCTGAAGTCTGGATCGTAAAGCAACGCTTGCACGTAAGGACTCTTCCTTTTCAGAGGCCGAGATAGTGCAAGGGGACAGTTTTCCCTCGGTTGCCACAGAGAGCCCCATATCACGTTGAGGGGCACGTTTTTCTTGAAGGTGATCTGCCAAGTATTCCCCAAGCGATTTTGGCAGTTCATTTTCACCGCAAGCGAAAAGATCCCTGATGCAGCCTTCTGGATCTTCGATGCTCTGTACGGTTTGTGCTGTGAATGCGTAGGAATCCGCATTCTCCTTGGCGGTATTGATGGTTCGTTGGTCGTTTTGTGTTCCTCCTTTTTTTGCCAACGATTTTTTGGCAGTCTTTGTTACCTCTCCACTGCCGACGTGATTCTCATTTGTCTTGGACTGATGCGCAGGACGTGTACTCTCTGCCGATTCGACCTGTTTTCGTTGAAAGGACGCGTCACGCTTTGCTTCCGCTGTCCATTGTTTCATAGTCGCAGCGATTTTTTGCGCAAAGCTTATGGCATCTTGTGTACTTTGGCATGATATTTGAATATCAGCTAAAATACTCTCTAGCTGACTGCGTAATCCAACGAAATTTGTGTCAAGATCTGTCGCTATACGCTCTTTGCATGCGCTCAATTCAGGTGCTGCCCACGATCGTACTGTCAGTAAGGTACGGTTTGTGCTGTGAATGCGTAGGAATCCGCATTCTCCTTGGCGGTATTGATGGTTCGTTGGTCGTTTTGTGTTCCTCTTTTTTTGCCAACGATTTTTTGGCAATCTTTGTTGCATCTCCACTGCCGACGTGATTCTCATTTGTCTTTGACTGATGCGCAGGACGTGTACTCTCTGCCGATTCGACCTGTTTTCGTTGAAAGGACGCGTCACGCTTTGCTTCCGCTGTCCATTGTTTCATAGTCGCAGCGATTTTTTGCGCAAAGCT
>JAFTDR010000100.1 GCA_017454105.1 Desulfovibrionaceae bacterium | reverse complement strand
TTCAGCAGAGCCTCGTCGCCAAGGATGTTTCGTCCCAGCGGATGATTCTGGAATATCAGGTTTTCGAAGTCGTCGAAAATCAGTTCGGAGGGCGAGTCCTTGTAACTGTCAATTTCGTCGAGAATCACCTCAACCTCCTTGTCAATCTCGCTCTGCGGAAACACGCTGTTGAACACAATATCGGCAATCAGTTCGGTGGCGCGTGCCAGATGCTCCTTCAGAATGGCGGCATACACCACCGTCTCTTCCTTGTTGGTATATGCGTTGAGGTCGCCGCCCACCGTCTCCAATCGGTTTATTATGTGCCATGATTTGCGGTGCGTAGTGCCCTTGAACACCATGTGCTCGCAAAAGTGAGCCATTCCGCTCTCCTCGGGCATCTCGTCGCGCGTGCCGGCATCTATTGCCAGTCCGCAGTAAACAACGTTTGTAGATGATTGGGTGTGTATTATACGCAGTCCGTTAGGAAGCGTAAAAGTACTGTATTGTGTATCCATTTAATGCGCTCAAAAAAACTTTGCAAAGGTACTAAGATATTTGATATTTTTTTATTGAAATACCGAAAAAAATATTTATGTTTGCGCTATGGAAAGAATAGGAGTTTACTGTTCATCTTCGGTAAAGATTGACAAGAAGTATTTTGATGCCGCGCGGCAACTTGGCGAGTGGATAGGCTCAAATGGCAAGTGGCTTGTTTACGGCGGAAGCAACCGCGGAACAATGGGAACGCTGGCGGCGGCAGTTAAACAGAGCGGCGGCAGGGTAATGGGCGTTGTGCCAACGGCTCTCGAAGAAAGAGACATAGTAAGCGACGACCTCGATGTAAACTTCAGGTGCGAGAATCTGAGTGACCGCAAGGACATAATGATTCAGGAGAGCGACATACTCGTGGCTCTGCCCGGCGGCGTCGGCACGCTCGACGAGATTTTCACCACCTTGGCGGCGCGCTCGCTCAACTATCATGGCAAAAAGACCGTGCTCTACAATCTCGACGGCTTCTGGAATCCGTTAATCGCGCTCCTTGCTGATATAGAGCAGAAAGGCTTTGCCAACTGTCCGTACAGCACAATGTTCTGCGTGGCAGACACCTTCGACGAACTGACAGACATTCTGTCTGAATAAAACATAATTATTAACTTGTTAAACTGATAAAAAAAGAAGTATTGGAATGAAAAAAATGATTTTAACAGCCGCTACTTTGGCTATACTTTGCTCTTGTGGTGGACAGAAGACTGAGGCTGGCGATGCTCAGGACTCACTCGTAGAGGTAACTCCAGAGAACCCAGACGAACTTCTTGATACAGCTAAGGTCGAGACCCTTACTCCAGAGGAGACAAAGGTTGAGATGGAAAAGATTCAGGCTAAGGTAGAGAGCGGCGAGGCTACTGAACAGGAGAAGACTCTTTGGGAGAAACTGAAGGCACGCTACAACGATGCCAAGGCTGCAAGCGGCAAGAACGACGCGGCTGGCGTAACAGGCGCAGCATCGGGCGCAGTAAACGATGTGTCTAAGGCTGTTGGCAAGGACGGTGCAGTAAACAAGAAGGCCGAAGAGGTTAACACCAAGGTTCAGGAAACCCAGCAAAAGGTGAACGAGACTAAGGAGGCTGCCAAGACAACCGTAAACAACGTGAAGGAAGCAGCCAATGCCTTCAAGAACTTGGGCAAGAAGGAATAATCCTTAATATTATTTTAGAGAAAGACGGGAACAACTCAAAAGGTTGCTCTCGTCTTTTTTAGCGTTATCTTTTAAAATGTATGATTTTTAGTATTTTTTAACGTTTTTTGTTTTCTTTATAATTTCTAAATGCATACTTTTGCGCTCGTAAAAAAGCTAAGTATAATAACACATAATACAGATGAAAAGATTTTTGCTGATTCTTGTAATCGTGGCGTTTGCCGTTTCTTCGTCTATGGCAAAGGATGGAGGGAAAACCAAAAAGTGTACAGTAACTTTGTCTGATGGTACGAAGATTTCGGGATATTGGATTGGTAGTGGTAGAAAACGTAGTTCAGTAGGTCGATACGGTATTTTTACTCTAAACACAATAGTCATTGCCGATACTCCTGATGCTGAGACTGGAATTGGATATGACGCAAACAATGCTGTGAAGTTTGTTGTCAGAAATGCAAATGATTCTATTGAGTATTTGTCTCTGTACGCGCAGAAGGCGATGACAATGCCTAAAAGTATGAAGCATGGAAAGAATAAGAGTTTCTGGCGTGTTGTATATAGAAAAAATGGTGTATGTGGATTTGTGGAAGATGCGTTCGATGTGAACATTTCTTCCAGACCTTTTGGGGGTGCTTCGTATTCTGAAAAATTAACGCGTGTTTATTGTTATTGTCTTGAAGGAGATGCGCATGTAATTCCTTATTGGATACCAGAGGAACAATATCTAACTTTTGGAATGAGAACTCAAATACGTTATTCTTTTGAACGTTTTCCAAAAGTTGCTGAATACATTAAAAGCGATAATTTTAAGATGAATCAAATATACGAAAATCCTATTGGATTCTTAGATAAAGTTGTAGAACTGAAGTAAACACAATATAAAAAATGATTCTATAAGATTGGAAATTCCCTATAGGCTCAAGGTCTTCGTCGATAACCAAGCCTTTGACTATTCTGTTTTGTGAGTAACCGAAATTGAGTGAAAAGAATAGCAGTAGAAAAGAAAAAATGTATTTTGTCATGGTGATTTTATTTTAGAATTTTGGGAATTGCAAAT
>JAFTDR010000099.1 GCA_017454105.1 Desulfovibrionaceae bacterium | reverse complement strand
GTATGAACCAAAGAAGGAGGAAGAGCGCAACGATACACCTTCGTATCGCCTGAGAGCTTTTCCGCACCTGGCTACCAATCCTAACTTTTCAGTCCACAAACGAACTCATCTACCAGTTTCAGTCTGCAATGATCTTCTGTTCATGGGCCGTGGCAGATGAAAACCATAGGTAGCGGTCGCGCTCCACCCAAAGCAAGCAAAAAGGAGGTACGCAAGCAGCAAAAAAAGTTGACCCTGGGATGCTCCCCTTCTCCCCATGCCAGAGCGGCAAAGCACCTTATGAAACCAAGAAGGAGGAAAAGGCAAAGTTACGGCATCGTATTGCCAGTACGCTTTTCCGCACAGGCTCTTAGCATAGCTTTCAATCCTGGCTTTCAGTCCTCGTGAGGGCCCGCTGGCTGGTGCAAAAACGGCAGAGATTCTCTGCTCAAAGGATGTGGCTAGAAGAAAATCAGAAATTGCGGTCGCGCTCCACCCAAAGCAAGCAAAAAGGAGGTACGCAGGCAGCAAAAAAAAAAGTTGACCTTGGGATGAGGCTCCCCTTCTCCCCATGCCAGAGCGGCAAGACACCTTATGAAACCAGGAAGGAGGAAAAGGCAAAGTTACGGCATCGTATTGCCAGAGGGCTTTTCCGCACCTGGCTACCAGTCATGACTTTCAGTCCGCAAACGAACTCCTCTACCAGTGCCCAGTCTGCATAGCTCTTCTGCTCAAGGGCTGTGGCTTGATGAAAACCATAGGCAGCGGTCGTACTCAACCCAAAGCAGGCAAGAAGGAGGTAAGCAAGCAAAAAAAAACAGCTTGACCTTGGGATTATACTCGCAACGGAAAGGATTTTCTGCTTTTGCCCTCGTCAATGGCGGAATCTCGCACTTCCTCCGATGTTGGGAAAGAAGATTTCACCCGTCGCGAGTATATGTTCCCCTTCTCCCCATTCCAGAGTGGGCAAAACAACTTCTTCAAAAGAGAGGCAGCCAGCGATTGCTTTCTATTCGAAAGCGATTGGACAACAAGAAGGCAATCACGCACTGAAGTTCCCCTTCTCCATACACGCCAACAAACAAGGAGGTACAGGCAGGAAAAAACGATGTGACCGTGTCAAGGCTTCCTCTCCTCGCCGCACATCCTGGGTAATTGTTCAGAGTGCGTCCACGCACTCTGAACAATCTTCAAGAGGAAGCCAGCAGCGATCGCTTTCTCAATCCGCAAGCCATAGGACGACGCTCATGGCAGTCATGCACGATAGTTCCCCTTCTCGTCTCACGCAAATGCTCCCAAACCCAAACTATACGCGCTCGCACACTGGCTTTCCGCACGGCATCAAGCGGATGCTCATCATAAGCGGCAAGAATGGGAAGAATCTTTACGCTACCAAGTATTGCATAATTTCCGAAAAAACAAGCGCCGAGGCGCCACTGTCCTTCCATGCTTTTGAGGACAAAATGCAATACGCGCCAAAGAAAGGCCTGCAAAAGGCGAAGGCCGCTCATTTTAGTTTAAAGAGATACGCTGCTTCGCAGCATAGTCTCCCCACGCAAAACCGATTCTCTTGATTGTGCCCGTGGCTTCTCTGTTTTGAGCCAAAGCCTTCTGCGAAGCAAAGCTCATACCCTTACATTCCCGCGAGAGCCGAGAGATCTATACTCGGCGTCACAATGATTTTGCCCTTGCCGTGTACTTGAAGTCGCTCTCCTTTGGCTTGCGAGGGAAAACCAGTATGCGACCGAGTATACACGGAGAAGAGCCACAGTCCTTCTGATCTTCTAACTCTAAAAAAGCCTTTTGGCTCAAACAGATCTCTTTTGCTCCAAGTAGTCCTATAGGCTTTTCGCCTCTGTAGCTCCATTTCGTGAAATTGAGATAGCCCACAACACATAAACGTGTGCCCCACGAAAGCTCTGGCCAAAACCTTAAGAGACAAAAGCTGACCGTGTGCGGGGTACACAACCACGACTGCAAGCCACATACCCTGCCGCTGCGGTCGGCAAAGCCGCATGGGCATTTTGCAAGGACTCAGTTTTCAGGCAAAGGATCATGCAAAACGAGTGACAGATCTTCCCTGAGAAGCCAGATCTCGTTTTGCCCCCCCGAAACCTTCATCCACATCTTCCATAAGATAAGGTAGAGAATAAATATGATACATCAAAATAATATTTCAGAAGAAGACGTTCTCACAGTTGACCATCTTTTTGCGCCACACGGCATATCTGCCACATCTCCGTCTTGTGCCGTACTGCGCGCTCTCATCGCGCATATGACACAAGAAGGAAAAACTGTACGGGACGAGAACATGGCAAAAAGAAGAAAGAGGAAAGTCCGGTCAGATCGAGGAAGTGTCTGTTTTCTTCTCTTCGTATGCCTCGCCAAAAAACAGGGCACATCAAAACAATACAGCAGGATGGCATTGCTCATACAGTCTTGACATGGAGACCGTCGGCTCTCTTCTCACCAATCTCACCTCAGCCTTGAGCGGGCTCGCTCCTCTTTTTGAGACAGTAGCTGCAGTTCTTGGAATCGCCTTTGTCGGCTACGGTCTGCTCGCCCTTATTGATCACGCTCGCTTTGGTCACTCGCTTGCCAAAGGACTGACATCTCTTGGTATTGGTTTTCTTCTTGTCGGCATCAACGCCTTCGCAAGCGCTCTCTCCCTCTCCCTCTTCGAAGAAGAAATCAGTCTCGCACGAGAAGTCGGGAAAGTACGGGCAGATGCCCTTCTCTCCCCCTACTTCTCCTTTGCCGTGACCGTTGTTTTTCTGGTTGGGAGTGTAAGCGTTATCCGAGGTCTTCTTTTTTTGAGACGTGTGGGTGCAGGTCAAGAGTCCTGTTTCTGGCCTGGCGTAAGTCATCTTCTGGCAGGCGTCCTCTGTCTCAACATCGTCACCTTCGCTCGCTTCTTCGGCAATACCTGCGGGGGTCTTGTCCAAAATCTCATAACCCATCTTTTTCCTTAAAAGGACAGTCTATGACAAAACTTCTCAAACGCATCAAGAAAACGACTGATTCTCTCACTGTCGCTGCCATACTCTTCTTCTCCGGCATCTGGCCGGTTGAGGCTGAGGCTGGCGATCTCTCAGATCTCTTCTCAAAGATATCGAATGTCTCACGCGACGCGGGCAATGCCCTCAAGGTTGTCTTCTTCATCGCAGGTATTTTCTTCATCGGTGTTGGCATCATGAAACTCATCCAGGCCGCTGATCGCCATGAGCCCAAAACACCGGGACTCACCTATATCTTTCTCGGTTTTCTCTTACTCGGTGTCTACTCTCTCGCCCGTGCGGGATCTCAATCCCTTCTTGGTGTTGAAGGCGGGGTCACCTTAAACAGTGATTGATCTCATCCCCGACATAGCCATGAGTCGGTACAGCCGAAGAACAATATCCCTCAATGACCGCAACGGCCTGGACGAGGAGACCTTCCGTGCCATCAAGCCCGCCGTCTTAACACGTGATCAGCACACCTGTCAGGGCTGCGGCATAGAATTGCTTCCCTTTGAGGATTCTCCCTCTGGCGGTCTGGACGTTCATCACAAAAACAAGCGACCCAACGATAACAATGAGGACAACCTCATTTCCCTCTGCAGGCTCTGCCACGGGATTTTCCATATCGGCTTCTTTGCCCGGGAATGGCAAAAAGGTATGCTGCTCATCCACTGTCCCGAGTGTGCCCAGCGCGATCTCAATCTGCTCTCATGGACAATGGCCATTGCGTTTCGCAAGATGCACACCTCATCCAACAAAAGCATTGCCTATTCGTTTCATCGTCTTCTACGGACTCTCAAGCGCCGGACACAAATAGACGACAGCTATTTCGACAACAAGGAGGACACCGATCGTCTAAACACCTTGATCTCGCAGAAGCCAAACATCGCCTTCTTCGGCACACTGCTCGGCATACTCCGCTCGCGCAATCCAACAGCCTACGCGGATCGGGCAAGGTGGCTCGGTGGTCTGCGCGTCTTCTACGATCCCACAGCGGATAAAGTCTTCGAGGACCGCAGAGGCCACGATCTCGCGGCGCATCTTGCCGAAACCCAAGCCTGGCAAAAAGGTTCTGGATGGGCGGAAACCTGGCTCTCAATCAGCAATCAATGTGCAAACGAGATGCTCTGACCACGACCACCAAAAAGACAAGTCTTCGCCAAGAGGAAAGCAAAGGACATACTCACGACGGCAAAGACCCCTTCTTTCGTCCTCGTAAACATTGGAACACACACGTCCTCTGAGCTTGGGATAGAAGAAGTCACCCGTCGCAAGATACAATGGGCAGATCCGGTACACATCACAAGCCTCAGTTTCCTAAAAAAGAGAGAATGGCCACACCCCTACGGGGCGTGGCCATTCTGTTTTGCGGGCAAAACAAAGAAAGACCGCAGCCTGTACGACTCACAAGGCTTCTTCCCTGGGTGCTATACTCGACCGCAGAGTGATTTCCTCGCAGATGCCAAGGAGAACTATACCCGGCCGCATAAAGATTTTCCCTCGCAGGTCAAAGGAGAACAAACGCAAAGAATCGGCAAGGGAGGAATCATTGTGGCACCGAGTATATCTTGGCTTCTCAGGGAAGAATCATTCTCACGCCAAGGCCAAGTGTACAGCCAAACGGATACAGCTCAACCGATCTGGGTCACCTTCAACGTACGTGGCAAAGCAGTATGCAGCCGGGCAAAACAGGAGTATCCGCTCACGAATATATATACCCGACCGCATAATGATTTTCCCTGTCCACCAAAGGAAAAGTACCTCAATTTGCGGGAAGAATCATTGTGACGCCGAGTATAGCGAGTTGCGCCTTGCATCCTACCACGTCGTACCACACCCCCGAATGGCATATCTGGAAGGGCTACGAAGCCTGCATAGTACTATTGACCCGTGAGCGGATACAGCAGGTGTGGCGTACTTTTACGTGTTCAGCTCCATCCTGACCTGTGCTATGATGAAAAATATTGTCAACCCCTTGACAAGCTTTTTTTTGAGTGAAGGTGCAGATTCAAAATCCGGCAGTGGGCTCCTATCCGGTGCTTTTGGAAAAATAGCCGGCGCTTATGGAAAAAAATAGTGCAGGATGTCGCATACACGAGCTTGACGTTCAAGCTCGCAGTACAGATTGAGGGCTTTGGCGTGATTGATGTCCTTCCTGTATTCCGGCCCAGTATGTGTGCCGTACTTTTACGTGCTCATCTGCATCCTGTCTGGTGTTTCTGATGAAAAAAATGTTGTCAACCTCTTGACAATCTTTTTTTTGAATGAAGGTGCAGATTCAAAAGTCGCCACATTGGTCTCCCTTTCCAGTGCTTACGGAAAAAAAATAGTCCAGGATGTCGCATATACGAGCTTGACGTACAAGCTTGCAGTACAGCTTGATGGCTTTGGCGTGATTGATGTGCTCTCTGCCCAGCAAGTGTGGCGTACTTTTACGTATTCATCTCCACCCTGTCGGTGTTTTTGATGAAAAAAATTGTTGTCTATCCCTTGAAAAGCTTTTGTTTGAGTGAAGGTGCAGATTCAAAAGTCGCACGGTGGCCCCCTATCCTCGCTTTTGGAAAAAAATAGTGCAGGATGTCGCATACACGAGCTTGACGTACAAGCTTGCAGTACAGATCGAAGGCTTTGGCGTGATTAATGCCATTCCTGCGTTCCACCCAGCAGATGTGGCGTACTTTTACGTATTCATTTCCACCCTGTTGGTGTTTATGATGAAAAAAATGTTGTCAACCTCTTGACAAATTTTTTTTGAGTATTTTTGCAAACGTGAGTCCGCACCGAGTCTGGTATTTTCAACTCCAAGTGGCAACTTTTTTTCTGACCACAGTATACCTATTTTATGCCGATATCGGCATAACGCATGGGCGTATATACGCGGCGTCACAATGATTCTTCCCCACGACACGAAATTATCCCAGAAGATGCCGACCAATTGGATCTCCCTTGTCTCTCGTGTGAAAACCACTATGCGGCCGGGTATACATACGCCGATCGAAGTGCAACAAAACTCACCACATGCTCATGTCTAGTGACATGCTCGCCTTGTGATGACGCTACGATGAAGTAGCTAGTGATCGGGAATGGTTCTTCCAGAAGTTGAGCGGAAGGAAGTTAGATACGCAATGGTTCACGTGTTCAACCGAGTATGGGACTCAGGTCGCCCTACTGCGGCGGGTTACACTCGCCCATAGACCCGAGACACGCGTTCGCATCGAGAAACATCATACGATGGCTCGAAGCCGAGCGAGACTCGATTGAGTTGCTCACCTACCTCTCGGCGCATATGGGGCATTCAGATCTTTCGTCCACCTGCTACCTGACAGACTGCTTCGTGCGTCAGGCCTGGACTGGAAGCAGTTTGGGCGCGTCTGCTCAGATGCTTCTGTGGAGAGGGGCACGGTCATAGGAGTAAACCGAGAAATCCGAAGTTGAAGTTGCTCTGCATCGGGGAGTTCCTGAACAGGTGCCTGTCGTCGGTCAAATCCCACGATCACGGTCGACTCCTACCGTTCAGCGACAGCATGTTTCCCCTGTACCTGTCATCCTTGAGCCAAACCTTAATGACGTTGACCGCCGCCTCTTCAGTCAAAAGAACGTCGCTGGTTTCAAGGCGTAGCTGCAGATTGAACGTGGGAATGCGGCAAAAACGGTGTACCACCGTCTCTCCGACTTACGAGGACTATGCAGCTTCCTGAAGAAGGTTGTCTCTGCTGAGCGCTACGAAACTGCGCGTGAGGTCGATGACGTGAAGGACGAGCGCGTTCAGGAGTCCGAGTGGCTCTCGGTGGGGAGGATGTGAAAACCATCCTCGACAAGGCGGCCTGCTCACGCAACCCAGTGCGTGACCGCTTTATGCTGTCGCTCATGTATGAGAGTGGTGCCATCGTCGCTTAGATATACTGCGGTCAGAAAAAAAGTTGCCACTTTGAGTTGAAAATACCAGACTCCGTACTGCTCGCGTTCGCAAACATGTCAATTCGTTCCTGACTGGAGTATACTCTCGCTCAAAGTGGGCGACGTCAGACCAGCCAAGGAAAGCAGTGCCGATGTCCGCATTTTTGGCAAGAATTCCAAACCGCCCTTTCCCCCTCTATCGGAGAAGATATGGAGTCAATGCTGCCAATACCGGATGGACTACCATCAGAATTCGGGGCCTGAGTAACAGCGTGCGTTGCCGCATCGATAACGTGAATCGTATCCTCGGCAAGTGCAGGAGGCTCGTCTGGGAGTCGCGGCCTGAGTTGCCTCATCAGCATTGCCATCTCTTCTGCCGGACACGCGCCATGCACTTGCTCGAAGCCGGCGTGCCCATGCCGACTATCTCAGACTGGCTCGGGCATTCACGCATAGAGAACACACGCATCCACAGGACAGCCACACCCGCGTAACCGAGAGCATGAATGGGACAGCCAGTCGAAGGCTTGGTGGTGACAGTTATCTTCATCCTTAACAAATGACACAAAAATCTGTCTTATATAGGTAATCGGTACAATTTTAACTTTTCCATTCTTAGAATTGAAAGGAGAGGCTTATAACAATAAAAACAGCGAAATATACTCAAGCCAGAAAAAAACTAACTATGCCATATGTATGAGGTTCACAGAGCAAGGGACTTCGCGCCAAACTGGTTGTTATTGCATGTCCGACCGCAATAGAACGTATTACGATTCTACAGGTTGATTGCAAGAAACTGGAGGAGTTTATGGCAGAGAGGCCAGATACTCCCTCTGTGCGGGGTGGGCACTCATTGCAATCAACTTTTCGAATTGTAATAGTACTGGCCTCTTTAAGCCTGTGTGTAAAAAGATGGTGGGAAGCCCCCTACTTCGTCAAGATAGTTCAGGTAAAAGATACATGCGTATTTCGAAAAGTAGTAGTGCAAGCGTTTCTGGCTAAAACGGTGTTGGTTGAAAACCAAAGGGCGAGGATACTCTTTAAACGCGAGGCACCTACGGTTCGACGTAGATTTTATTAATTAAATATGATATCTCAAGAGTAATAATGAATAGCCGCTGAGGTAAATCAAAGACAAAAGTGAGCTATAAGTTCACAAAGTGCTTCTTCTCGTCTTACAGGGGGCATTGAGCCACATTTTTGCAGTATCCAGTGAGAGTGATCTCCCTGCTGGATATCTGAATTCACCCAACGCCAGCCGCCGTCAAGGACCTTCGCGCAGGTTTTGCTTTTGACTGTGAGTCCCATGCCACTGATCACGGCTTAAAGCTGAGCAGCTCATCGCTGTAGAGTTCCTCGGCCGTTTCCTCCAGAGTTTTCTCCCCTGCTCGGCCCATGCCCTGGTCGCTGTGACAGCGTAAACTGAAAACTAAGTGATGTTTCAACACGCAGAGTGTGTCAAACGTCTTGAACTTAGATTTAAAAAAGAAAAAAAAGATTATTTAAGAGATAACCGAATTATTATCTTTTTTTATTTAAATAAATATAAACTTTATCTTAGAATTTATTACAGGACATCGAATAATAGGTAAACAAATTGAAAATATAGAGTTAATTTTAACCTACCTTGAATATGAGATATTAATTATAAATATTGACTTATTTATATAAAATTTAATTTAGTAAAAACAATAAGTATTTTGTCTAATAGAAAAACAAATAAAAATAGATATGATATAAATATCAAAATAGTTTAATGAAGATTAAGATAAAATTATACGTGATATTAAAATAAAACTTGACGATAAAGAATTATTGTAATTGGATATTTTCTAAATAAAATTTTATATTTGATATATTGACTGTTTTATGACGTAATAAAGTTTAGGTAATCATAAATTTACAAGAAAATATATTCTTTTAAAAAAATAATTCAAATTAATTATATTTTATTTTATAATAATATTAAAAGAATAAATTTTCTTATAAATCTACACAACAATCTTTGTTGACTATTAAAACGAAAAAAAATTTATTCTTTGAGTATATTTTAAATAAAATTGATGTTGAATTTGATATGAGAAATAGAGGAATCTACACACTCTGAGGGATTTTAACACTATATTTAAAAGATCGATTTTGTGTTAAATAAAATATTTTTCTATATTTTCATAT
>JAFTDR010000098.1 GCA_017454105.1 Desulfovibrionaceae bacterium | reverse complement strand
GTTGAAAGAGACCTGATTTGAAAAGGGATTACGACCTCGAAACCGGAAGTAGCTTCAATTAACAAAAAGGCCACCGTTGAAAGAGACCTGTTTTGAAAAGGGATTACGACGCAAATTCTAATCCGCAATCGTGCTTATCAGTATCAAATGCTGAAAGAGACCTGTTTTAAAAAGGGATTACGACTCGTGTACACGAATAGGTGGTCAATTAAATTCTCCGTTTAAACTGACCTGATTTGAAAGGGATTACGACATCTAGGGCTTAAGTTCACCAATGCTTCAAGTTGTAACCCGTTGAAAGAGACCTGTTTTGAAAAGGGATTACGACGCAGATGTTGTTGGATGTATGCAAAATTCGTCTTTTTGTAGGAATAGACCTGATTTAAAAATTGATTGCGACGTAAAAAAGAAAAAGAGCCTTACGAGAATTGCTCGTAAGGCTCTTTTGTGTACCCGGTAAGGGCAGTATCTGTAGGGTGAAAGTCCAAAACAGAATCTTCGATAGGTGCCGTGGATAAAAACGCTACGGGCAGAGAGCGGCATTCCCCGTCGGCTCCCCTCTTTTGCATCTCACCTTTGTTGTCGGTCTTCAGCAGAAAAACCTGCTTAAGCGAAACCTGCGAAGCTTCCTTGGGGCCGCATCGAACGCCTTTTTCTACCTTGCGAGCTTTGGAAGTCCAAGGGTACGCTCTCTAGCTCACGCGGCCTTGACTGTCCGCCGATCTCGCGAAGGTCAAGAGGCTCTAGTCCTTCGGACGAAAGGCTTTTGCTGGCTCCCTTGGAAGCGGATTACGTTAAGCAGATCTCACAAAGAAATGACTTTCGAAGGCGCGCCAAGGTCCATCGGGTACGCCGCGCGCGGCGGGCAAATCCGCGCAAACGAGAGGACGCCGAAAACCACGCAGCGCGAGAGTGGAGCTGCCCACGACTCATAACGAAGAACCATTTTTTTTCGAAGGAGCCAGAACCTTGGGACGTTCTTATTCCATCCCTATCTTTTTTGGCACTACCCAATAATTCGACGGACCCATGAGGAGGGAGGAACATCTTTGGCGTCGTGAGTATATTTGCAAGCCGTAGAAAAGGCGGAGAAACAAAGGCAAGAGACCACACAGGAAAACCGCAAGCGAGGTTTGTCATGCGCAGCCCAAGTGCAGACCACACTGCTGCGTGGCCTGCACTAAAAGATAGGAAATTTTAGAAAAGCCAAGGTATCAGCTTTTGGCAACGACATTCACCTTGCGAAATGTTCTTATGGACATTTCGAAGAAAGACGCTTGCAAAGAAACTCCCTCTCGTCCAGGCTACTTTACCTGGCCGCATAATAATTTTCTTTCGAGAAACTAAGGGAGAGCCAATTGGGTCAGCAGCCGCTTAAGCTAACTTCATGTCTTGGGGGAGAGTCTTTGCGACGTCGAGTATATCTGGCTGGTTTCGCTAAGAGCCTTAGGTTTTGGTGTACGCAAGCTGCTGTAGCCAAGAACGGCAAAGCATTTCCTAGTTGAAAAAAGGTTGAGGGATCTTTGGGTTCGTCGTACCAGACAAGAGAGCCTCTTGCCAAAAGGACAATCTTTATGTCGACACCATAACTGTCATAAGTCCAACATATCCTGACGGTATACCAATAAAAAGCCAGCAATAGAGCGCTCTTCCCTCTTGTCAAGTCTTTTTTCTTCTGGCTGGCAATAAATCCTGCCATTATCGCATGAAAGCATGTCTCTCACCCTGGAAGACAAAAAACGTCATGGGGACTCCCGCATATTGGGCGCTATCCGCGCGCATACGTTAGGCAAATCCCCGTTCACACGCGTGTCTGAGAACGTCAAGTCTAACGTGTCACCATTACTTTCTTCAAAAGAAAGAGAACGCAGATGCCGCCTTGCGGAATCCGTCTGAACACGCATTGCAGCAAAGAAAGAACGATGCCTTGGCCTAAGAAGGAGAGTGTCAGGCGGCTCTTCCGTTATCACGTACCGCGTATGCAAAACCTCTGGTTGAACGTGTATCCAGGCGCGCACATTCTGCACCACTGCCCGAATAATCGTTTCCTCCTCAACTGAAGCCCTTCTGGCCCGCCCTGCCGCATCGAGTAGCTCACCGTGGCCTTTGCGGTATTGAAAGCCCGTAGGCAAGGGTTTTGTATAGAGCCAGAGAACGGCATCGTCGCCCCCTTCTCGAGCAAGACAGAAGATACCCTCCGAAACAAGCGGGCGAGTCAGAACGCTCATCCGCTTCTCTTGAACAAAGGACGCGGAGAGAAGGCGGATAGATTGAGAGGCCGCAGCCAAATCGGAAAGAAGCGAGCCCGCATGTGCGGAATTGCATAGAAAAACTGCGAGAAAAACTGTCAATACACCCTTTAGTAAACCCTTCATTACGTTTTCAGCGTGAAAACCTCAAAACCAGAAATCTGGGAGGAAACGCTGCCTCCACTTTGTACCGTCTCTTGTATTCATTGCTGCGAAACTGTGTTCACGGTTTGACTGTGCCGTATCTTCTGTGAGAGCAATACACCCAAGGGATGCAAGGCGCATCCCACTTGTACCCGCTATCATACCCGAGAAGAGTTACGTATTTTTATTTATTCTAAATTTCACCAAAAAATCCACACTTTTTGCAAAATAAATATTTTTTATATCTATTTATAAAAAATTTAGCAATTTCGACTAAAATCTTTAAAGTTAAAATAATTGTTTCTGGATCTGCAATAATACCTGAAGAACATATATCCTTTTTTTGTAAATTTATATTTTTCTTTATAAATTGTATCCCTTGAACCACATTGAGGACATCTAATTCCTTCCATATTTACCCTTAATTTTAAAAAATATAAATATATGATTATTTGTGTCTTTTCGTATACGTAAACATCAAAGCCGTCTCTTATTTTTTTCCAAAATATACTCAGCGGCACCGTGATTTTCCCTGTACCAACCAATTGCCCCTCTCTGCGCGCTCGTCAACACTCGGCACAAAGATTCTTCCCATATTGGCAATTGCGTTGGGCTCTGTTTTAATCCGCACGGAAATCCATTGTGCGTTTCAAATCTCTGGCGCTCAAGAACTGTGCAGAGTCGTCCGCAAGCGCGTTGTACCACACAACCGCAAGCGATCCTGCCAAACCGGACCAATTCAAGAGCTACTGTTCTGATCGGAACACGCAAATGAGACTCTCGTATCCACTCTGTACGCGGCGATGCAAAGTACACCTAATAGGTGAAAAAAGCCTGCCTTCCGCATTGCATCGTCTGGTGGCCCCACCCATCGACAGTGCATGCAGAAATAGTGTCGTCTTTTCGTACCCCTAAGGCCTTGCTGCCAAAGATCTTCCCATACCGATCAATCTCTACTCCAGCCAGAAACAAACTGACCTTTTTGCGAACGGGATCAACACTTAAGTCTGCTATTTTCAATTCCTATCATCGAAAAAACAGTATGCAGTCGAGTGCCTTTTTCTCCCTTTGGCGGCAAGGGTACGCTCGCACCCTTGCCTGTTCGTCAATCTACTGCGTATCTCGTCCTTCGAAACTTCAAGGTGAAACAGATCGCACAATGACTCCAAAGGCGGCGACGGTGCGCCACAAACAAGTGAGGCCACCACGCATAGTCTTGAAGGCACACGCTCATTGACCTTCAGACCTTTATCCGTATTCGAAAGTGTGGACTATTCTTTATAAAATGATTGGCAAAAAAAAGTTTGGGCAAAGTCTGGTTGCGACTCTCAAGAGAAAATACGCGAGACGTGTTTAAATCACTTTAGCGGCTAGATTGACTTGAATTGTTGAGTCGAGACGTTGAGTCCATTTATTGTAGTTCGGATGAATGATCGCCTGGCCGTTTTCAACCTTGTATCCCATATTGACACTGGACTTATATTTGATCTCATAATGACTGGCTGTATAGGGAATTGAAACAACAACTGTATGTCTTCCCCGCACAATAATAGAAGCCTCAATCAGCCCTTTGTGTGTTTCCACCGCCCTCCAGCCGCATTGCACGCATGCCTGAACAATAGCATCACGCATGATATGCGACGAAGACCTCGACACGCGGCTTTGCTCAAGTGCGTAGTCATAGCTATGGATTGGCTTTCCAGCGCGGCATGCGACGGAAAGCATAAGAGAACACAACAAAAGAGCTATAAGTGTATAGCGCATGGAAAACTCCTTCTGCTCTACCAATGCAATCTCAGCCGGTTTACTCACGGGGCGCATCCAGAAGACTCCCACAGGCAGTGGGAGAGCTCCGCGTCGTATACGACGGCCTTTGTTTTCAGCGTGATCGCGCAAAAACACAATCGCGATCCTATACATTCCCGCTCACGTGGTGACACTGGTATGCGTCTTTCAGTCGACTTTGGGGCATCTCTTCTGCTTTTTTGTCGACAATGACTGGAAGTCGACCCGCAAGCGGATACATACATTCTGCATCTGGGCACATCTTTCCAGTACGAGACCGTGGTATACCCTGGGCAGTACCATTCTTAAAAAGAAACTTTTTTTCAAGCGTAATGCTTGTAGCCATGTGTGTCTGAGAATACGATAGTACAAGTTCTCGGACGTATCAAGCGATTTTTTTAAGAAAATTTAAAACCGATCACTATACATATTTTTGTATAACTTTGTATAATTTTTTCTATACTATTGCAGATTCTCGTTGTACTCAAAACGCCTTGAGATTCACGGTCCTCAGGGTATATATACTTTTAAAGCAACACTTGAAAGACAAAGTTCTGCTCGGTACACCGATCCCCTCAAGCTCACGATAGGCCCGACTTTCGCCTCGGCTTTGGCCGTTATGGTCAGCACATCGCGGCACATGGCATCGTGTATGACTGAAAGATCCCGCACGCCGGCAAGAAAACCGTCCTTCGCACCCGAAGCTGCGCCGGCCGCTGCGGCAAAACACTGCGCCACAAGCTCGGCGTGCGCGCAGCGTTCAAGAAGTCCTGAAGGCAAAAGAAAAGGATTGTCGGGAAGAATATGGGCCAAAGCTTTTCCCCCTTCCTCTGACCAGGAAAGAAGCTCGGTTACGAGAAGCATTGGCGGAGTATGTGGAAGGCAAAGTGTGGACATAGAAATTCGCTTTCAATAAAGATATTGACAAATACGTCATCTTCTCCGTAAACAGTAGCCAATATTTTCCTCGTGATCGTTTAAGCCCTGCGAGTTGAAGCTGAAAGCCTCGCGATACAGAGCATCTTGGCTTATGTCAGCGAGCGTGCGCGTAAAGGAAGCAAGGCCTGGAAATCTATACTCACGACGGAAAATATCTTCCACATAGCTCTTACGCTCACGGCGAGCATGATGCTCTCTCTCCCCACACTTGCACCCGAAGATATTTCGGATAGAGAAGATTTCATCCGTGAGAGTTTGAGCGATAGTATACCAATCAGTGCAGTTTTTCATGTATACTGCGAGCGTCACTTTGTATAGCCTCGCGCTTTCAATCGCAAAGGGATTCTATCCATGGCAACAATACACAGAAATGCGATTAGCAAACTGAGACAAGAGCGGGAGGATGAAAGAAAAGAATTCGTAAAAATGCAGAGTACGCTCTGCTTCGAGAAAAAGCTCTGGGCCACGGGCAATACAGAGGAGATGGTGTTTAAAGAGCTGCAGTTCTACGACTTTAATGTACATTGCGAACTTAATCTCCTCATGCTTGATCTGGAGACGCACAAAACGTTTCGGCAACTTTTCTTTGAGACAACAGTTGCTGAGGAGCAGCGCGATGAGGGATTCGACGAAGAAGTAGGTTCTCTACTTGATGGCGTAGAGGATGTTGAAGAACTTAAAGACTGCGAGGAGACACCAAAAGACAATGGCCTTGAGCGCCCAACCTATGATACGCTCAATACGTCTGACAAGCAACAGGGGACAGACGAGAACACCATACGTATCACACCAGAAAAAGAGAAATTTCTCATGGCGCTGCGCGCAACGCATATGAGTCTCTACCAAATCAAGTCCATCCGCGACAACACCATGGTGATACGGGATCTTGTCAACCTTAGAAAAATGCCGCAGACAATCTACGCCGGTCTCGCAGCGGATCGCTGCAAGGCAGGCGATATAGTTGGTCTTAGACTTATCAACTTCAACAACAGCCTGCGCTGCACAAACGGCATCATAACCTTCCCAAGGGAGCTTTGGCTGCGCGTTGCTGGTGCGATCACCTATACTCTCATGGTCAACAAAGCCTACGAGTATGACACAGAGATCTGTAAGCTGACTACAGATGAAACCCTAAAATACCTCTTTAAGTACTACAATTTCAAGTACACAAAAGAGGAAATAGAGGACGACGGACAAGAGGAGCTTTTTTCCTTCTCCCAAGGATCACTGAAAAGTCTGGATCGCTGCCCTGTTGTAATCACGCGGTACACCTGCAGGGACAAAAAACAGTTCCGGCGTGATCTCAACAAAATAAAAGATCTCTACCAGGTGGATAAATCAACATGGGATTATGACACAAAAGGGCAAAAATCCCCGATACTCGCACATATAGCGATTCTGAAGAATCAAATTCTTACCGCGACGCTCTCTAACGCACACGCCCAGTATGTCCAAAAGATACTCGAAGAAAAAACAAGCGCAACCTACAAGGATTCGTACACTGACACTCTCGACAGCATCTGCAAAATGGAGGAAGAAAACGGCCTCTGTTTTACTGGACCTGTCACTCTCTTTACCCTGACGGCAGCCATGACGGCTCTCCTTGAAGAAACATGGCAAACCATCTGGCCTGATTTCCCCACATACCTACTTGATGTACCGCCAAGGCGAGCGGCAAAAAAAATTAATGAAGTGCAACACGTGCATGCGATCCTCAAGGATCTTGAAGCCAATGAAAAAAAACGCGCCAAATGCGTGGGGTTCAAGCCTGCCAATTTCGAACCTGTCTGGAAAGAGCTTGGCTTAAAACGCTAAGTGGCACCTGCTCTCCGCGTACACTGACAAAAACGTGCGAGAGCGGCAATGATTTTTCGACGCAAGCCAATGAATTGCCACAGGGCTCATTTCGTGTCGCGGGTAGAATCATTGTGACGCCCAAGAGTCGTTCCTGCAAAGAAAAATCAAGAATCTACCCGAGCAACAGAACTCAAGTATGCGAAGCAGCCTATCAGCCACAACTCTCTGACGTACCCGCACACTCCATAGTTCACCTTGGGCTTCGGCTTGTCTTCCCACTATAGAGTGGGTTGAAACGCAGCTGTATACTCGTCATCACAATGATTCTTCCCATGCCGACTCTTTTTGGCCGATCGTCATCGCCTGTCGGAGTACAATCATCATGCGGCCGGGTATACAATCCCCCTGACTTCTTTGGAATTTGAAGCCAAGCGACACATTTTTAGGAACCCGTCAAGGGTCGGTTAGCAGATTTTCATAATAGATGCAAACAGGGAGGTAATCTCCCTATGTACACCTATTTTTATACGGAATCCGCATAAACAAAAACCTCCAAGAGATTGTTGCCCTCCAACCTCCTTGGAGCTATACATAGATGCAAGCGTTGATATGTATTGCGCCACTTGGGAAGCCCAAGAGAAACGAATTGACGTGCTTGAAAAATGATGTGCTTGAAAAATTTTGGCGTGACCTTGGCGCCTGAAATCGTTATGCTGCGATTTTGTTTTACGGTGTCAAGACAGCCTTTGCGGTATACAAACAATGTGCAGGATATCTTATGGAAAAACAGCCGTCTTATTCAGGGAAAACTCTTATCCGCGCTTTTGTTGCGGTATCAGTACCGAATCCGGCTGCGGAGATACTCAAAGACTACGTGAACAGCCTCAAAAAGCTTGGGAATCTCCGCTGGGTGACAAATGCAAACTTTCATATGACTCTGCGCTTTATTGGCGAACAGACACCGGAATGTATCGCTGCGATACGGCAAGCCTTAACTCATATCGAGTTCAGTCCTTTTGAGATTGAGCTATCCTACGCGGGAGCCTTTCCCAATATGAGTCGTCCGCGTGCCCTTTGGCTTTCTGGCAGACAAGGGATGCAAAATCTAAAACTTCTTGCGGAAAACGTGAACAAGCACATAGATGCAACCGGTCTTTCTCAGGATGGACGGGCTTTTAAGCCGCACCTGACACTGGCACGCTCTGACGGAACACCGCTCACAAATACTCTCACAAAGGCTCTTGAGAATGCTCCAAGAGTACATTGGCTCTGTGACACAATACATCTCATACGCAGTGTCCTTACACCACACGGCGCGCAGTACTCCCCGATTCAGTCGTACCGGTTAGAGCCTGTGAACAACAGCTAAAAGATATCCTAACGCCAAATCTGAGCGGGTTGTTTTTGGGGTCCTCGAAGATTTTTGTGGCACAATAAGAACCAATCTGCGGAGTACGCTCTCAGTCCTTCTAGCACCGACCTCAGTCCGTGTATAAAAAGATGGTTGGGGAACTCTCACGTTCTAAGATATACTGATATACTCGGCGTCACAATGATTCTTAGCTCGACACGAAGTGAGCTTCACAGGCCAATGGCCTTCCAGGGAAAAGGGAAAATCAGTATGCGGCCGAGACTTGGGTACGCCACCAGCCAGTTCTCTTCAATCTGCCTGCGCTGTGAATTGAGGTCTAGGAGGCATGGGAGTACAAGCGATCGACCAAGTTCCCAAATCCCTTGCTTCTCGGATACGCTCACATCCCAGTACAGAAACAAAATGCTCGTTTTATGCCATGTACGCGCAAGAATACACCCACTGACCAGAACGGCATGTACCAAAAAAAGCCACTCTCTTCGGCATATACTGCAGTCAAAAGAGGTTGCCACTTGGAAATGTCAGTTGTTTCTGGCTGGAGTATTAAAGAGAGAGGCCATTGGAGCGTTACAATTCTTTGTATCGAAATTTTCTGTGTCAGAGGTATGGACAGGCACCTTGAGTTTTGCAATAGTATCTTTAGAGCTTAGGGCGTTACGGTGCAGTCCAGTCTTCTTCACTGGCTCCTGATGAGCCTTGCCTTAAGCTCTTTTTTATGCATTAATTCTATAGAATAAATCTTCCTGTGACCATCTTTCCCTTTAATGGAAACCAAGCAAAATTTACTTCTCAATTTAAATCAAATAGAGAGATATATTTTCCAATTTTTACATCTTAGCCTCCCATTGTCTCATTCTTGTCAAAATATTCTATAGCCAATTTCCAAAAATTTATAATTTTACATACAGCTTTAAGCGGTCTCGTTTGGAAAAATTATTATTAAATGCCCTTCCCCATTCTGGATCACTCACATGTTTTTCTGACTGCTTACTACTTATATAAACACCCAATATAATAAAATTATTTTCTAACCTTTTTCCTTTTAAATTTTTAAGAATTTCTATTAACTTACTTTTTGTATTAAAACATTCCCAATTTTTAGGCACTTGAAAAAAATTGAATTAATTCATCCCTCGTCGTGTGTGGTGCCCTCCTGGAAGACGGACGACTTATGGCACTTCTCTTTGAGTACGGCTTGTCGCACAGTATCAGGCCATTCTGCAGTTTGCTATTACAATTCTGGAAGTTGATAGCAATGAGTCTCAAGCGAGCACTGCGCAACTATCTAGATTCTCTGCAATAAACCACTAGAATCGTAATACCTATGAAGCATGAACGCAAAGTACCTATGCCGAGCGAACAAAAACTCGAAAGAGGGAAAATGCCTTCTCTCTTCACGGGTGTATTGAATACGCCTTGCATCACACCCTCGGCGTATCTTTGCCGCAGATTCTCGCTTCGGCTGTCTTTGTCGGCAATTTAGCTGTATATAATTTATTGCTTAAAATAATTAAAAAAATCTATAATTATTTTCTTTCCAAAATTTAAATTATTATGACATGAATTAGAGTTCCGTCTCCCCTGAGCGGATACGCCCAGAAATTGCAAAAACTATTTTCCACAAAAAAATTTACACCTTTGAAGTTGCTACTACCAGAGGTTTGCAAGAGAGAGAGATATAAAGCACTTTTTAATAATGTATATACCCATTTGCCGAAGAGATCCGAAGTGTAAACATATCCAAAGGATACTTTCACTTTGCAAATTGTCTTTACCTAAATAAAATACTAAAAGTTATTGATAAAATTCCTAAAGCAACGTATGAGGGAAATACTGGTAAAATATATTGAGATAAATATAGCCAACCCTTTTAGGGAGAAAAATGACAGAGCATATGCTCATGAAAAATATACAACAAATTATTGATTGGTCACTTGTTGATGCTATGAATTATCTTCAGGCTATGGAGACAAGTCCAGTCAATAATCTAAAGCTAGACACTCTTTTAAAAAGAGCGCTGACAGATAATATACAATAGTGATATTATCTTTAAAGGATTAGAAACATCATATTATTATTACGGTTCTACTGGTTGATTGCAATAGACTGGGGGAGTTTATGGCAGAGAGGCCAGATACTCTCACAGTGGGGGATCGCCACTCATTGCAATCAACTTCTCGAATTGTAATACGAGAGTCTTTTACCAAAATAGAATTCTACATACTTCTACTGCTCACTTGCAGAAGAAGCGGCAGAGTTGCCACTCTATCCCCTGGTGAGTTTGAGGCGCATTGCAATGTATCCGCTCACGGGTTTACAGTAGTATGAGCGCTTTATGTCAGCTCTTCAGTTGTCTCTCTAGCGGCAGAATGTTTTGTCGCCATTGATGCGATCTAAAGAACTATAGTAAAGCCGCACGTACTACATTTCGCCGTTGCCCTGTGAGCGGATACGTTTTTTTCTAACCTGAGCATACTTCCCAGAAAAAAATTCTCTGCTTACATTTGGCAGAGCTGGATATGCATGATGAGCGGAGAGAAGAGCAACACTTTCCAGCCTTCGAGCCTGATTGTATCCTCTACTCCCCGCACCATCGCGACAATCACTGCATCTGACTACATTTTGCCGTCTTTCTTCGGCATCATGTCGTCTTTCTTTTGCATCATGCCGTCTTTCTTCTGCATCATGTCGTCTTTCTTCTGCATCATGTCGTCTTTTTTCTGCATCATGTCGTCTTTTTTCTGCATCATGCCGTCTTTCTTCTGCATCATGCCGTCTTTCTTCTGCATCATGCCGTCTTTCTTCTGCATCATTTCAGACTGCATGGTTGCCTTTTTCTGCATATCACCAGCGTCCGTTGCATACGCTGGAGAAACGGCAAAGGAAGAACAAAGAGCGGCTGCTGCCATGATTGAGAGAAATTTGTTCATCGGTTTTTCGGCGTTGAGCAAACGCCGCCTCCTTATAATTGTTTACGGTTGATGAGAATTCGGTGTCACAATGATTCTCCCCGCGACACGAAGTTCTCTGCGGGTGCCGACCAATTGAAGCCAATATTCTTTGGCTGTCGTAGGAGTCTGTAGGAATTTTCGCAAATTGTCTGCACAGACCGCGCAAAGTAGATATACTGTGGTCAGAAAAAAAAGTTGCCACTTAAAGTTGAATATACCAGACTCGGTGGAAACTCCCCTTTGCAAAAATGTCAGTTTGTTTCTGAGTGGAGTATAATTCGGCAAAAAGGCGCTCGATCATACCTGAGCGTTTGCCTTAATCATCGCGCTCAAATTCGAGTACGAACAAAGTTTTGCGTCTACGGTCGCGTTTATTAAAGATGACATTTGCCTTTTTATTGAAATACAATACCATTTTCAAAAAAAATGTCAAGCTATACTTCATTTCTCAAAAAAAGTTTCTTTTCAAGAAGAATTCATCTCAATTTCCCAGCATGGAATGGAGCTACGGAAACAAAAAGCCTCTAGGACCATTTGAGCCAAATGGCTTTTTTTGAGTTGGAAGCTTGGACGTGCAGATATACCTGGGCGTCACCATGATTCTCCCCGATTAGGATAACGGGCGGAAAACCATGCTGGGCGGGAACGTTGGTGCAGAGACATGAAAGAAGGCGGAGGTATCCGCTCACAGGTCAACGGTACTTGCGGGTTTTAAATCTCATCGAACCCTAAATCTGCTTTCTATACCCGGCCGCATAAAGATTTTCCCTCGCAGGTCAAAGGAGAGCGACCTCAAAGAATCGGCAAGGGAAGAATCATTGTGGCGCCGAGTATACCATCTGAGAAATAGCATAAAAACATCTGAAAGGCGCGATTTCACCTAATACCCGTGAGCGGATACAGGCGGAGCCAGCCTCCACATATTGAGTTCTCAAAAGCGACCGCCCACAATGGCGCGTAGACGAAAGAAATTCCGTGTGTAAAGATTTTCCCCTCGGTGGACGATGTCAGAGCGTACCTCTCAAGCGTCCTGCGGAAAATCAATGTGCGGTCGCGCTCTCAAGCCGCAAAGAATCAGGCTTTTTTGTGCCGCTGTACACTTTCGCTCAACGCACAGACGCACGTAACGATGCCCCGCGAGGCATTTTTTTCTGACGAGTACCGACTTTTCTACGTTCGCGTACACTACGTTGTCACGAGAGTTCTCTCGGACACGCGACACACGATCTTGGGTTGGCCAGTACTCGGATACTACCGGCCTATGGTCTCATGCGAAAACCCATCTCCTGCCTTGACGTGCCATGGAAATGCGCTTGCCGTACTCGCTTAAGAGGAGCAAGTCGGACATCCCATGCCAAATTGAAAAAACGTGGGCAGCAACTCCCCTCAAAACTATTCCGAAATGCCTGTCTTAAGGACCTCACGGCCCGCCAGATGATCCTCGTAGAGAGCGCGCACATGGCGCATCATTGCCCTGTGGGGCACAGTGCTGTCAGCAAAGTCTGCAGGATACACGGGATTGAGCAATTCAATGTCAATGGGCACGCAGGTGAACAACCGGTCTGTGCAGCTAAAAACGCTATAGCTATTGTAGATGATCATGGGGACGATCGGGCATTGATACACACAGGCGACAAAAAAGGCCCCAACGTGAAAGCGACCGAGTGCCCCTGTCCGGGTTCGTCGCCCTTCTGGAAAAAAGACAATCGTCTGCCCATCGCAAATCCGCTCACCGCACAGGCGCACGACCTCGTCAAACGGAAGCTTCTCGGCATCTATATACCCAGCGGCATGCATGGCCGGTGCAAAAAAAAAAGCAGCCTAAACGGCCAGTGTTTCGTGACAAAACAGAGATTACGCTCGCTCTGGGCGGCAAAAAGATAGAGATCAAGAAAAGACTGGTGATTGCACACAAGAATTGAGTGCGGTGTATGCAGCGCCATGTCTGGATTTTTTGTGCGCACAGGAATCCAGGGTGAAAGCAAGTGAAGAAAAACAAAGCCAAAAAACCAGAGGCAGGTGCGGAAAAAACGCCGCGTTCCCCGCACAAGGACTGCGGCAATCGCTCCGACAACTAACAGGGGAATTGCGGGCACAGTCACAGCACAAAACAGGAGAACAATGCAGACAGTATCAATGATCGTTCGCAGCGTTCGCTTCGATGTAGTCATAGATATCACCCAGGGTCGCAATCTTCGCAAGCTGGCTTTTGTCGCTCACAGTAAAAGAAAAGGCCTTTTCAAGCACAATCACCATGTCAACTCGGTCAAGGCTGTCCAGGCCAAGATCGTCATGCAAATTGGCATTTTCGACTAACTGCGCACTGTCCAATTCAAATTCACGGGCAAAGGCTTCATTGACCCGCGCCACAATCTCTTCTCGTGTCATACAACTCCCGTTTCCTTGCTTTGGGATACGCGCTACTCAAAGCGGTCCCAGAGTATTGCCCATCGCCCATGCTCAACTCTTTGCACACAAGGCACTGTTTGCAAAAAGAATGCAGGCAAGGCTTCCGCCAAGGGCAAAACTGTTTTTTAGGGCAAAGCGGATGTTTTTCCCATACTGCGGGCTTCCCATAAGCAAATTGATGGGTAAGGACGGATCAGGCGTACGCAGACCAAGTGTTGGGAAAAGAACCCCCTTTGCAAGCGAGGAAAGCACAAGAATACTCTCAAGAGCGCCGCTCGCAGCCATTGTGTGGCCAAGATGGCCCTTGAAACTATTCACCGGCACATCGCCTCCAAAAACAGCATAAATTGCCTGCCCTTCCGCCCTATCCCCAAACTCCGTGCCCGTCGCATGGGCGTTGCAGTAGTCTATATCACTTGGTCTAAGACCCGCATCGTCCAGCGCTTCCCGCATACACTCAGAAATAGCCTCCGCATCAGGCTGGGCTATGCCAGATGACGACCTAAGCGCGCAGCCGACTATCTCTCCCAGTATTGTCGCCCCCCTCTCCTGTGCGCTTTCCAAGCGCTCAAGCAGGAGAACTCCTGCTCCCTCCCCGCACACAACACCTCGGCGCTCTCTGTCAAAAGGCAGGGAGGACTTCATGGGATCTCGCGCATGCGAGGCCGCTCCTATGCGCTCAAAGGTCATGGTGGTCAAAGGATGGTATTCATCCGCGCCGCCGCAGAGCATACGTTCCTCGCGTCCAAAAGCAATAGCCTCATAGCCGAGTGAGAGAGCCGCGACAGCCGAAGAGCAGGCCGCTGACGGCGCAAGTGTCCGCCCTGTGCATCCCAGGGCAAGAGCAACATTGGCTGCGACAGTATGGCTCATGACCTTGAAGAATGCCGTACTGCGCACCCAGGACAGTTCTTCGCTCTGTGCGCAGTATATGGAAAAAAAGTTTTCAAGCTCCGTGGGACTGCCCATTGTTGAGGCAAGAGCGACACCTGTTCTGCCAGGGAGCACAGGCCCAACAGCCTCTTGCGCGGCAAGTGTCGCCATAATCGACATAGGCGACATGCTCCGCCTAAATTTTCGGGGAATCTTGTACGCGTCGCAGTGCGGAACAAGGCCACAGACACAGCCATCGCGCTTTGTGAGCGCGCACCGCCCAAGCTCAATCCCCTCTAAAAGAAGCGGAACACCTTCTCCGTACGGTGATACAGCCCCGACTCCGGTTACAACTACGCGCTCCCGCTGCATCGACGAAACTCCTTCAAGACCTGATCATGGCCGATTATGAAGCCAACCGCGAGGGCTGCACTGATGATACAGCCAAGTATACCTGGGAGAAGGATATTCTGCCCAGCCAAAAGAAGCCCAGGCACACGCGTTATGGGAAGATAGGGCACAGAAGTCTTCGCGTGGAGAAAACCGTAGAGACTGCCTAAACTTCCATACTGCCAGCGGGCAAACGTTGCGGGCGTTGCCGCATCGACAACGCGCCATTTCCCCCGTATCCCTGGTATCCGCCTCTCAACACTTCGGATGAGATGCGCAACAAGCCGGCTCTTCTCTTCCCTGTAGAGGGGATTATCCCGAACAAAAGGATGGCCTTCTGGCACAATGGCAAGAAGCAAAGCAGGCTGCGGTCCTTTTTTTCCGCCCTCGCAGTGGAGACAAAAGACAGGGTCAGGCTCGAACGCTTTTGCAAAATGCAACGAGGTCGTCGGCAGCAAATACAGGCTTATTCCCTCCCAGAACTTTTCCTGGACTTCACAAAAAAGAAGAACAGCGGATATGCTCTCACGCGCCGTGAGCAGGCGCGAAGTGTACACAGGACGCAACAGTCCTTTCGGGAGCAGTGCAGGAATTTGCGCAGGATGCCCAGTGAAAACACAGAGACCCGCAGGATACATCGCCCCGCCAGCACAATGCACGCCCAAAATCCCCGCTTTTGTGGCGGATAAAGCCACGCAGCGGGCCTGTGTCACAAGCTCTACACCGGCTTCCCGCAGTTTCCCGCAAAAAAGCTCCGCAAGCCGGGCACCACCGCCCTGCCAGCTTCCTCCAGACTGCACATACGGCCCATCGACAAGGGCATAGTCACGCCACAAGGCTTCTTCTGGGAGGGCGCCGTACCGCAGGGAGCGAAGAGCAAGGATTGCGCGCAAATGGTCGGGAAAAGGAGAGAGCGCGTCAAGCAGGGTATCGGTACTCTCAGAGAGACAAGGCTCCTGCATACAAAAAGGATTTGTGTACGGAGACGCCTCAAGCACAGCCTCTTCTCGCGCAAAAAAATCAGCAAGATGGGATCTTTGGTCTGGAAAAGCCTGGGCAAGCGCTTGAACCATGGGCGGACCATAGGGTACGCGAAGCTGTGTCCCGTCATCAAACCAAAAGGTGTCCCCCTCACTCTCTGTTGAGGGCTTAAGATCGTCGTACACCTCAAAAGATCGCAGCCAGCGGCCTAAGACATGATCGTGCGCAAGACCGCCTGCGCAGTGAAAGCCAGTCTCAAAATGGAGTCCATCCCGCTCAAAACCCCGCAGAAGAGGCGCTGGGTGGTTCGACGCCTCAAGCACTGTGACAGAATACCCGGCTCTTGCAAGCAGCAAGGCGGCCACAAGTCCACTTATCCCGCTTCCCACAACGACACAGCGCATGCGTCTTCACTCCTCTCCGTACCGGACAATGAGAGCCGCATTGGCGCCCCCAAGACCGGCCGCATTGTGCAGGACACGATTGGCTGGCCTATCTATGCGGCGCGTCACAACGGGTATGCCGGCAGTCTGCGCATCAGGGGCCGTGTAATTTGCCGTTGCGGCAATAAAACCGGCATCCGCCATGGCCGCGGTGTAGACAATCTGTGAGACCCCAGACATCCAAAACTCATGCCCTGTGAGACTCTTCAAGGCCGTAACCCGCGGACACTTTCCGTGAAAGACACGGCTAAGACTCATTGCCTCCGCGGCGTCCCCCACAACTGTCGATGTCGCATGCGCGGACACAAGATCGATTTCGTCCAGCCCAGCTCCTGCATCGGCAAGTGCCGCCTCTATCGCCCGGGCAAGCCCCTCCCCATCCGGCACAGACAGATCGCAGCCGTCAGAACTGACTCCAAATCCCAGTATTTCGCCATAGACCTTTGCCCCGCGCTTTTTCGCTATATCCTCCGCCTCAAGCACAAGGACTGCGGCTCCCCCGCTCGGAACAAGCCCGTCTCTCTCCCTGTCAAATGGGCGTGAGGCGGCCAAAGGATCGGGATTTGTGGAAAAAGCCCCTATCCCGTCAAAGGAGGCGACTGACTGCCAGTTGAGTTCCTGGCACCCTCCAACCAAAACGCGATCGAGTCTGCCAAAACGGATGCAGTCAAAGGCCTGGCAGACAGCGTAGGCGGCGCTTGCGCACGCACAGCTCACCGTCCAGCAGGGCCCGCGTATGCCAAAGCGCACGCCGAGATTCACAGAAACGCTTGAATTCATGCAGCGAAACACATGGCCGCTGCCCATCGCGTATGTGGCCTTTGTCCGCTCGTAGGCCTCCTGCTCTTCAAGGGTCGCGATAATCTGGGAGTCATTGCCAAAAACAAGACCCGTCCTGTCCGTTGCAATGTCGCTTGGGGCAAGAGACGCGAGATGTACGGCCTCCTGGGCCGCGGTGTACGACTGGACAACTGCGGGCGCCATGGTTTTCCGCTCTTTGCGCGTAAGCGTACTCTTAAGAGCGCACGGTGGCAGGACACCTGTGAGAGAGCTGCGAAATCCGAGACAAATCCGCTTGGGATCGGAGGCTATGCCGCTTTTGCCAGCCCGCAGGGCTAAAGTCACAGCAGGCAGCCCACAGCCAAGCACAGAGACAATCCCAAGACCTGTGATCACCACGCGCCGCTTCACAAGGCAAGCCCACCGGAAACTGCCAAAACCTGCCCTGTCACATACGAGGAGAGCGGCGAGCAGAGAAAACGCACGCAGCCAGCCACTTCCTCCGCCTTTCCTTGGCGGCGCAGCGGAATGACCTTGCAGTACTCGTCAACTGGCAGATCGCGCGTCATATCCGTTTCAATCAAACCAGGCGCTACGGCGTTCACAAGGATATTGCGCGGGCCAAGCTCCCGGGCAAGCGCTTTGGTCGCGCCGATAAGCCCGGCTTTTGCGGCCGAATAGTTGACCTGGCCTGCAACGCCCATAAGTCCAGAAACCGAGGCGATCACAACGATACGGCCCGCTCTTGCGCGCTGCATATGGGGCACAAGCAAACGCGTCACATGAAAAAAACCCTGAAGATGCACATCCAGCACAGACTGCCAATCTACATCGGACATAAGACCAAACATGCCGTCTTTAGCAAAACCGGCATTGTTCACAAGGGCATAGGGCGTTGTTGTTTCAAGAAGAGGGGTGAGAGCAGCACGCACAGCCGCTCCGTCAGTCACATCAAAACGCAGCAGACGACACGGCGCACCAAGAGCCTCAACAGCCGCGCGCGTTTCCTCGGCGGCTTTGTCATCACGCACATAGGTACACCACACGGCAAAACCATCCTTGGCGAGCCCCAAGGCTATCGCTCGGCCAATGCCGCGACTTCCACCGGTAATAAGAGCCACAGGCCGTGTATCCATCGCATACCCCGAAATGACAAAAGGTGAATACGCAAAAAAAAAGTGACTATACTCTAGTCACAAGCACCATAAAAAGCAACGGATCGCGCAAAAAGGGTGCGGGACACACTGCGCGTTTTTTACGCTTTTGAGCTGTCGAGGCCCTTGTGCGTCAGGTGTCTGCTTGTCACAACAACTGTTTCCAGAAGAATCCGCAGAATTTTGTTCACCTGATGGGATTCCGCAATCCCTGTCTTACACCACAAGGCATAGTGTTCACAGTTGTTAAACATCAAATTGTACTGATCTTCACCGTACCGTGACTTGGCCCGGCGCACAGTTTCTTCAGGAGAGTAGAGCGTGTACAAAAACTTCTTAACCAAGAGAGACAGAAGCCAGAGTTGCTCAGTATGCAAATTGGGCGAAAAAGAAAAATCCGGAACAGGTACTTTTTTCGGCTCACCATAGGTTTTCGGGAAAATCAGCTTGCTTACAGAACAGTCCAGTTCAAACTCATCATATTTTGTTATAATAATTCTATTCTTTCCAAAAGAATGCATATACTGTAATTTGTCAAAGAACTCTAGAACACTTGGAGCATCAGGATATTTACTGAATTCATTTTTGATATATGAATAGATATCTAATTCTTTTTCTAAAATTTCAAAGAACTGCTCGTCAGCCTTGCTCAAGCTCTGTCTTTTCTCTTCAAACTCCGCAAATTTCTTAAGATCTTCGTTTAGATACGCAAATAAACCATTAGATTCTTTGCCTATAGTCTCCTTGATACGTTCTAATTTTTCTGAAATATCAGGAGAAGCGTAGTGGATAACACACGAATTTCCGATATAAATTCCATAGTGCTGATAGCCGAAGCGTTGAACAGCGAGGACATCACCAGGCTGTATTTCTTTCTGATCCTCCCAGATATCAGAAGGAAGATCTCTTTTCTTATTTAAAAAATTACTTAGAATCCAGTCTATTGCTTCATCACTTATTTCTGAAAATATTTGAGATTTATCGCTTTTTTGAAAACTAGGCTCTGGTTCAATAGTGATATGTATATCCTTTTTATTTTTTTCTAAAATGTTCGATAGAGTATCAAACAAAGTCATCTTGCCTCCGTAACGCGCTTTTTTGGCTATACAGACGAGGACCAGCGCTCATCGCGCACTATGCGCGCAAGCAGATCGTGAACCACTGCGGAAGGAGCGACTCCTTTATGGCAGACAGCGTACACCGCCCGTGTGAGCGGCATATCGACCCCATATTCTTTTGCGAGTTCAACGACAGCCGCTGCTGTCGGCACGCCCTCGGCGACACCGCCTAGTGTCGCGAGAACTTCCGAAAGTGCCTTGCCTCTCCCAAGACCCAGGCCGACCCGGCGATTGCGCGAATTGTCCGTCGTGCATGTGAGCACAAGATCGCCTATCCCTGAAAGCCCCATAAACGTGGTCTCTTGCGCGCCAAGGGCTAGGCCAAGCCTGGCCATCTCAGCAAGGGCTCGCGTAATTAAGGCAGAGCGCGCATTCGGACCTAAGAGGAGCGCATCCGCGATACCGGCCGCTATAGCCATGACATTTTTAAGCGCGCCCCCAAGCTCAACACCCAGCACATCGTCTGTGTAATAGGCGCGAAAACGACTGTTTGAGAAAATCTTGCACAGCGCCCGCCCCTTGTCCCCAGAGGCGCAGGCAAGAGACACAGCCGTCGGATGCCCTTCAAGCACACCGCTCGCAAACGATGGGCCAGAGAGCATGGCGTAGCAGGGTGTGCGCAGCTCTTCCGACACAATACGCGAACAGGGTATTCTCCGCGTAAGCTCAAGCCCCTTCGCCACATTGACAAGCAAAACATCGGACGTAAAAAAATCGGCGTGCGCCGCAAGAAAAGACCGCAATTGCTGACAGGGCACAGCGCACACGACAATTGGCGCGCTCAAAGCGCTAGGATCAGAAGTCACTGCAAGTCGCTTTGACAAAGTGTACCCGGCGAGATACCGGGGATTGGTATGTGTTGCCTCAATCGTTGCGCACTGTTTAGGATCCCGCACCCATAAACGGCATGCGTGCCCATTTTCCACCAAAAGATGCGCCAGTGCGGAGCCCCAGGCTCCTCCACCGGCAACTGTTATCGGATCATTCATCAAGCCTTTCAGCGCGAAAAACCCAGGCTGGAAAACCTAGGGGGGAAGCGCTGCCTCCACTGTCTTTTGATCTGTCCACGATAAATCTGATCGGACTGCACAAACTATCAATCCCTACAGGGGATGCGCACAGCCTATTGCCTCCAAACTGCAATTCCGATTTTTATACGTCTCGCACGCTGTACTTGACGCGAATTGCGCTTATGGCACCCAGGGAATGTTTGCAATTGCTTACGATCCAGACGTTTCGGGTATTTTTTGCAAACGCCCTGGTCTTTTGTGGAAAGACCAGGGCGCAGTTACGCAATCAGCGTACCTCGGTATCCGCCTTGCTGTCCATATCGATCATATTGCTCATAGGCCCGCCCTGCACAAAGGCAGTTGCCAGGGGGGTTGAGTACAAGGTGTCATAGCGGGAATCACTGTGCAGTTCCCTGCCGGCCTGCTCTGGCGTCTTGGCCTTCGCGTAGCAGCGTTCGCAGATCATTGCGGAAAAAGAGTCCGCAAGCGCTGTTATTTTGCCAATAGTTGAAATCTGCGTTCCCTTATAGCGCTGGGGATAGCCTGAGCCATCAAGGCGCTCATGGTGTTCAAAACAGGCATGGATCACTTCGTCATAGGTCAACTCGCATTTTTGCACGAGTTTGAGCGAGTGATAGGTGTGCTGGATGACTTTTTCCTTTTCCTCAGGCTTGAGTCTGCCCTGCTTTGCTAAAATAAACTGCGGTGTCTTGCACATGCCTATGTCATGCAAAACCAAAGCGAGTACCAGACGATCCAGATCCTTGCGTGTGTACTCTTTAAACTGCTGCATCCACAGCCACGTCCCGACAATCATGGTGTTTACGGCATGACGCTCGGGCTTGGCCTTACGAAAGAGTCTGCGGACAAAGGGCATGATGCGGTATTTATCTGCCCACAGATACTCTGTTAAGACCATGACATCGCGGTACAGTGCATTGTACACTTCAGGAACCGATTGATTGTAAAAATTAAGATACCGCTTGGCTATTGCCAGAATGCAAATCTCGGCGACCTCGCCGTCTGAGAAATGCGGATCAAGGAGGACAAGATCGAGCTGCTTGACAATATGCTGCTTGTAGACCTCCTGATCCAGATGGGACACAAAGACACTGCCAGCCTCACACAGAGCAACCAATTTCTCTATCTGCTCGTCTGTCAAGCGATTCCCTTTGCGGTAAAAAGGCTCAAGCACCGCTATGTCATCGCGGAAAATATAGAGATTGAGAGGCAGTCTGTGTTTGGGAAAGCTCGCTAAAATATCAGTATTAATCTGAAAATAATCTTCATTATTGATAGTCGCCATGCGCTCAACTTTTCCAATACAGTTTTACGAGGTTGGTACCACGGGGGGTCTGCTGACCTGAAGTCTGTCCGGCTGTGATGACTATGCAATCGCCGGCCGAAAAGTCAGGAGACTCGGCAAGGAAATTCTCCACACGTTTAAGATGGCTTTTCTCCTCTTCAGGATCAGGAACAAGAACAGGCGTAACCCCCCAAACGAAGTTCAGAAACTTGAGCGAGGCATTCTCAGGTGTTAGGGCATACACGGTCTGTGACGGCCTGCACTCAGAGACCTGCTGCGCGCTCATGCCGCTTAGGCTGTGCGAGGCAATTGCCTTGGCTCCCGACTTTTCTGCCAGAATACATGCGGAATACGCCAAGAATTCGGGAATTCCCTTGTCCTGCTCTGGTTCCTTTGTTTTGGAGAGTTCAAGGAGGAGATTCTCAGCCTCTGTTGTTATGCGCTTCATATACTTCACGGTCTCAACCGGGAAATTCCCCATAGCCGTCTCTTCTGAAAGCATCACGCAGTCGGCGCCATCAAGAACGGCGTTCGCGACGTCTGTTGTCTCGGCGCGTGTCGGTGAGGGGCTATTGACCATGGAGAGAAGCATCTGCGTTGCCACAATAACAGGCTTGCACATACGGTTGCACGCCTTGATAATCTTCTTCTGCAGCATGGGCAGCATGGGCAGCGGGCACTCAACGCCAAGATCGCCGCGCGCAACCATCACTATGTTTGTCTCTTTCAAAATTTCATCAAGATTATCAACCGCGGCCTGCCGCTCAAGCTTTACGACAATCGGCACCCAGCGCCCAGATTCGGCGATAACGGCCTTGGCGTCGCGCACATCGTCAGCTGTCTGCACATAGGAAATGGCGACAGCGTCAACGCCCATAGCCAGACCAGCTTTCAGATCAACCCGGTCTTTTTCCGTTAAGGCTTTAACACGCGTGATCTTTCCAGGCAGCGCAAGACCCTTCCTTGAGGTCACAAGACCGGAATTCTTGGCCTTCAAAACGGCAAGCCCATCGTCCCTGCGCTCAACAACAATGAACTGCAGACCGCCATCCGCCAAAACCATGCGATCGCCCCTCTCGAGGTGTTCGAGAATAAGCGGATGGTCAAAGGGAAGATAGGGCATTTCATCGGTCCGACTGCTCTCAGGTCCAAGAAGAACCTTTTTTCCCTCATCAAGCTGAATGCTGCCTTCTGGAATCACACCAAGGCGAATCTTGGGACCGGAAAGATCCTGCATAATGGTTATAGGACGATTGACTTCCTTCTCAACAGAACGGATATCAGCAATGATCTTCTCAAAATCAGCGGCAACGCCGTGGGAAAAATTAAGCCTGAAAACACTCACTCCGGCCTTGGCCAATGCAAGCAGCGTGTCACGTGATTTCGAAACGGGTCCAACAGTGCAGACAATCTTGGTGCGCATGAAAGCTTCTCCATTTACAAAGCAGATTGAAACAAGTGAACTGCAGAAAGATAAGGAACCATTTCACCGTTTTTTTTACTCCTGTCAAGCTCAGAAAAAGACCTCTGCGGCTCTGCTTTCCCTTCGGCATGCGGTATACAGGGCCGCAATACACGGAGGAGATCCGCAGCTGCCCTTTCAACTCAAACAGGTCCGTTTAGCTCCAATTCATGCCGAAAAAGACGCGAATTTGCGGTCGGCTCTCTCAAGCAAGAAAAAAAGAGACTGTGCCAAAGGGCTTTGTCGCCAAACTTGTCGCAAGTGTATTTCTGCCCAGAGTATACGGCTTCAGTACGAAAAAGTGCTGTGTTGGCACGACCCGAACACAGCACTCGACTGACAGTTCTACGGCTTACGGTGCAAATGGGTGAATATTCAGGCTTTCAGGAGCCTTAATCTGCACACTGTGCGCAATCGTCTTGCTTCCTCCACCCGGCACATCGAATTCCCAATACAGAGCATGTTTTTTGGCATCCACCAAAGCCTTTGGCGTGTCGTTGTGTGTTACGGTGATCGCTTCCTGCACAGCCTGGGGATCGGGCCGCTCAAGACGCACTCGGATTGCCTGGGCATGCGTATTGCGTATGGTGTATTCCCAGGCCCAAAGCCACGTTTTATCCCGCCCAAGGAAGCCGCTTTCCCCCTGCTTGCGCGTATCCTGAACAACTTCCAGACTGACTCGCGGATCATGGCCGAAATACAGTGTCACCTTGCCGCCCTTTGCGGAAAACGCGCCCGAGCCGGTTGTCTGGCCAGAGACAGAGAATACGGCATTGCCGTCAGGCCAGACCTCCCCTTCTGGAATGGCATGTTCGGCCATGACAAAAACTTCTCCCTTCCTGGCGTTTGGCCGCGCAATCCACAGCAGAGGATCATTCCAGGTGCGTTCAAGAATCGTCACAGTGGCCTGCCCTTCTGCAAGACGCGTGACCGGCAAGGTCCATTTCCCATATATGCCGCTTGTGTCCACACGCACCTCGGCCCGGCTTGGGGCAGCCGCCCTCGCAGGCATGTTTGGCAGCATCGCCGCATCTTCCTGCATCATACGCGCCTTTCTCTCGAAATGACGCTCCTCTGCTTCAAGAACCCAGGAGGCGAGCGCTGGAGGAACACGTTTCGTGGGCGAGCCGGTCACAAGTGTAATCTCTGTGTTCTCCCAATCAAAGCCGCTTTCCTGCCAGATGTCGGCCTTAAGAACAACAGCAATTGCAGTGCGTGATATCTCGGGATCAACGCGCAAGGCATAGCGCGCCTTCCAGCCGCCTGTGCGCAGACGGTACGAATAGGTGACAGGAATTGTTGAGGCGCTGGCACCATGGACAGTCACGCGTATGCGCTCGCCCATTTTCTGTTTCTGCGCGGGACTGCTCAGAGCCTCGCGTATTTCATGCTCTTCCTTTTTCAGGGCGGCTTCCTCTGTGAAGAGCTCGGTCAGCACAGCTTTTTTCCGCGCGTCAAGACCGTCAAAATCGGCCGCCTCAAATTTCCTGGGCAGACACTTCCACAGAGACTTTCGCTCCTTCACAATGTCCTGCAGGATCTTGATGGTCTCAAGCCGCTCACGCAGACGCGCCTCATGCTTTGCCCGCGCGCTCGTTGGCAAAACCTGGCAGACCTCACGCTCTTCTTTGACTACAGTTGCCCCAGTGACACGAAGAGCAAAGTTTTCTGCCCCTGGCGGTACAAGCACGGTGAACATGCGCAAGGCTCCTGACCCTGCAAGATCGCGCTCACCGCGTACTGTAAGGATGCAATCGGAAGGCGAGAGAAGCACCGATGTCGGCGTATCCACAGTCTCCGCGCAGACTGGCTGCGCACAAAGGAGACAGAAAAAAAAGAGCCAGACAAAAAACCGTTGCACCATACCTTCAATCCTCATTGTTTGACCATTTTCCTTTGACTTGTCATAAAGGAAGGGCTACTCTACTTGTGTTATATTTGTTCATCCACTCTACCGCAAAAGTACGCGGACGAAAAGTCCTACCCTGCTGAAAAAAAACTGCTGCAGGATACATACTATGCGACGAAACGGCTTAAATCCTGAAGATATCTTCATCAAACGTATCCAAAACGCCCTTCTGCAAAAAAGCATTGCCGGCTGGCGCAGGCGAGGGAAACTTCTCCTTGATATCAATTGTGGAGATGGGCGCTACCTCCGCAAACTCTGGCAAAACGGTTTTGATGTGACGGCAACTGAAGCGGATCACACCTTACGCAAGCGCGCGCAATCCGTTATGCACGATCGCGCCGAAATCTACGCCGCACACGATACGCACCTTCCTTTTGAGGACAAAGCCTTTGATTGGGCCGTTGTGCACATCATGCGCCCGCCCAAACACCTAAAAGAAATCCTTGAAGAGGCTGTGCGCGTGGCAGGCCACGGTCTGGCTGTCACTTTCTGGAACGCCACATCGCCGATCTTTCTTTTCTCGCAAAGTGCAGCGCTTCGCGTACAGCCCATCTCCTGGTTTACTGTCTGGAACACATTGCGCAGCACAGGCGAAGGCACTGTCTCAACACGCAGCACCTTGCTCTTTCCCTACAGAATGTTCCACAACTGTCCATCTCTGTATTTCAGCCCCAAAACAAGTTGCCTGCCCATAGGCGCATGGGCAACACTCCGTCTTGACATGTCTCCCCAAAGCACTGTCACCCCCCTTGCCCTCCCAACACGTCTGCGCAAAATACCCCGCTTTGAACCTGTCCTTGAATCGACTGCGCCTCGGGTTGGGCGAAACAACATACGCGCTCGATCATAAGCTGCCCTGTCTTTGCTTTCGGACCGCACTCGGGCAATTATGGCTCTTGCACAGAAAACAAATGAAGGCGCTTAGCAAGCACAACGGATCAGGCCCATGAAACTTGCCGAATCTATAAAAAAGTATAAATGGATCTTGGTTGGAGTCATCCTCCTTGTCTTCATTATTCTCTCCTCGATTTTCGGCGTGCGCTACTACAAATTCCGCATGTCAACCGAATTCGCGTTCAACAATCTGCAGGCGTCACTCCAGACGATCAATATTCCGTACCTGGCCAAGGCCGTCGATTTTAGGAGGATTGGCGGGGCTCTTGCCGCAGAAACAGCGCAAAAATTTCCGTTTTTCTTCGCGGGCCCGCATCAGGTTCAGCGTATAAGCAATTATTTTCAGGGCATCCTCCTGGGCAAACTGAAGGTAAAGGATGAAGGACACGGCGAAAAAAAAGAGGAAGAGACAGAAGACGATCTGCTCATGAAAGCGATCACAGTTCTTCCTCCAGACTGTATGCAGCAGCTGGCGGCGAATCTGCGCCTGCAGAGCAAGGATGACACAAACGCGCTTCTCACAACATCCTATGACCATCCGCTTCTGAAGACGAAATTCTCCCTTATCTTGCGCATGCAGAAAAACGAAGACGGCTGGGTGGTGAGCGATCTCGTAAACGCCAAGGAGCTTGTCACAGCCTACCATGATCTGATTATTGAGCGCATCAACGCGCAGCGAGCCCTCGCTATCCGGAAATCGGAAAAAATAGTCCAGGACATGCACAATACCATGAAGATCCAGTCCTGTACGGCGCATGCGGGACTTATCTCGGACAGACGCACACTTATGGTTGTGGTTCACCTGCTCGCCCACAACACGACGAAATTTACAGTGAAAAATGTGAACGCCGCAACCACCCTCACAAATCAAAACGGGGAACGCCTGCTTTTCCGCATGCTCAATGCCGCATCCCAGACACCCCCCGATTCCGACTTCTCCTACCGTTGGACCATAGAGCTTGATGGCTGGTCGGAGGAGGGTCGGCGCCTCGCCTCCGCAGGCCCGCTGCAATGCCAGGTCACCTGGCGGACGCTCACCATGAGCAATGCCCGCGTCTTCCATACTGAAACACCACCAAAAGAGCTTGAACTCTGCACGGAACATACAGATCGGCATCCGAGGGCATTGTGTACTATGGATATCTTTTCACAAAAATAAGTGTGATGGCCCTCACACAAAAAAATTTCTGGAAACCCTTTTCACAATACCTTTTTTGTGCCACATAAGACTGGTAGTCGCAGAAAAAAAGCCGCTACAGTGTCTCACGCCTTTTGTTTCGAGGAACATCTGAAGAAGGAGTTTCGTATGCAGGATCTCGTCCGTTCGATCCATCTCTCGCTTCACATCCATAAAGATCCGTCCGCTATGGCCGAACGCGCCGCGCATATTCTGACAGCAGCCTGTGAAGAGGCAATTGAAGAAAGAGGGGTCTTCAGAATAGCTTTGTCAGGCGGTGTCACACCAATTCCTCTCTTCCGCCTTCTGGCAGCCCACGACTGGTCCGACAGATTACCCTGGGATAAAATGTCGTTTTTCTTCGTCGATGAACGCTGCGTTGATCCTGAGCATCCTGACAGCAATTATGGCCTTGCCCGGCGCGAACTCCTGAGCAAAGTTCCAGCGACACACTTCTACAGGATGCGGGGTGAAATCGATCCGGTTGAGGCTGCCGTGAAATACGAGCAGCAAATTCGCCAGGAATTCGGCATCAACCACACTGCCTTCCCCCGCTTCGACTTTATCATCCTCGGTATGGGCGCAGACGGCCATACAGGCTCCATCTTCCCCAACTCCCCTGCCCTTGCAGAGAAAAAACGCCTGGTCATCGACCAGTATGTCGCGGAACGGGCCGCAGACCGCATAACCATGACGCTCCCAGTCATCAACAACGCCCGTTGCTGCCTCTTCCTTGTGACAGGCAAAGAAAAACATCACGTTCTCTCTCGAGCCCTGAATCTCCTTGATGAACCGACACTGCCCGCCCAGCATGTCCACCCAACCGTTGGCGAACTTATCTGGATTGTGGATGAAGCGGCGGCTCTAGGACACAACTAAGACACGGAAGCACTTGCAGTTCACACTGTGAGTGCTTTTTTTTTACCCCCAACAGTACCCTGCGCCCCGGCAATTTGACAAAGCATGTGATTCTGCTTATAGTTCATTCCATGGTTGCGTACTAGTTGATTGCGTGAAAAATCGCATAGCTCTAGTAAAGTTCTAGAAATTTTTACTCGATATATTTTTTCACTCTCTCTTTTTTTTCTCATTCTCTTGTATTATTCACAAAATTGCTTCTATCTTTTATACTATTATTCTAGACGTTGAGCGCAAGAGACATCGTAAATAGCAGCCATTGCAATCAAGTCCTCGAATTGTACGAGCAGAAGCGACGGACGGCTGCGCCTCTTTTTTTCACGGCGTATTCAAGCAAACGTGCCTTGCGTTACGCAGAAAGCCAGAAAAAAGCTGACTCTCGCGTTCGTGCTGAAATCGCCAACCAAGTGTACGCCCGCATACTTCTTGAGGGATTGCAAGAGACCTCGTACACAATTATTGCCAAGAGGTGCGATCGCCTCCCTCGAGAGCGTACGCATTTGCAATCAAGTCCTCGAATTGTTCTTATGAATACAGAAAATTTCTATGGGCATGGCTTAGAATACTATCTTCTAAAACGGCATAGAAAACGAGAGTCAGTGTACACCAAAAAACCAGGCATACTTCACGGTATACTTTAAGAACGATATTGAAAACTATTTGGGTCTCACATGGACCCACCTTTGCAAAAAGGACAACAAAGCCCGAACGTGCATTTTTTTTTTCGCTACAGTGTGCGCGGGAAATTTTCCAATAAACAGCCTGGTCCCTGACTCCAAGTCGATCAGGGTGTGAACATGTGCTTGCAATCTGTGCAAAACTATGTTAATCTTATCAAATTGATAGATTAGTACAAATTAGTGACGCAGCAAAGGCGTTGGGAGTTTCTCTTTCGACGCTTCGTATTTGGCAGGAGAAAGGCAAGCTTTCGCCTGCACTCACGGTGTGCCGTTTGCAAGAATTGCATACAGCCAAGGCAGACGATCGTGAGCGGCAAAAGTATTTACGGTGACAGCCTGTGGACAGGAAGCTTGCTTACGGCACCTGTCTGCGCTAACAATCAGAAGAGAGCGCAGACGTCTCAGAAGGAACTGAAGCTCAAGGAGTTGTGCGAACATGCTGATGGATTCTGAACTGTACCAAGGTGAAGAAAAAAAAGTGAAGAAAAAAATTGGCGAAGGCGTGAAGTTTCAGCGTATTCGCCGCATAACGGGCTATCTCGTCGGAACACTTGACCGTTTCAATAACGCAAAAAGAGCAGAGGAGCGAGACCGCGTTCACCACATGTAATGCGAATCTGCCTGCCGGTCTTACGCAGCGTTTTTGCTGCCTAAGACCGTTTTTTTTTGCCCTTCTTTAGAGCAGCGCATGTGCATGGGGCTTTTTTTGTACGCGGTCGTTGTACCCCATTGGTATCTCATACTGGGTTGGCACAGAGCGAACACAACGTGCCGTATAGGTAGTCCGCTTTTGCCTAAAAAACGCTCGATTGCCGCTACGCCATTCGCTAGCATAGTTCCACGGATGCTCAATCGAACAGGGCGTAATTGTTCTCCGTAGTTGTCCAGCCTTGCCTTGTGCGCCTCAAGCATTGCTTGGTCTCCAAGGGACAGAATTCATACGATTTTCTCCTGTACGTACAGGAAAAGGCTGTCAGGACGGAGGATCCACAAGCGCAGAAACAAAAAAAAGCCCCTCCGAAGAGGGGCCTCTACCAATCATCCAGCAACTCTAAAAACTTCTCGCGATCAATTCCAGCTGTGCGTATCAATATCAAGCGCGACACTTTCATAATTGGGGATCACAAGAGGTCTCTTCCCTTTAATTTTCAGCATAATGGAAAACTCATACCCCAATTTTTCGAATGAAGGGGAGTTACGCGCGGCATGGAATTCCCCAGGCTTTATGCTGCGGAATAAAAAAATGTGCATCCTCTTCTCTTTCTTTGATGCGATTTGCACTAAGCCCGCAATCCAGAAGCACTTCATCAAGAATCCCGTCTTCTAGAAGGCTTGATAGCCACATTTGAAGAGCTTCTGCTGCATTATCCAATGCTTTTTGACGCGTCTCACCTTGCGTCGAAAGGTCTATCTCTGGATATGTAGCTACCCAATAAGTACAATCTTCTTGTGGGGGCTTTAGTTCTATCAAGAGGCGAACGTCAGCACTGTTCATCGTAGCACTCCAAAATTGTAGAGGCCACCTATGCAATCGTGGTTCAACCGACATCAAGTTCCTTAAGATTGCCGCATCGTGTGGCGTGCCTCACGCGTTTGTCCTTGCCGTCTGGGCATACCGGCTTTAAGGCGGGCACATAAAAACGGCGGGAGCATTGACGCTCTCGCTTGCACAGCACTTAATCTGCATCTTGGCATGCCAACGGGAATCAGATGATTGAAGCTAGTCTTGTGACGCCTGACATGTGCATCAAAAATTGGGAGAAGCTGGGCGCAGCTCACGTACGTCAAGCGCAGAACGTGGACGAGAGTACAGAAAAAGGCAGAAAAATTCAAGTGCTGAAACGCAATGTACTGTGCTATGAAAAATGGTACGCTCAACACAAGCCAGAAAAAAAGTGACCATGTGGAAGATTGCAGAACATACCGCTTCGCAGCCCATGCCCGCATACACTACACAACAAATTGCTCGTGAAGCTGCAAGAGCAGCTCAAATTCCATATACACTTGGGTTCTTGTAGGCTCTCGCCAGCCATCTGCCTTGCTTCTTTTTGTACAGAGCGTGGCCCTAAGGCACGGAACAGCCGAAAAAATCCGTGCGGCCGCAGACAGTCGGGCAGTCACATTGCGGCTCTTTTCCGTTGCGCAGCACCCCACACCTTCACGGGACAAAAATAAGAGAGCCGCAGCAAACGCTACGGCTCTCTTTGTCTGAGCTGCTCTGTCGACTATAGGGAAAACACAGCGCGCTCCACGCACAGGCGCAAGGCCAAAAAAGGATTGGCCGTGCAAAGCACAGCTTATTTTTTGGACTGCTTGTTGTACCGAGCGACCTCGTCCTCTGGCATGTCGCATACGTTCCCGACTGGATTTCCGTCATCAACATCCGACGTATAACTATTCTCGCTTAAAAAATCGTCATCGTCGTCCTCGTCGACCTCATCCTCATCGTCAACGGATTCATCATCGTCAAGAAGATCTTCGTCAAGAGCGCTCGAATCCTCGTCAGATACATAGGAATGTTTCTTATTTGTCATATAAGCCTCCTTGCCCGACACATGCGGACTCATTTCTTATGCCCCACTTGCGGACCTTTGACAAGTCTACATTTTCTACATAGCCCGAATGCCTTCAGAACTTTTGCTCTCTGCACGGACCCTCGTGAACTACCCATCGTCTAAAGCCGATGGGAGTCTTGGCAATTGGGGAATCTGCTCATGAATTGACGATCCGCTGTGCATGACAATAGGAAAGACAGGCGGGAGCCCCTCTTTCCTTGTCACAAGCTTATTATTGATACGATCTCGCTACAGCAGTGCCGTGTACACAAGAATACGTACAAGAAATCAGAGATTCCTTTTTGCATCACACTTTCTGCGCTTGCAATTTCTCAATTTCTACCAAGGACAGTTTCGTAATCCTTCCTATCATTTCAAGCGTGAGACCTTCCTTAAGCATCGCTAAGGCATCTTCCCGCTTCGCTTCATTTTTCCAATCAATGTAAATCTCTTCTCGCAAGTCATCCTTCATCTCTTCGCGCAAGTCATTCCTCAGCTCCTCGCGAAAGCGCGAGTCATTCCTCAGCTCCTCGCGAAAGTGCGAGTCATTCCTCAGCTCTTCGCAATAGTTCTTCTTCCAATTAATCTCTGCGCTATTCATCTTCATTGCAATTTCCTCTAAAGACGCAAAGCTAATATTTGATGTGGCTGCATCCGGGTTAAAGCGTTTATAAAGCGTTTCTATAATCGGAAGGATGGTCTTAAGCAGTTCTTGATGCTCAGGTTTGCCAAGGATAACTTTATACTTATTGATCGCTTCCCGCATTGCCATCGGCGTCTTTGCTCGCTTCAGTCCTAGAAACAGTGCATAGAAATCTGAATTTTTATTCAG
>JAFTDR010000097.1 GCA_017454105.1 Desulfovibrionaceae bacterium | reverse complement strand
TGGGGCGTAGGAGCCAGCGCCACTTTTCCCGAAATTCGAGTGTTCAGAGCGAAAGTCAGTACGTTCAGTGAACGCCAGGAGGCAAACGACGCGGGTGCAAGCTCCACAAAGTTGCCGCGTGTACGAATTACAACACTATCGTTCAACAGTGGACGCTGAACTTCTCGTGATGCGGACCTTCATCTGCCTCTGTAGCCATTGGCTGCAAAAAGGAAGCAGGAATGCCTTGAGCAACTGAAAAAGCCTGGTTTTTTGGGTCCTGAGATTGACCGATATACTGTTAATCCGTACACGCGGAAAAAATTTCTCCTGTACGTGTTGCAATAAAATCGTCAATCCCTAGAGTGAAAGTTGATTTCCTCGTGATCTGTATTAGCGTGGTTTATGCATCAGTCAGTAATTCGCGAAAAGGTTGTAAGAATGCCTTGGGCAACTGAAGAGCGGCGTAAAAGTCTAATTCTTTGCGGCTCACGAACTTGAGCGATACTATGTTAAAATGTACACAAGGAGAATTTGACAACTGAGGTGTGTCTGCGTTTTAAAAGGAATTGAGTGGATAAATTTGTTTACATAATTAGCATTATGTGGCATACAAAATAAAAAGGGGACTTGCTAAAAAAAGCCTTCCTGTCGTACCATAGGAGTCAAGTCAAGGAGCTTGCCTATGTCTTTTCTCGGTTCTTCAACGAGTTTTACGCGCTTTACTATTAATGACGCTATTCCTGAAGACTTCTGGAGTTCAATACTGGACAAGCTCAAACAATTCGCCTTTCACGATATAGATGACCTGCCAGAAGAGCGCTCGTTCGGTTGGGTGTCATTTGACGATATGCTCGATAGCGAATGGGAGTCGGGTTCGCCGTACAAAGGCAATGTCCTCGCATTCGCCCTGCGCTTGGATACGCGGCGCATCCCGGCGGGAGTTGTAAAAAAACATACTTTGATGGCTTATAAGCAAGAGCTGCAGAAACTTGCCGAAATCAACAAGACCTTCATTGCCCGGGAGAGAAAGAAGGAAATTAAGGAGGAAATTCTTCTTAAGTTGCGGCAACGCTTTCTTCCGGTGCCGGCAATTTTCGATGTAATCTGGCTTTCAGACAAGAATGAAGTTTGGTTTGGCTCGACACAAAGCAAGATGATCGATCTTTTTATCGAGTATTTCCACCAATCCTTCGGCTTTAATCTCGAGCAGTTGCGCCCTGTTGCTCTGGCTCAGAAATATCTGGATGAGGATACGGCCTTGCGCCTCGAGACGCTGGAAGAGACACAGTTCGTTGTGCCTGGTGCCTGACACGGAATAAAATCAAGGGGATCCGTATGAGCGACTATTCTTCCAGTGTTGACGACATCCTTGGACAAGAATTTCTTACATGGCTTTGGTATCGGAGCGATACATCGCCGGATTCTTTTGTTACGGAAGACGGTGAAGGTTTTACCGTTTCCATGGAGCAGCGCATCATCGTTCAGGGAGGCAATGGGGACGCAAAAGAGACTGCATCTGTCTCGGGAGCCTATTCTTCCTTGGGTGAAGCGCGTTTTGGGCTCAGCATGGGCAAAAAGGTCGTTCGTGCCCTTCTGCACATTGAGAAGGACAGCATGATCTACCAGTTTGTTGTGAAGGCAGATGATTTCACATTAAGTAGCGTCAGGACGCCAACAGCCCCAAAGGACAGCCTCTCTGAGGAAGACGACCCCGAATCTACCTTCCTGGAAAAACTGTTTCTGATTGAAAATTGTGCTGATTTCCTTGATACCATATACACTGTCTTTATTAAGCTTAGGCTCTCGCGCGAATGGGAGCAGGAAGTGGCGGAAATTCGCAAATGGATGACAGAATCCGTCTAACCCGACCCAAGCGGCGCACCCTTCCTGATTTTGACGGCCGCCTTCGGGCCCTCTCTTCAGGACAGTCTGCCTGGAAATGCCTACGAAGTGGCGGTGAGAGCGCCCTTCTCCTTGGACTTGGCCCAGACGATGCCTGGCCGGCTGTAGGATCGCAAGTCTTTTGGCTTGAAGCGCCAGGTCTACAGCAAAAACTCGCGCAGTCCCCCCCTTCCGCATGGCGTAAGGTCACCCTGGAAGAAGCTCTTGCCCTTTTTCCGAACGCCACTGTCTGGCTGTACGAGCCGGGCCTCCAGTTTGCCCCAGATTTTTGGATGCATGTCCTTGGATCGTTGTTTGCTGCCTCCCTGCCCTTTCGGACTACGGAGCAGAAAACCGCCCTTCTTTTCGGAGATGCATCCGCCCTACTCCACATTGAACTTCTCGAAACTCTTCAGCGCGCGGGATTCACCTGCGTAGAGAGGCTTCCTGATGGTTGGGAGAAACATCCAGAGCACGCGCTTGCAGAGGCCTGCCATGATGTCACACCGACCATCTGTCTTGCTGTTAATGGACGGGGACTCGATAGCCAAGGACGCCTTTTTGGACTCCTGCGTGCCCTTTCAATTCCATGCGCCATATGGTTTGTAGACAATCCTTGGCACGTGCTATCCGGCATACGGCTTCCATGGTGGAAGGAAGCGGACCTTTTTGTCACCGACGCGTCCTTTGTTCCCCTTCTGCGGCAGGAGGGAGCAAAAAGCGTGCATGCCCTCCCCCTCGCCTTTGCCTGGCACATGTGGCGTTCTCTTCGCCCTGATGCGGGCAAGGAGGCGCCTCTGTTTGTCGGCCGCACGGTTTTTCCAGGCAGAGACCGATACTTTGCCGCCTGCCATCTCCCCCCTACCCTTTTGGAAGAAGCCAAGATTCTGCTCTCCGAAAGAAAAATTCTGCCCGATGTACACTGGTGGTACAACAAATTGCGCCCCCGCTTTTGGCCTGGGACCGGGGCTCGGCTTTCTGGTCTGGGCGCAGAGTCATGCTCTCTGATCAATAAAACGCAATGGATTGACGCCTTGTCTCTCCATGGCCTGCGCCTTGTCGGAGATTCCGGCTGGAGCGCCCTTCTGCCCGGAAAACTTTGTGAGCCATCTGTCGATTATTACACTGTTCTCCCCACTTACTATGCGCAATCATCGTGTGTTCTTGCTGTTACAAGTTTTTTATTGCCTCATAGCCTGAGTCAGCGGCATTTTGATGTCTGGGCGGCAGGAGGTTTTCTTCTTTCCGATCCAACACCTGGCCTGGCCATTTTTCCCGAAGAACTCACACGTCCCATTACACTGAATTCCCCCATGGAGCTTCGACATATGGATTCAGCGTGCATCGCGGCCAAGGAAACGGCCGGACTGCAGGAAGCCTGGCGGACTTGTCTTTGGGAAAACCATAGCTACCTTAACCGTTGGCAAACAATCTGTTCGGTTTGCCTGAATACAGAGCGCCCTGTTTCACAGGACCCCCGACTCGCAAACGAGAAATAGTGTATGTCCTGGTATACCGACCACGCTTTTCTTTTGTGGCGCTTGCTGCGCAAATGTGTCTGGCTTCTGCTTGTTTTCTTCGGGATTACCCTGATTTCTTTTCTTGTGATCCATCTTGCACCCGGCTCGCCAACGGATATGGAGGTCACCTTAAACCCCCTTGCAGGAGAAGCAGCCCGGGCGAGACTGGAAGCTCTCTACGGCCTTGATAAATCCCTGACGGAACAGTACACAAACTGGCTTGTGCGCCTAATCCACTTTGATTTCGGCAATTCCATGTCAGCGGACGCGCGACCTGTCATGACGAAGATACTTGAGCGTTTGCCGCTCACAGTCACAATGAACGTGATTTCCATTGTGCTGACGCTTCTCATTGCTATTCCAGCGGGCATATTTTCTGCCTGCCGGCAGAACTCCCTATGGGATCACGCGCTTACAATCCTCGTTTTTCTTGGTTTTGCAATGCCTTCTTTTTGGCTCGCCCTTCTGCTTATGGGGCTCTTTGGCATTGACCTCCAATTGCTTCCGCTTTCAGGGCTCACTTCGATGGAGTACGAGCATCTTGGGCCATTTGATAAATTTCTTGATCTCGCAGCGCATCTTACCCTCCCCATTCTTGTGTACACAGTCGGCAACCTGGCCGGCATGTCGCGCTATATGCGATCCTGCATGCTTGAAGTTTTGAGGCAGGACTATATGCTGACCGCGCAGGCAAAAGGACTTTCTCCTTGGCGTGTTCTTGTTCACCACGGCATGCGCAATGCCCTTCTCCCGGTGATAACCCTTCTGGGCCTCTCCATTCCAGGTCTCATCGGCGGAAGCGTTATTATTGAATCTATTTTCGCCCTGCCTGGACTGGGCAATCTTTTTTATTCGGCGGTTATGGCGCGGGATTACACAATGATTATGGGGAATTTGGTTTTAGGCAGCATTCTGACCCTTGCGGGTAATCTTGTTGCGGACATCTGCTACGGCCTTGCGGATCCTCGAATTCGTTCTGGTTCAAACCGCTAGGCAAGGAGGACGTCGTGTCAGAGGAGCGTACGGGAGCGCTTGTCTTTTTTTACCTGCGAGCGTATGGAAAACTCTGGCTTGGCCTTTTTTTGGTTCTCGCCATGTCTTTGTCGGCACTTTGTGCCCCGCTGCTTGCGCCAAATCTTCCGAACGAGATGCATCTCAATCATATACTCGAAGCACCCTCCCCCGATTTTATCTTGGGGACTGACCGCCTAGGCCGTGACGTTTTTTCACGACTTCTCTACGGCGGCCGCATATCGTTGTGGGTAGGATTTGTCGCAGTCGGGATTTCTGTCTCAATAGGCACTGTGCTTGGTCTGATAAGTGGATATTTCCGTGGCCTTGTTGACGAGCTGATTATGCGCTTTGTTGACGTCATGCTCTGTTTTCCTTCGTTTTTTCTTATCCTCGCTGTTATTGCGTTCTGGGAACCAGATGTGCAAAACATCATGATTGTCATTGGACTGACGTCATGGATGGGCGTGACACGGCTTGTGCGCGCGGAAACCCTCAGCCTCCGGGAACGAGATTTCGTGGCAAACGCGCGCCTGTGCGGGATACCGACACGAAGAATTCTTGTCCAGCATATCCTAAGCAATGCGCTGGCCCCTGTGCTTATATCGGCGACTCTTGGCGTCGCTGGCGCCATTCTTATCGAATCGAGCTTAAGTTTTTTGGGGCTGGGCGTGCAGCCGCCGACAGCGAGCTGGGGCAATATGCTCATGGAGGGAAAAAATGTGATCGCGGTTGCTCCGTGGCTTTCCCTCTATCCTGGCCTTGCCATTCTTGTCACTGTTCTCGGCTACAATGTTCTTGGCGAGAGTTTGCGGGATATGTTTGATCCGCGATTGAAACATCGTTTCCTCTGAGCGTGCTGCATGATAGAGTATCTCCATATTCGAAATCTCGCATTGATTGAAGACGTATCCCTTGAGCTTTCTCCAGGGATGAACGCACTGACAGGTGAAACAGGTGCCGGTAAAAGTTTCATCCTGAAAGCCCTTTCTTTTTTGCTTGGCGATCGGCTGAAGGCTGACATGGTTCGACCTGGAGCAGAACGGGCCCTTGTTGAGGGACAGTTTCAAACCGAAGACAACGAAACCATTGTTATACGGCGGGAATTGCTCGCTGGCAGCGGAAGAAGCCGAATTTTTGTGAATGACACACTCCACGCCCAGGACTCCCTTAGGGAACTGAGACCAAAACTCATCACCTACACAAGCCAGCATGCCCAACAGCAGCTTATGCAACCCGCCTTTCAGTCCAGGCTCATTGATCGCCACTTTGCCCAGCCTGAACTCTTAACAAAACGGGATAGCCTTCTTGAGAAACTGAGGATTGTCGCTCAGAAACAGGAAGAACTGCTTGAACGGCAACGCACACTCCTTGAGAAACGCGATCTCCTTGAGATGCAGCGCCAGGAAATTGATAAAGTGGCACCTGAAGAAGGCGAGGAGGAACGGCTTGAGGAGATCCGGCAAAAGGCCAAGGATCGCCAGCAGATAATAAAAAGCTATGATGCGGCTCAGAAACTACTGTATAGCCGCGATCCGGCAGGCCTCTACGAGACACTGAGCGCCCTTGAAAAACAACTCGGTATTCTCACTGAAATTGATGATTCCTTTGCCGTCTTCACAAACGCCTGTCTCGATTTTCGGGCGAATATCGACGCCTTGGCGGGCCGCCTTCAAGATCCGCCTGATGACGGCGAGAACTTCGACATTAATGACATAGAAGAGCGCCTCTTCGCTCTCGCTCAGCTAAAACGCAAACTGCACCGCACTCTTCCTGAAATCTGCTCGCTTAAGAATGAGCTTGAGGACAGTCTTTCCTTTCTCGATTCCTGCGCTCTTGACCTCAGGCACCTTGAAAAGGAAGAGTCAGCCCTTATGGGAAAACTTAAAGATCTTGTTGAGCGCATCTGTCCACTCAGACGCGAGACTGCCGAACATTTCTGCGCACAACTTGAGGCGCAGCTTCGCGATCTCGCTTTTTCAGAACATGTCCGCGTGATTCCAGAATATATTGCCCAGCCCCTCTGGAAAGATGTGCAGGATGAGCGTGTCCGCTTTCTGTGGGCTCCAAATCCTGGACAGAATCCCAAACCTCTTGACCACATAGCTTCCGGCGGCGAACTGTCGCGTTTCCTGCTTGCCTTGACAAGTATTGAGACGCGCAACGATGCCTCAACCTTTATTTTTGACGAGGTTGACGCGGGGGTTGGCGGCTTCACCTTGGGGAAGCTTGCTGAAAAACTGGCGGAACTCGCAAAGACACACCAGATTCTTCTTATCACGCACTGGCCTCAGCTTGCTGCCTGCGCTGAACGACATTTCCAGATACAGAAAACCGTTACTGGAAACACAACGTCTACGTCCTGCCGCCTGCTTGACAGTGCATCCCGTAAAGAGGAATTGGCTCGCATGGCAGGTGGAGGAGAATTTGGCGCCGCATTTCTTACGCAGGAGCCCGCGTAGAGCCGTATTTGCATGGAATGCAAATGATGATATACTCCTCTCTGCACTGTTTGGAAGTGCAGAAAATAAAGCATAAAAAATCTTTGACTACGGAAAACAATTTTCGTATGAAGCTATTTTCACGCGAAATAGAGTTCTCCCTATCAGGCGCGTAAAAAAACGTGGTATTTGTGGGTCTCACTACGTTTTGGCCGCATAATGATTTCCCATGGCAAGCGCCCACAGGGCGAATGGAGCGTCGCGGGAAGAATCGTTGTGACGCCGAGTATACCGAGACAAAAAGCCTAAGCTGTTTAGCTCCGAAGGTTTATTGTCCATTGGAAGCTCAGAAGGACTGCGGCTCCCGTGAAGGTAACTTGCTTGAGTGGGAATTTACGATAAAACCTTGCGATACGTAGCGCAGAAAGAATATTCTCCCAGGATAAACGGTAGCATGCGCTAGAGAAAGTCAAAGAATACAGTGTCAAAAAACAGGACTGTATCGGCACTGGGTCTGGGAGCGAGGTATGTGCAGCAGGAAGTCCGTTGGCCTTTGACGATGGGATGGCACTTGGCTGACACTTGCAATTTATTTCCGTTCGATTTACATACACAGGTACTGCGTATGTAAAAAAATGATTTTTATCACACATACGGAACATAGGACACACAAAAGTGCGCGTACTTTGTTTTGTATGATACAGTTGGAGGTTTTCAATGCCGTTTCCTGCATTACAGATTGGTGCGCTGAAAGCGGACACTCCTATTGTTCAAGGCGGAATGGGCGTTGGGATCTCTTTGTCCGGACTGGCATCAGCTG
>JAFTDR010000096.1 GCA_017454105.1 Desulfovibrionaceae bacterium | reverse complement strand
CTGGCCAAGGGCTCCGCCCTTGTTTGCATGCTACTTACTCTCCGTTACATGATCACCTTATCACAAGACAAAATTCAACAGGATCGGTCAATCGAATTTCACCTCGAAATGGAGGAGAATCTTTTATTCGCCTGTTATCGTGCAGGCCGGTACAAAAATGTCAAGTCCTCGTGCGTCCATGAGAAAGAGCAGGCGCAACGCAGGTCCTCCCGGCTTTTTTACGCCACGCTCCCAATCAGAAACTACCGTTTTGGAAACATTAAGGTAGCAGCGAAAACAGGTTGTGAGAGGTGTTCGCGAAGGCGCAGTTGCCGGATGGCGGCAGCACTCATATCCTGCACTGGGGCGAGGCACAGGTCGTCAAAATCACGCATGGTTTTCTTATCTATGCCGCCATTACGGTAAACGTCTTCCATGCTTTCGTGTACCATAGCGCAGATGGGACTTTTGTATATAGCTGACATAGCATTTCCTCAATCTCTTCGAGTGAGCCGTCGTGCAGCATCCCGGCAATAATCTCGCTGCTGAGGGAAAGTAATATCTCAGCTTGCCGTTTCAAGGCCTTCAAATCTGTTTGGCTGATATTCGACAAGTTGGAGTTGTCTGTATTGCAAAAGTGCTACTCGGCATAGTTTGGCATCCAGTTACAATTTCTATCCCAATTTCTGTACATCCCACGACACTAAAATTTGTCTGCTGTGACTTTTAATGAGCAATCATTGCATTCTCAGCTTCCATGAATGCGCTCCAGCGTAGCCTCATCAGGGATATTATCGTAATACTTCTGCAGCACATGTCTGAACACCGAGCTGTGCTGATTGTTTTCTTCTTCTACGATGACAAACAAGGTCATACATGATCTGAGCTTCATGGCATCAATCTGACCGAAGATGCGTTTTGGGTCATGTTCGTCATGTTTAAGCAGTTCTCCTGATATTTCCTTGAGACGTGCTCCCAGTACAGGATGTCTGAGATAATCTCTCGCCTCATCAATATCTCTTATTCCGTAATATTGGGCCATGCTACTATGGCCCAGCCCACGCATCTGAGGAAAGATGTACCACATCCAATGACTTCGCTTTTTGCCTTCTCTGATTTCTTCGAGGGCAATAGCATAGTCATTTTCCTGGGCTTCAAGGAATCGACCTAAACCGTTATCCACCGCAGTTCTCCCCTATCTCCGGTAACATGGCATCGTATTCGCAAAATACTATCATGCCCCAACTGTTAGCCCAACCCTTGAAATCAAAATACCATCATTGCTCATGCCTTTATACCGCGAGCGCAACTGGCATCGGAAATCTCCTGGCACTGCGATTAACCGGCACTCCGGGAACAAATCCCTTGTCAAATCTGCATATCCAGTCAATGGCGGTCGGATTTTCTATAAGACACAAAAACTCGTTGGCATTCTGCCACAATATCCCGTTGGCCTCATGCGTTTCGCCCTCATAAAGAACCACCTGTCGGACCACAGCCCCATGTCTGCGTATGACCCCGGCGATGGTAGCCGGATCCCGCAACGGACGCGTGGCAAATTGATCAAGACCTTTCATCGAGACCGTTACCAACGCGCACCTGCGACGTCGCATATCGCTGATCAATATGAGTCTATGACGTGGAGCCACCAGACTGGAGACATGTATTGTGT
>JAFTDR010000095.1 GCA_017454105.1 Desulfovibrionaceae bacterium | reverse complement strand
ATGCGAAAAACGAAGATGGCCACACGCCTCTGCACTGGGCCGCAGGAAACGGACACACCGAGGTAGCCAAGTTGCTCATTGACAAAGGTGCGGACCTAAATGCGAAAGACAAAGGTGGCATAATGCCACTGCACTGGGCTGCTGCGTACGGTCGTACCGAGGTAGCCAAGTTGCTCATTGACAAAGGTAGGGACGTAAATGCTAAATCCGTGAATAACGAAACGCCGCTGCACTGGGCTGCCGCGTACGGCCGTACCGAGGTGGCCAAGTTGCTCATCGACAAAGGTGCGGACCTAAATGCGAAAGACGTGAATAACGAAACGCCGCTGCACTGGGCTGCAGGAAACGGACACACCGAGGTAGCCAAGTTGCTCATCGACAAAGGTGCGGATATAAATGCGAAATCCATGGTTAACGAAACGCCATTGGATACTGCCAAAAAAGCAGAAAAAACAGAAATAATCAGCCTACTGGTAAAATTCACGCATTCCTTTGCCAAAAATGACAATGACAGTCTGCTGTCCCTCGCCAGAGGACTCTGGCTGCCAGGCTTCCCAGCTGACAAAGGCTATTCACCTATTGGTCGCACTTTTGAAAAATACTTTACTGATACCACATGGAACGTCACTGACAAACAGCACAATCATATGAGCCTGGTCTTTACCGGCGTATTCAATAGCAATGGCAAGAAGGCGCTCTTTGAACTGGAGTTAAAAGTTTCTGACATTTCAAAGCCAACCATGCTACCTGTGCGCGCAAAGGTTAACAGAAAGCCCCTGTCAGAAAACGAACTCAATGACATACTCTTTGCCGCTTTTCTGGAAGCAAAAAAGTAGGCGGCAGCCTGAACAGAAGTTTGTATATATGAATTGGTCACATCCTGATGGCCTTTTCTTTTTCAGACCTTCCATAATATGATGCTTCGCAGCTATTCGTGACGGCTCCATCCCTTCGGATGCAGGTTTTCCTGGTGCGACCGCAGACGAGGGGGCACGGTCGAGATTGGGCCGAGACGCGTGGCAAAGGAAAGCTTCCCTGGTGAAACAAAGATTCTTAATAACATTTATATCTCTCCCGTTTAATGGCTTTCCCGCCTAATCTGGAATGCTCTGACTTAGTTATCCCTCTGCCGCATAGGCCTCAATTCACCGCCGAGCAAATTGCGGAAAGGCGACGCAAGGCAGAGAAATGAAGCAAAGAAGTAGGAGGCCAGGAGTAGCAGTAGAGCCGCATAGAATGCGAACTTACGCCACAGATCGGCACCTTTTCATGTCACGAAACAATCTGAAGACCCGATAAAACTACTTGCGCTACGCAGTGTTGTTACGTTCAGCACGCTTGGTCGCAATCAAGTCCTCGAGTTGTCTATTCTCTACTTGGCACAAAAAAGAAGAGCCCGACAAGGTTGCATCTTTGTCGGGCTCTTTTGCTACCATTCCATATTTTTTTTGAAACAAATGAAGTCGTCTAACTAAAACGGCCTCTGGTGATGTCATATAACTATAAATTATTAAACGTATACTGCGTTCAGAAAAAAAGTTGCCGCTTAGATTTGAAAAGAGCATACTCGTGCGGACTCCTGTTTGCAAAAATATCAGTTTGTTTCTGGTTGGAGTATACCTCCTCGCAAAGCTGCTCAAGCGATCAATCGGACTTTTGCACGTTTTCATATGTCAAATTCATAGAACCCGCATCTGATAAGAGTTCTAGGAATACCCCTAAAAAAGCTCCTTAAAAGATGCGGGCTTACTGTGGCAAATTCTAAGTGAAATTAATTTGCTTGAAGGAAGCATAAATATGGCAGAACATCCCAAGGAGCCAAGTACCAATGTATGCCCGACCGCATAATGATCTTACTGCAGGAGACAGAGGAGAACGGCCGTCATTGGCACCCGCTGGGCTCGTGTTGTGTCGGCGGGAAGAATCCTTGTGACGCCGGTATACCGTATTTAAGCACCTTGAATTTCACTCAGAAAATCGCATCTGTACCCCACGTCAAACGTGGACCTTTTACTGTTGTATTTCACAAAGCCTTAGCTGATGCGGGTTTCTGAATTTCACATAGAAAAAAGCGCAAAAATCAGACGATCAAGAACACTCAAAAGAGAGAGCCGGAACACTCCGATCCCAAGGACGGGGTGTTCCGGCTCATGCGCAGCACGAAGCTGCTCAGAAGGTCTGGCCGCTGTTCGCCATGGCGACGCTTACTTGTCCTCCTTTTCCAGTATCTCTGGGAACCACTGGACAAGCGCATTCACAATTTTTTTTGCCTGATCGACGCTTGAGATAACAAACTTCGTCTTCTGCTTGTACTCGCCCCCAACTTTCTGATACCTGCGGATAGCCACTTTGTCTGGGCCGTAATCAGAGGTCGATGGGCGCCACTCATTATACCGAAAAAGAACTGTCGCCCAGGCACCCCGACTCAATATGCACTTATCAACTTCCTTGACGAGAATCTGACCTTCCTCTTCGAACTCAATAGTCAGATCGTCCACTCTTTCATTCACGGTCACTCTCCGATGTCACAGGATTTCCATTACCTGCGTTGCGCAAAAAAACGGCGCAGACGCTCGCAACACATATCCCCAAGGACGCCACCCATATACCAGGTGTCCTTTCCAGAATTTGGAATAATCAACGAAGCAGCCTTGGACACGACGGCTCCGGCAAGGCTGTCACGGGCCCCAAAAACAAGACCAGCAAGGCGCGCTTGGACAATCGCCTGGGCACACATAACGCAGGGCTCTAAGGTCACAACAAGATAACAGCCAGGTAAGCGGTAATTGCCGATTGCGCGGCCAGCCCTACGCAGCGCATTAATCTCGGCATGCGCCGAGATATCGCAGTCAGCTACGCAGGTATTGTGGGCTTTCGACAAGATACGGCCGTACGCATCAAGCACAAGGGCGCCAATCGGTACCTCACCCGCGCGCTCTGCCCATTCGGCCTCACTGTCGGCAAGACGCATAAGCGCCTCCCAGCTCACGTTACCTGGAGGTGCGGGACAAATGCTGTCACGCGCAAAAGGGACAAAACGGTCAGGGCTTGATTCGGCGTACAATTTCGTCACGGACTTCTTCCGGCGTGTCGCAGAGGACAAGAAGGCGCTCGACTTCCTCCTCGCGTATGTAGCCCGCACTCACCATGGACTTTCTAATCCAGTCATACAGTCCCTTCCAGTACCCGCTCTCAAAAAGAACAATAGGCATTGACGGAATCCGCTTTGTCTGCGCAAGAACAAAAGCCTCGCTCAGTTCATCCACAGTGCCCATCCCGCCAGGCATAACGACGTAGGCCATGGAGTATTTGACAAACATAAACTTGCGCAAAAAGAAATAGCGAAAATTGCAGCGCGTGCGCACATACGGATTGCACTCCTGCTCGTGGGGGAGAAAGATATGCAGACCTACGGATTCCGTGTCCGCCTCGCAGGCGCCGCGGTTTGCAGCCTCCATAATCCCAGGACCGCCTCCTGTGATAATCCCAAACCCCGCATGACCAAGCAGACGGGCCGTATCCCGCGCGGCTGAATAGGCCTCCGTGTCCTCCCCTAAGCGGGCTGATCCGAATATCGACACGCAGCTCCTCTCAAGGCCATTTAAGGTATCGAGCGCCTGAATCATCTCACCCATAATGCGCAGCGATCGCCACGATTCTGTGGTGTCCTGCGCGATCTCATCAATTTTATTCTGCTGCTTTTCCGGCATAGCAATCCTCTCTCTCGTCTATCAAACGCCGCCATTCCCGAATAGCCGCTTCGACCACTGCCTGGGGTTTGGCCGGATCAAAAAATTGGGCTTCACTCCGCCCACGAAACCACGTGTTCTGACGCTTTGCATAGGCCTTGGTGTGTTTCACCCACAGGGCTTGAGCCTCATCAAGGCGTATTCTGCCAAGGAGATAGGCCATAAGCTCGGCGCAGCCAATACCAGTCCAGCCTGGCGCATCGGGATCGGAGCAGTGTGCATAGGCCGCGCGCGCCTCGTCAAGCGCCCCCTCCTCAAGCATCCGCTCAATTCTGGTCTCAATGCGCGGCGCAAGCCAAAGCCTGTCGGCCAAAAGGACATAGAGTGGACCGTAGCAAAAAGGACGCTGCAGGGACGCCTGTTTGCGCCACCAAGAGATCGTGTGCCCTGTCTGCTCGTAGACCTCGTGGGCGCGCACAATGCGCTGCCGGTCATGAGGATGGATTGTTTCTGCATAGGCCAGATCAAAGGCCTTAAGTTCGTCATAGAGAGCCAAGGGGCCAAAGGCTTCGATGCGACTCTCAAGGGAGGAACGAATGGCCGGGTCAATCGGCGGTATCGGGAGTATGCCGTGCAAAAGGCTATGGAAATACATGCCTGTGCCGCCGACAAGGAGTGGCACATGGCCGCGGGCAAGGACTTGGCAGACAGTAGCATACGCCATCCGACACCATTCCCCGGCATTGATAGCCTCGCTTGTCGCGAGCATGCCGTAGAGATGGTGGGGGGCTCTTTTTTTTTCAGCTTCTGTCGGCTGCGCGCAGATGCCTGGAAAATCGGCATAGACCTGACGGGAATCGGCATTGATGATTTCAGCCCCAAGTGCGTCTGCGATAGATATGGCTATGGATGTCTTGCCTGTGGCGGTTGCCCCGGCAAGGCATAATACAGGCTGCGCAGCCATTAACAGCGTCCCTGGTTGACGAGCCTGTCAGGATCAAAGCTCTCTTGCGAGGCCGAAGGCGCAAAACGCTCCTCAAGCTTTCTCACCACGCACTCTGGAACAAAATCGACCACAGAGGCACCATGCGAGGCGAATTCCCTCACAGCGCGTGAGCTAAAACAATCCGTGGAGGAGTCGGCTATGAAAAAAACCGTCTCGAGTTCACAGGCCAAACGTTTGTTTGCGCGCGCAAGCATAAACTCATAGTCGAAATCGCTCATCGAGCGCAGGCCCCTGAGCATGGCGCATGCGCCAACGCTCCGCGCGAATTGGACCGTAAGACCCACATATGGTTGAACGACGACCCGGTCCTCGGACGCAAAGGTCTCGCGGATCATGGCGACACGCTCCTCAAGCGTAAAGAGCGTTGCCTTCGGCGTGTCGCCTGCGACGGCGATACATACCGTATCAAAAAGGGCAAGGCCTCGGCGAACTATGCCGACATGGCCGTTTGTCACCGGATCAAATGTTCCTGGATACAAAACAATCCTCTTCTCTCCCATGTCCCATCCTCCAAAAGAGACGTACTAAGCATCCGGCGCGTCCGCACACAAGTCCTGAAAACGGTAGATAAACACCATGGTCTGACCGAAGCGTCGCTCGGCCAAGGGTATGAACGACGCAGGCGGCTTAAGGCGCAATTCCCGCTCAACCTCACAGGCTATAAGCGCCCCTTGGGCAAGCCAGCCATTCTGAAGGAGAGAGAGGATGTGCGGCGCATACTCTTTTCTGTACGGGGGATCCATGAAGACCAGCTGAAAGGGGGACGGCATTGCACGCCTAAGAAAAAGAGCGGCATCTTTTTGGATGCACGAAAGCTTATCTGCGCAGCCAAGGCTTTCGGCATTCGCGCGCAGGCAGTCAGCCACTGCGGGATCCAGCTCAATCACTGTCGCGGCCAAGGCGCCGCGACTTATCGCCTCAAAGGTCAAACTCCCGCATCCCGCAAACACATCGAGAACGCGCGTCTCAGGCCAGATAACCCCACGGGCCTCAAGCATTGAGAAAAGGGCCTCACGCGTCCGCCCCATGGCTGGTCGGCAAACCAAGCCTGGAGGGCTCTTCAGGATGCGGCTCCGATACATTCCTGCTATGATTCGCACTGTCTTACAACCGCGCGATAAGTCGGGTTAAATAAAATTCCATAGTGGCAAGCTTCTCCTCAACTTCTTTCTGATCAACCCAAGGTCTGTTCTCGATGTCCGCGAGCTGCGCGCGGAACATAGCCCATTTGCGCTCGACCTCTTCGGCCAAGAAAGTCCAGTTGACACGCGGATAGGCCGCAGTCTCATGCTGCACAACGGATGTGACTGCAGATCCTTCAAGCGAAACTTCCTCAAGGTAATCGGGAATGCTCGCTGTGACTTGAAAGCGCTCGTGTATGCGCGCTTTGAGCGCGTCCTGTGCTTTCGGCTCGCCGTGCACAAGCACAATGCGCGAGCCTGCGCGGGCATAGGGCTCAAGCCAGTCAAGGAGCTGGGACTGACCGGCGTGCCCTGAGAAGCCATTGATGGTGAATATGCGCGCGGCAACCGCGACATCTTCGCCAAAAAGCGTGATCTTCTGGGCCTTTTCAATCAGTTTGCGGCCAACCGTGCCAACTGCCTGGTAGCCGACAAAAACGATGCTCGCGCCTTTTTTCCACAGGGAATGGCGCAAATGGTGCCGTATGCGCCCGGCCGTACACATTCCTGAGCCCGCAATGACAAGAGCGGGTCCACTTCGCGTATTGATAGCCTGCGACTCTTCAGCGCTTAGCGTGTAGAAAAGATTGGGGAGGGCAAAGATGTCCGGCCCGTCTGTAAGAATCGCCCTCGTTTCTGCGTCTAACAGTTCCCTGTGTTCAGAAAAAATGGCGGAGGCTCTGATAGCTAAGGGACTATCGACAAAAATGGGCATATCGGAAGGTAGGGAGCCCTTCTTCGCAAGAATGTGCAGCGTACAGAGGATTTCCTGGGTGCGCTCGACAGCGAAGGCCGGAATTAAGACCTTTTCCCTCTGCGCATAGCTATAGGCTATCGCCTCACTCAGTTCCTCAACGCTCAGACTTTCGTTTTTGTGATCCCTGTCGCCGTAGGTGGACTCAAGAAAGACGTAATCTGCTGGCGGAGCCTGCTCAGGATCGCGGACAATGAGGGAACTTGGGCGGCCTATATCCCCAGAAAAAAGCAGAGTCGTCCGCTTGCCCTCCTCAGTTATCTCAAGAAAAAGCTGGGCTGAGCCAAGAATGTGGCCAGCGTCGTAGAAGGTTGCGACAATCCCTGGAAAGGGCTCAAAACGCTCGTGATACGCCGCAGTATGGAAGAATTGAGCAGTTTTTGTCGCGTCATCCTGCGTGTACAGGGGTTTTGGCGGATTTTTCAAGCCTCTGCGCTGGTATTTCTTCTGCTTACTCTGCGCCTCCATTTCCTGGATGTGCGCACTGTCGAGAAGCATAATCGACGCAAGAGCCCTGGTTGCCTCTGTGCAGTAGATTGGACCGGAAAAACCGTTGGCTACAAGCCTGGGCATAAGGCCTGAGTGGTCGATGTGGGCATGGGTCAAAAAAATAGCATCAAGCGCTGTTGGCGCGTAGCGATCCGTGTCCCGGTTGCGCTCCTCAATTGCGCTATTGCCCTGATGCATGCCGCAGTCCACAGCAAAGCGGTGACCGCAGGCCTCAAGGACATAGCAGGAGCCTGTCACCGTGCGGGCCGCTCCGAGAAAGCTTATCTTCATGGGCACCCCCTACAAAGAGCGTGATTGACGACAGGTACCACACAGCAAGGAATGACGTAAAGCCCGCCGTAGGGACCTGCGAATGCAAAAATAGGTCTTGACGCGAAATATAAGGACAAGTAAAGTTAAAGAAAATTTTTATATACTCTCTTTTTTGGGCGTATTTGGGTAGTAAACGAGTTTTTTCCCAGGGCGAACACTCATGTTTTGTCCTGCCAGCACGCGTTTACCTGCCTGCCGCAGCGTGGTGTTGCGGCAGGTCTTTTTGAAGACTGTCTGTACAAAAGGACAACATTTATGAGGAACCGCACAAAACTGCTTCTGCTGACGGCAATCGCCTGTGTCGGCGCTGCGTGCATCCTGTTCCAGGAGCCTGAGGGCTTACAGGCCGCGACGGGAATGGAGCTTACGGACAGCGGCGCATTGCCGACAAGAGTGCTATTTCCCGTCAGCGCAAAACCCAATCCCAGGGCAGTCGGCATGAAACCAGTGGTTTTCAACCACAAACTTCATGAAGGCAAGGTTCAGGAATGCGAATCCTGTCACCACACAGGCGACCCGGTCCCCTGTACAAGCTGCCACACGGTTGAAGGCACAGCAGAAGGAAAGTTTGTCACCCTCGAGCGTGCCATGCACGCGACCAACATGCGCCCGGGAAAGAACGGTCATGTGAGGGAAAGCTGCGTGAGCTGCCACCAGAAATTGTACTCGCAGCGAGAGGAATGTGCCGGTTGCCATAGCATTGTCAAGCCCGTTAAGGGCGATGCCTGGTGCGCAACCTGTCACACCGACATCCCAGGAATGACCAAGGAACAGTTTGTCGCAGGCTCAGCCGGAAAGCTTGATCCGAACGAGAATGCCGAACTGGCCCAGGCCGCAGTCAACGCGAAAAAGCCCGTTGAACTTGCGAGCGAGAAGCGGACACGCTACAGAGTGACAATAGACACTCTTGTGGACAAGTACAATCCCAATGTCTTCAACCATGCCCGCCATATCGTCTCCCTGAAAAATAAGATCAAGGGTGACCCCCTTGCGGCAGCCTTCCACTCAAGCCCAGAGGTTCTCTGCAAGACCTGCCACCACCACACGCCCGCCTCGAATACCCCGTCGCGCTGCGTGAGCTGCCATACCCCCACTATTGACAAGAATAATCCCGGCCGTCCGCCGCTTAAGGCCGCCTACCACCTCCAGTGCATGGGCTGCCACGACGGCATGCAGGTTAAACGCCCGAGAAACACAGACTGCACAGGCTGCCATGCGCCGCGCACGGTGCAGCAGGAGGCATCGAAATGAACCGCAGAAAATTTCTGACCGTATTTGGCAGTGCGGGTGTCGTTTCAGCCCTTGCCACAGCTGTTGATCCCACACCGGCTGAAGCAAGCCACGTCTTCCCCTACTATCCCGACAGCTACGGCGTCCTTCACGACACAACACGCTGTGTCGGCTGCCGCAGCTGCGAGGAAGCCTGCAATAAAGTCAATGCACTCCCAGCTCCAGACAAGCCCTTTGACGATCTGAGTGTCTGCGAAACACGCCGCCGCACCTCAGCCACGCAGTGGACAGTTGTCAATAAGTACGAGATGAACGGAAAGCCCGTTTTCCGCAAACTCCAGTGCTTCCACTGCCAGGATCCGGCCTGTGCCTCGGCCTGCTTTGCCAAATGCTTCCAGAAGCAGCCGGACGGCAGCGTCACCTACGACGGCACACAGTGCGTCGGCTGCAGATACTGCATGATTGCCTGTCCGTTCTACGCCCCTGGCTTTGAATACAATGAAGCCTGGGATCCGCTCGTCAAAAAATGCACCTTCTGTAAGCCGCGCCTTGACAGGGGAGAAATTCCCGGCTGTGTCGAGGCCTGCCCGATGGAGGCGCTCACCTTTGGCCGCAGAACCGATCTCATCAAGGTCGCGCACGCCCGCATCAATGAAAATCCCGGCAAATACCTGGACTATGTCTACGGCGAACACGACGCTGGCGGCACGGCCTGGATGGTCTTAGCCCCAGCCAATCCCAAGGGTCCCGCTGTCCCGCCGGACAATCCAGTTCTGGCCGGTCCCGAATTCAAGCAAATGGGTCTTGACACCCACTTAGGCAACCAGCCCATGGGCGAACTCACCTACGGCGCCCTCGGCGCTGTGCCGATGATTGTTGCCTTCTGGCCGGTTCTCTTCGGCGGCGCGTACGCCATGACAAAACGCCGCGAAGCCATGCATCGTGAGGAACTCGAGCGGACAAAGCGCGAGGCGAACAATGAAGTGGCCGCCGCTGTGGATGCCGCCATTCGGAAGATACAGGAGACCGAAGGCGAGGGTGCGGCGGATCGCGCCCGCAAAGCAATGGCTCTTGCCCTGAAGGCCCGTGAGACAGAAAAACACGGGGAGGGTGCGTAATATGGAAAATCACAATATCGTCATTCCCACGAGAGAAAAATTGTTCAATATGGGGCCGCTGCTCAAACCGACCCTCGGAAATATCATAACGTGGATTATCCTCGCAGTTGGTCTCACCTTAACGATCATACGCTTTACACAGGGCATAGGCTCTGTCGCCAATCTGGACGACAATCAGCCCTGGGGCATGTGGATTGGCTTTGATCTGCTCTGCGGCGTCTGTCTTGCGGCAGGTGGCTATTTCACGACAGTCGCCTGCTATGTCATGGGCATGAAACATTTCCACTCAGCCGCCCGCCCAGCCGTTCTCACCGCTTTCCTAGGCTACCTCTTCGTGGTTGTGGCGCTTCTCTATGACCTTGGTCATCCGCTGCGCCTGCCCTATATGTTCTTCTTCCCCGGCACAACCTCCGTCCTCTTCGAGGTCGGCCTGTGCGTCGCAACCTATCTCACGGTTCTCTTTGTCGAGTTTTCCGTCGCCCCCTGTGAATGGCTTGCAAGCCGTTTCCCGATAGTCCTTAAGTGGCGCACAGCCGTCAACAAGGTCAATATTCTGCTCACCATCTTTGGTGTGACCCTCTCCACTCTCCATCAGTCCTCTCTGGGATCGCTCTACCTCATCTGCCCAGGCAAGCTGCATCCTCTGTGGTACTCCCCCTTCCTGCCCATGTTCTTCTTTGTAAGCTCCATGGTCGCAGGCGCCTCCATGGTCATTATGGAAGGCTTTTTCGCCCACAAGGGTGTCCACTCCTACATGGATGCCACCCACCTGCGCGAGAGCGACACTGTGGTTTTAAGCTTCGCAAAAGCGGCCTCCTTTATTCTCATGGCCTACTTCATGCTGAAGTTCATCGACATGCTTGTGCAGGCGAACTTCACATATCTTACGACTGGCTACGGTGTGTGGTGGCTTGTTGAAATGTTCGGCTTCGTGCTTCTGCCGGCCCTCCTCTACGCCAAGGGCTCACGCGATGGCAATGTGCGCCTCTGCCAGTACGCGTCCATGAACGCTGTTGCGGGCATTGTCTTAAACCGCTTCAATATCTGCATGATTGCCTTCAACTACCAATTGCCGCCAGCAGAACGCTATTTCCCGAGCATTTCCGAAATCTTCATCTCGGTCTTTGTTGTTACCATGATCGTGACGGCCTACCGCTTTATCGTCTACCATATGCCCATTCTCTACGAACATCCTAACTTCAAAGAAGCTCACCATTAGGCGAGGAGACTGTCATGGAATTCAATATCTTCTACGATTATTTTCTCTTCACCAAGAGCCTGGCCTATCTTATGATGTTCTTCACACTGCCGTATTACGTTTTCTACTGGAATACAGCCCTGTATCCCTACGACAAAAAACGCAACAATACGCCGCACAGCTAAACAGAAAAAGGGGAGTCACCCTCCCCTTTGAGCGATGATCTATGTGCCTTGCCATTCCCGCTCAAATTGATACCCTTCTTGACAATTCTATGGCCCGCGTCCGTGTGGGCAATAGTGAAACCTATCTCACAGCCTCCCTCATGCTTCTGCCAAAGCCTGTCAGCGAAGGCGACTTTGTCATCGTCCACGCAGGCTTCGCCATGGAAATTGTTCCAAAGGATGAGGCTGAAACCCGTCTGTCGGCGCTCCGAGAATTCACGGAGGCAGCCACTGGCTAATCATTTTGCCCATGCAAACAAAAGCGGCCTTGCGATACCCTCGCAAGGCCGCTTTTATCTGTGACCAAGGCAAGGGCTCATCTTGCACAGAAGGTACGCGAGCGGCCGGTCTGCGTGAAAATAGCAGCGACAGCCACGTGAATTGTATGGAAAGTCATTGACACGGAACACTCGAGTCTCTACAGACTGCGCACAAAAAGAAAACGCGCTCCTCACGTTTGCCGACAGAACAAAAAATGTGCTTCGGCAAACGAGCGCCGTATGCCTTAGGGACCTCCCCTCACACAGTCTCTGCAAAGCGTACATCCCCCAACAGACACCATGAAAGAGGCTCTTTTGCCGAGGCCTGTCCCTCAAATGGATATTCTATCAAAGGGGGATCATAAAAATCGCGTGCGGTGTCTTGTGAAGACTTCGTCTTTGCCTTGTGGGAGGCACGTGGGTCAAAACAAGAGAGTGCTTGTATTATGCTAAAAAAACCTGCGTATACGGATTACTATTGTATCGGTCCAGCTCGGGAGCCCCAAAGAAAGAGGCTTTTCAGTTTTGCAATCACTGACAAAGTGGAAGATCCTTTCCGTCACGAGTAGAGAAGCTTAGGCAACGCGTACACACGGAAAGTGCCATTACATATATACTCCAGCCATAAACGAACTGACACGTTTACGAACGCGAGTCAGCACTAAGTCGCTATCTTCAACTTAAAGTGGCAACTTTTTTTCTGACTGCAGTATATACACAGTTTTTTGGTACTCTCCATTTGTGAGCTACGCGCACAGTGGCACTTCGTGTTGGTAGGCATCAGCCCTTAGGGATTCTCCCTCTCTTCGCATGCAGAAGAGTCCATACAGGCTCAAGTCACGGGATGTATAGGGGGCGATACTAAAGTGCCATTTTTTAAAAAGCCTTAAGGACCTGTAAAATCGTAAGTTGAGCATTGAGAACGGGTAAGATACCCCGGCAAATAGATTTTTCCAGCGTCTGATCTGGGGGGCATGGCATTCTGCCAATTCCGTAGCAGTACGACAGTATACCTGGAAGAGTAATGCTATCTGCCGAAAGAAGCTTACGGTTAACCCGTGGATTTTGAGGGCAGACACAAAGCAAGAGCTTATTAAAAATAACGTTCATTTCTGCTGTCGAAACTGTCTACCAGTTTCGACAAAAATATCACGATACCTTTTGACAGTTCCTAAGCGACATTGAGGGGAGAGCCGCGAGGTACATGCGGTAACCGTGATCTGGGGCTTAGCAATGCTTAAAATCTGCGTGTTTTTTTCGCTAAAATATTGTAGGAATTTTAAATCATGGTGTTAAATGGCGATTGTATTTAATCTTTTTATAAAATTTTTATAATTATCTAATGCAAAGTCATGACGATACCGTGCGCAAGTACAGATATTCTAGAAGACGATCTTACTAATTTAGGGCAGAGTCTTCTTCATATTTTACTTTACGATCATTCTTCGCACAGAAACATCATCTGGGCAACGAATGACTACGTTCATTTCGGCGATTCATACGAGAAGAAATCCCAGATCCTTCCTTGCCACGTCACTGGAACGCACAGGTTACTGATACAGCCTCGGGCGGCGAAGGCTCTGCAGACGCAGCAGGATCGCATCCGCAACAGGGGAGAGGTTTTCACTCCTCCTTGGGTATGCAATCTGCAGAACAACCTGGTCGACGAAGCGTGGTTCGGTCGTAGCGATGTGTTTAATACGACCGAAGGTTCCTCATGGGTTACGACTGAAGGAAAGATCTCGTTCCCTTCCGAAAACGGAAGCGACTGGCGTGCTTATGTCGATGCGAGACGAATGGAAATATCCTGCGGGGAGGCTCCCTATCTAGTGAGCAGGTACATTTTTTTCCCTGTGCGCACAGTGTTGATAAGTGTTTGCTTGTGTTCAATGCGAACAGTGTAGTTTATTAAAACCACAAACTTGCCCTTACTGTCTTGCTCGCTTATCACATACGCCAAACACGGTTTCTGTAAATCCCAATACACAGCCAATGGATTTGACAACAAGGACGGCAAGCGCTTCCATACGCTCACGGGCAAGGGGTCGATCTTCGCAGTACGTAGAGCATGCATAATATCACGATCGCTTATACTGATTTCATCGTTAGCAAGTTCAATGCCTCTCGCTTTGAGAAATTCTAAAATATCTTCGTCAAAAACCCCTACCTTCCGCCGCTCACATAGGTCATAATCATTTACTTTTGAAAAAGAACAGTTATATATTTTTTATTTTATTTAAACAATAAATCAAAGATAACTAGGAATATATTTTAACAGAATCGATATTACATGTTATAGTATAATTTTAGATTGTATTTAATTTATGCTTAAATACTTTACAATTATAGCCAAAAATACAAAAATATCTATTAATACGCTCAATACCTTTATTAAACAAAAAAATAACAACTAAATTTTTCATCAAATAAATTATTTCGCGAATTAATCGTAGTTTAGTACGCTAAAAAATAAATATAAATAACGACATTATTTTATTTACTCTATGTATTATCTATTTAAAATCATAAGGAATTTAAATGATTATGACCTACCGCTCACCAGTAGACTTAAACTCACCAGACACAGCTTTAACGGCGACATTTTCAATCCATGTCCAACGCCTTTAATCCACTCCCCATCCCCCTTTTCCGCAATTTCCTCCGCAGTCATGCCATAAACTGCGCAAAAACTTCGATTAATTCATCAATCGTAGTTGCGGCACGTATCATGGCAATCCCTCATCTAAATTTTTCTTCTCAATTTTCATTTCTACCCTAAAGAGCCATTCCGCCCCGTTTCTCTTCGGGCGGAATGGCTCTTTTTGCAATTAGGCGAGGAGAGCCGGTGCCATGGCCACCCGCTCGCCCTTGCGCCCCATATCCTCAAGACTCTTAATTCCAGCGGGATTGCCCCTTGGTTCCACAATCGCATGGCTTGTGAAACACAGGAGCGTAAAGTACTGCATTTTCCAGGCTTTGCGCAAATTCTTGGGCCGTTGGAGGACGCGCCCGGCAAAAACATCGGTTTCGCCCGTATCCTCGAGAAGAGACTTGCCAAGAGCCCTGGCAAAAGCACCTATGTACCACGCGCACACGGTTTTTGGTCATATAGACATCCTGCGCGGGTTTCATTGCTTCGGCAAGCCCTCCACTGGACCAGACATGCAGCACCGGAGCGTAGGCTCTTTGCCCAAAGCAACTGCAGACCTTTCAGAAAGGTCCGCCAATCTGTGTTCTCCATACAGAACTCCTTACCTTTGGACGCAAAAAAAGACTCCCGTTTGGGGAAACGCTTTGCAGAATCCATAAGAGAAAAAGGAAGTGCCGGATGTTTGCGCAGGTGGGAAGAATCGCTGCGTCTTCACGGAGAGATTGCGCAGCAAAGAAAACACTTTTGGCACAAGACCCGCCAAAGCGCTTTCTACCCAAGCCAGAAAGAAGTAGACATTTTTGCGGAAAGAGGCAGCACAAACGTCACGTGGCACTGGATCGTGGGCAGACAACGCACAAGCGTGTTGCTTCTCCACTCACCGCTGACGGGCAATGTATATTTTGTTGTCTCTCCATAGTCGCAAGCGTAATGGGCGTGTCGTGGCAAACGCTTGCTTTACCAAATCGTACAATCACTCTCCGTAGATCAGGTTGTGGCGTACGCGTGTAAAAAAACGCCTCCTTCTACCATCTAAGAGAGAACACAAACGTTTCAAGGCGCATCCCAAAACGAAGAGAGCGGCAGGAAACGCAAGACACAGTTTCCGAAAGTATCAGCGCAAGACGGGCTCTCCCGCCGATTTTCGCGATGACGTGACGCAGAAATTCCTCCTCTCCGTATGCCGCAAAGGCTCTTCTTCCTTCCCTCTTGGTCGGCCGGACGTATCAAAAATACGAGTAGCATAGCGCTTGGCGTACGGCTTGTGCGATATGGAGTCGTTCAGAGGTTTTACGCCCGAAAACATAAAAAGTTTAGAATCACTTGACAAAAAGAAACGAATACTAGATATTGACTTTGAAATTCATTTTTACAAATGACTTGTGCCACAGACACGCAAGGCCGATTGCCTTGAGTACTGTTCTCCCTTGCATAGCAGCTCAATTTCTGAGCCCCAAAAACTTGGGGCTCAGAAATTGCGCTTTTTAAGCTGACTTTGGGCCAGCTCTTCGACGAAAGAAGCGGCCTTAGCTACCAATGCACAATTGGAATCTGACTTGTACCTCCCCAATATTGGGCGTTTTTCTGGGTACTATACTCGGCCTCATAAAGATTTTCCCCTAGGTAGACGATGTCAGAGTGTCACGCTAAGCGTTCTGTGGAAAAGCAATGTGCGGTCGAGGATATACTCGCGACGGCTGAAATTTTCCTTGCCAAATCGGAGGAAGTGCAAGGTTCAACCGTGAGGGCGAAACACGAGTAGAGCTTGTACTCTTTGAGACGGAGTCTCTCTCGTTGGCGGCCAAAGAGGCTTCGAAAAAAGTAGTCACCCTTTCTTGGCTTGACTACAAAAAATTCAAAATCATTATTGTATCTAGAAAATACCGGTACGCCGGATCTATGTAGTCAACCAATTACCTGGGAATTAAGGCATACGCAAAAAAAACGCGACCTTAAGCCGAAGAGATCGGGACTTGCGACGGATACAATCTTCCATCGCACATCTCCTGAACCGACCAAGAGGAGATAAAGAAGAGCTTTGGCGTCGTGAGTATAAAAAAACGCGCGACCGCAAAATGCAACGGACTCTCAGTTTTTTCTTGGATTCGCACTGAAATAGAAATTGCGCAGGCTGGCAGGGCTTTCCAAGGCTTGGCGCAAGGGGAATGTATGAAACCATCACAGACAACGCGGGCTCTTAAGACACTCATAGCCATTCGGCAGCCAGTCTTCCTTTGGGGCCCTCCTGGTGTCGGAAAAAGCCAGCTTGTTGCGCAGACCGCAGAAGAGCTTGAACTCGATCTTGTCGATATACGCGCAATTCTTCTCGATCCGGTTGATTTACGCGGTCTTCCTCGGATAACTGAAACAAAACGGGCCGAGTGGTGTCCCCCATCCTTTTTGCCTGAAGACAAATCCTCGTCGGGGATTCTCTTCCTCGATGAATTAAACGCCGCCCCACCCCTTGTCCAGGCGGCCTGCTACCAACTTGTTCTTGACCGCAGAATCGGCGAGTACGAACTCCCAGACGGCTGGTGCGTGATTGCGGCAGGCAATAGAGAGCGTGACCGGTCCGTGACCCACCATATGCCGACAGCTCTCGCAAACCGCATGGTGCATATAGACTGCGCGGTTGATCTCGAAGACTGGCTAAAATGGGCGCAAAAAGCCGGAATACGGCGCGAGGTGACCTCTTTTCTCAAATACCGGCCAAAGCTTTTGCACAATTTCGACCCGCAATCCAAGGCCAAAGCGTTTGCCTCGCCGCGCTCCTGGGAATTTCTCTCCCGTATCCTTGAGACAAATCCAGAGGAAGATATACGTCAGGAATTGTTCGAGGGCACAATCGGGCCAGGCGCAAGCGCTGAGTTTCTCGGTTTTCTCGCAATCTGGGAAACTCTGCCAAGCGTTGAGGCGGTGCTTGCCGATCCCAAAAATGCCCCTGTTCCTGATGAGCCGGCAGCCCTCTACGCCCTCTCCGAGGCACTCGCCCTTTCGGCATCCGAATTGACCCTGGACGCCCTCGTACACTACGCGGACAGACTCCCAACTGAATACGGTGTTCTGCTTATGCGCGATGCCGTCTCTCTCAACCAGAATCTTGTCAACCATCAGGCCTTTTCACGCTGGGCAGAAAACAATGCCGAGGTTCTTCTCTGATGGACGATGCGACGACTGCCACGCCCAAAAAGACAGATGAAGAACGCATGCTTGCGCGGGCCCGCACAGCGCTTGTTCTTGAACATCCCTTCTTCGGGAGCATGGCGCTTCGACTCACGCTATCCTGCGATCCCTCATGCCGGGATCTTTGGACCAACGGGAAAACACTCGGCTTCAATCCCGCCTTTGTGGCCGTGACACCAAAAAAGGCGCTTGAAGCGGCCATAGCGCACGAAATACTTCATCTTGCCCTTGGCCACCATATTCGGAGAAAAGGAAGAGATCCCTCGCTCTGGAACACAGCCTGCGACTACGCAGTCAACCTTCTTTTGCGGGAAGCAGGCTTTACCCTGCCCAAGAATTCTATTTGCGACGATCGCTATCTCGATCTCTCAGCTGACCGCATCTTTACCCTCCTCCCCAGCCTCGATGAACAGTCCCCCCACGGCGGCGCGCACAATGCCAAGCAAACAAAAGAAACAAGTATGCCCGCCATGGGGGGCCAATCTCTTGGGGGAGCCAAGCAAGAAAGCAACTCACAGGAAAAACACGCCCAAGCGGATGGAAAAAGGCAGGAGCAAAACAAAGACGAAGTGGCCGGCCATTCCGCAAGCGAGGGATCTGAGGGGCAAGGAGAAAAAGGCGCTTATTTTCAAGGAGAAGTGCGGGATCATCCAGATCTTCAGGGTGGATTAGAGAAACAGGGAGAAAAAAAAGCCTTGGAGGACGCCCATATTGCCCTGAGCATGGCGCTTCAACGCGCATTTCACGAAGGCGATATGCCGGGACGTTTCCAGAGGCTTTTGAAAGAACGCATTGCCCCGCGTATGGACTGGCAGGAGTTGCTTCAGCGCTTTCTTGAACAATGTGTCTTAAACGACAGCACATGGACGCAGCCAAACAGGCGCTACATTCACCAGGGACTCTATCTCCCATCGCGCAGCGAGCCCGCAATACCCTCCCTCTGCCTTGCAATCGATACCTCAGGCTCAATCGACGACGATCTTCTTGAGCTTTTCTGCGCAGAACTTTCAAATATTCTCGCAATCTACGAGACAAAACTCACAATCCTCATGCACGATAGCACTATACAGGATGTTGTGACTGTGACGAGGGCCAATCTTCCCCTGCACATTGAGCCAAAAGGCGGCGGTGGGACAGACTTCCGTCCTGTCTGCGAGTGGATTGAGCGAGAAGGACTGCACCCAATTTGCCTTCTGTGGTTTACAGATCTTGAATGTTCCCGCTATCCTGCGGAACCGGCCTACCCTGTCCTTTGGATCACAACAGCAAAATCTGGCAAGCCGCCTTTCGGGGATGTGCTTGAACTTGTGTCTTAGCAAAGAGGCATGTCTATGCAAATTTCCTGGCAGATTAATAAGAAACGCGGATACCTGCGGCCGACACTCACCTATTCCATACACCTTGAGCCGCATGAAAAAGCACTCTGCCTGCCGGCTATGCGCATCCCGTCGACCATTGCCGAACCGATCGACTCTTGGCAGGAACACTGCTGGCCAGGCCAGTACGAGCGCGCCGATCCCCCTCTTCTCGGCACACACTACACCATTGACATTCCCTCGCACGAGGGCCGCACCTGGCAGCAGAGCATCCGCCTACCCTGGCGGGAAGACAATGCCTATCCAGAAGTTGAAGAGACATTCCGATCCGTGCGATCTGCCTATGAAGAGGAAATTCTCAAAGCGTACGCGAGCCTGCCCATGAAGGAAGAAAAGACCCTTGAGGCCAGTCCGGCACTTGCGAAACATCTCGCAAGCGGTGTTCTCGCAGAGCGACTCCTGCGCTTTGCCAAAAGAAAACAGGAAGATGCTCTTCAAGGCTAAAAGAGAGTTCCATAGACGCGGAGATCGCTCTACACGGTCGCACACTGTTTTTCCCATGCGAAGCCCATGGGAAAAATCATTGTGACGCTCGAACGCGATTTCCGGCCAAACAGTTTCCCTGGGCATCGGGCTGTTCACCCAAAAGCCGTCCTCCAAAACCCACAGGCAAACCGCCCATGCACCATGACCTGACCCCGGCCCTGGCCGGGGTCTTTTTGTATTCCTGAACGAGAAAAAAAATTGAGCTACGAATCCACTTTGTTCAGAAGTAAGCTATCGCAGAGTTTGTACTAGAAATAAAATCGTATCTATGCTAAATATGCTTTTGTCTTGGAATAGATGACTTGCTCGCTCCTTCAGCTGGCCTAATGCCTTTGTATGCTTCTTGAACTCTTGGCAGCTTGAGCGCAAGAGGGGAAGGCTTCACTTGGGGCTCAAATAGGCCTTTGAAAGCCTTCACTGTTCCCTTTAAGAGTATTGCCTGTCGTAGCATTTGCGGCATCCGCACAAACAGAGCAGAGCCTGTCGCCCAGTCCTACCAAGCTACAATTGAGGATAAAGCTTTAGAGCAGGCAGAGCAACATAAAGCACCGCGCGACATGATCTCCTGCCAATACCAAGGGGAACAACGCATTGATATATGTTAACCAGCTATGCTCGTGACGGATGAAATCTACTCTATCCGAAATATCTTCAGGTGCAATCCGCCGTGAGCGTACGAGCTGTGTGAAAGATCTTTTCCGTCGTGAGTATAAATATCTAGGCTCTTTTACACACAAGGATTTATGGCGTACGATGTAAGAGATTTTGTTGACTGACATCCGCTGTTTTTTATTTCATCAAATATTTTAGCCTGTTTTCAACAGAACATTTTTTATCATGAAAAAAACGTTTGAGACCCAAATCAAAGCGTGGGCGAAAGAAGATGAGAGCATAGCGCAGGCTCTTGAGATTGCCTCTCGCGCCCACGAGGGGCAGACCGACAAAGCAGGGGTAGCGTACATCGAGCTCCGATAGCGGTGGCCGTTGCTTCGGGTATGGGCGAAGTGAGGGATACGAAGGCCGTTGTGGTTGCTCTTCTGCACGACGTGCTTGAGGACACAGAAGTTACACAAGAGGAGCTTGCGAAGGTCTTTCCCCCTGAGATCATTGATGCAATTTTCGCCCTGACCCGCCAAGCCGGTGAAGACTATGAGAGCTTCATTTATCGTTGTGCAACAAACCGGCTTTCGCGCAAAGTCAAAATTGCT
>JAFTDR010000094.1 GCA_017454105.1 Desulfovibrionaceae bacterium | reverse complement strand
TCTATTTCATCAATAAGCACAATGCCAGAAGCATGAAGAACAGTTTCCCCCTGAGCCAATGGCACGCCATCATGTGCGAGAGCCATGCGTCGTGCGAGATCCATGACAAGTGCCAACATGGTGCGATAGCCGTCACTCAACTGTTGAAGGGTAAGCGGAATATCGGGCGAATCCTTCTTCGTAATAAAAAGCTGCGGTGGCGTATCGCCCACATAGGGTTCGTTATAATCCCCCAGTGCGCTCGATACAGCCTGACGCACGGCATCTAATTCCAATATACGGTGGGCCAAATTTTTTGTACGCACGACCTCAAGTGCTTCCTGAGAGGATTTTTCAATAAACCATGTAAGTGTTGAAGAAAAATCTATTTGCGGTTCGAAAGCATTTTTGTAGGCATAGTCTGGATTAACATGAGATTCGCTCTCACGGTTGTACCTATTGATAGACCGTTTTGCACTATAGAAAACAACAATGGGAAGTCGGAACGTTTTTACTATATTAATAAAATCTATATTTTTTTGAAAAAGCTCTCTGTCAACGGCAGAATCTTCTTCTTTTTTATAATTGAAACGAAGTTCATAAAATTGATTTTCAATTGAAACAACATAGTTGAATTCCGTTGATGCGGTACCAATACGCATATCGGATACGCTTATACACCCATTGTGAACATTGTGTACAAATAAGGGTATCTGCTTAAGAAAAATGGCGACAGCCTCAAGGACTGCTGTTTTTCCAGAACCGTTGGCACCAACAAAAGCCGTAAGTTGAGGGTTAAACGTAATATCTGTGTTTGCGAAGCAGCGAAAATTTTTTATATTCATGCTGAGAAGCTTCATGACGACCTCTTCCGTCTGCGCGAATACGACCTCCGCGTGTGCCGTCAGTTCTGTCATATCAAAAACGACCGCTCGTGACGTGAAGTCCGGCGCGTTTTTGAAAGGCCGTTTGAGATAGATGGTTCGGGTGTTCTCGCCATCCACCTCAACAATGGCGAGGATGAACTGATCCGGCTTGTTTAGGGCAGTCAAAATCTCGTTCTTGGTGACGGTGACGCTATCAGAGCCTTTGGCACGCCCCTTGACCTCTATGAAGCGAAGCGAGGCAGTGGCTTCCACGCGCAGCACCTCTGGAACATGAGACTCGATGTCGTAGCCATATTTCGCAGCGCTGACGTCCTTGGGCTCAAAGCCAAGGTTTCTCTCGATCTCCATGACCGCCTGCATGGCGGCCAATTCCACTTTCTTCGTCTCCTTGGCACCGAGATCGGAGGCCCCTTCTGCGTGCCCTGTCAGCTTACGCAGCAAGCCTCGAGGAATGACCAGAGCGCCGCCTATTACAACAGGCGGGAGAACCGAGACAAGCTTTTCCTGCTCAAGCTGCTCCATACGCTTCTGCAGTCGAGCTGCGGCCTCATCGGCACGGCGAGCAGCCATCTGCGAATTCTGCCTGGCGTTCTGCTTGCCTTGGGATTCTTTCTGCTTCAGCTCACCCGCGCGGTAATCCCAATACCGGATTTCCGCCATCAGCCGCTCTTTCACGGCCTTCATGACTTTGTCCACGTGGCGGATCCGCTGCGTACGCACCTTCGAGAAATGCTCTGGCACCAGCTCGGCAACGGCATAATTCATTGCGATCCGTTCCACGTCACCGCGCAGCCAATCCTGATTGTTCAGCCAACGCCGAATCGCTATGCATTCATCCTCGGTAGGCGCGCCATAATCCAGGTATGGTGCGTACCCGGCATTAAGGGCTGTACCATCCTCCCTGATCTCCACGAAATGCACGCGGCGAGAAATCGTCCGCTGCTCGCCGCGAGAAACGCGGACCCCGTCCCGAATGGACTCCTCGATATAGAAAAGCAGGCGCGCGTCGGTGGATGCGTCATTGCCATCCACGAAAATCGCGCCACGCTTAAGGACGTCCGCATGGCGCTCCCGCACAAGATCGATGGTCGCCTCCATGAGCGGGTGGCCAGGGCAAAGCAGGGAGGCCAAAGGCTGGCCGGGGATTGTCAGATACTCAGAGTCAAAGCAGACGCGTTCATAACGTTGCAGAACAGGCGCTCCGTAGCCGATCTGCATGTCGCGGTTGCGCACGGCATACGGCACAGACAGGATCTCGTACCGTCCATGCTCGCGCGCGCGAATTTTTCCCCCCACATTTTGGAAGGCCTCGATGAAGAACTCGCCGATAAAATGCGGCTGCAGCTTATGCGCTTCCATCCGATCCATCTCTTCGCGAATAGCCGTGATACGGTGTACGTCCATGACGTCGTCGGTAAGAGCATTGACGGCTAGGATCTGTTGAAGCTTCTTCCCGTCAAAAGCCTTGTCCACGACCTGATTTAAGCGGTCGCGCACTTTTGGATCGTTGCCGTAGCGAATTGCCTCAATAAGCAGGTTCCGCAAGGAACTGTTCTCAAAGGTGATCTTGCCGAGAATGTCGAAAACCTTACCTCCGAGTGATTCCCTTTCCTGCTCAAGCTTCTCAAGCAGACGCTGAAAGACCATACCTTCGCGTGTCTCTTTGGCAACAAGATTCCAAAGATGGCAGACCTCGGTCTGACCGATGCGGTGGATGCGGCCAAAACGCTGCTCAAGGCGATTTGGATTCCATGGAAGGTCGTAGTTGACCATCAGATGCGCACGCTGAAGATTGATGCCTTCGCCGGCTGCGTCCGTGGCAATAAGGATCCTCACCCGCTTATCCTGCTTGAACAACTCTTCGACCTTTCTCCTCTCATCGCGGAGTAGACCGCCGTGGATGGTAGCGACGACGTCGCTAGAGCCAAGGAGGCTTGAGATACGCTCCTCAAGATAACGCAGGGTGTCCCTGTGTTCTGTAAAAATGATGATCTTCTCACGCAGGCCATCGGGCCCAAACATGGTCCCGTCATCTTGCAGCAGGGCGGAAAGCTCCTCCCACTTGCGGTCTGCGCCGCTCATGCGCACTGCGTTGGCCTTACTCTCTAGCTCCTTCAGCGTCTCAATCTCGGCTCGAAGCTCCTCGACAGTCTCTGAGGCCGTCGCCCTGTCGGAAATCGTCGCCTCAACTTTTTCTACTTCCTCGGCCGTCAGATCATCGTCATCAAGCTCAAGCGGATCGAAGCCTGCCCGGATCTGCGATGCTCGTCTACCAAGATTTTCCTCGGCGAGGCGATGCTCCATGCGTTCGCGCCGCCTATGCAGTGATTGGTAAATGGCCTCGGGGGAAGAGGCGAGCCTACGCTGCAAAACCGTCAGTGCGAAGCCCACGGTGACGCGCTGCTCGCTCTTCAATTTCTCGGCGCGGTTGAATTCCTCCTGCACATAACGCGTGACGGCATCATACAGCTCGGCCTCGGCGTCGGACAGGGAGTACTTGACCGTATAGGCACGCCTTTCGGGGAACAGCGGCTTGCCATCGAACTTGAGCAGGTCTTCCTTGACCAACCGCCGCATGACATCGGACACGTCTACCGAATGCTGGCTAGTGCGGGCTACTCCGAAGCGGTCTGGATCCACCAGCGACAGAAAGAGCTGAAAATCCGTCTCTTTGCCGTTGTGCGGCGTGGCCGTCAGCAGCAAAAAATGGTGGGAAATATCGGAAAGAAGCCGTCCAAGCTGAAAACGCCTTGTGTAGTGGATCTCGCTTCCAAGCAGGCTGGCTGACATCTTGTGGGCCTCGTCGCAGACAACCAGATCCCACTCCGATGCCCTGAGCTTCTCCTGTAGGACGTCGTTGCGAGCAAGTTTGTCCAGGCTGGCGATCATGCAGTCGATATCGGTGAACACGTTGCCCGTGACAGACGTCTTGATGCGATTATTGGTCAAGAGTTCAAAGTGCAGATGGAACTTCCTAAGCAACTCGTCCTGCCACTGTTCCGCAAGACTGCCTGGCGAGACGATGAGACAACGCTTGAGGTCGCCTCTGGCTATAAGTTCCTTGATGAAAAGCCCAGTCATGATCGTCTTGCCTGAGCCAGGGTCGTCCGCAAGGACGTAGCGCAGAGGTAGGCGTGGCAGCATCTCCTGATACACGGCCGAAATCTGATGCGGTAGCGGATCTATAGATGAAGTGTGTACGGCCAAATACGGGTCGAACAAGTGCGCAAGATGTATACGGTACGCCTCTGAAACAAGGCGAAGTGTGTCCGAATCGGCATCGAAGCTCCATGGGAGGTTCTTTTCCTCAACTACAAGGCTCTCTTCGCTTTCCCTGTACAGAAGCTGACTACCGGTATTGCCACGGCTGTCTTTGTAAAAAACCTCAAGTATGGACGATCCATACCATCGCGCTGAGACGATGGTGACGGTCTCCGATCCGATAATGCCGGAAACTATGCTGCCCGTGACGATTTGCTCAAGCTTTGCCATTGCTATGTGTTCCAATTGGCGTGATCAACTATTTGTAACCAAAATACGGATCATTCAAACCATCATTACGGTAGGGTATATCCCCCATTGTCCGTAAGCATGCCCTATTGATGTTCTTCCCTTTATATACTGCGTTCAGAAAAAAATTGCCGCATGTACGGATTACAATACTATCGATCAACACTTGGCGCTGAACTTCTCGTGCTGCGGGCCTTCCTGCCTCTGCAGTCAGTGACTGCAAAAAGGAAGCAGGAATGCCTTGTGCAAATGAAAAGTCAGGTTCTTTAGGGGCCCGAGATTGACCGATATACTGTTAATCCGTACACGAGGAAAAATTTTATTAAATCTTCATCGGGGACCGATCAATGGCTAATCCTTTGAAATTCTTACAATTTTTTCCTAAACTCCAAATAAAACTTTCAATTTGCACACTCGAAAAAAAATAGAAGTAAAAGTATACTATTTAAAAATTTATCATTTTAATTCTACAGGTTGATTGCAAAAGATGTATTCAAAAAGCCAGACGTTCAGCAGACGGGGACAGAATCTTCTCGCAAGCAACTTCTCGAATCGTAGTATGCGGCGCAAAACAAAATTATTTTATCCCTGAAATGACACATAAAGAGATATAAACAGCCACGCAAAACCATGCGACGTAAACTCTCAGCCTCATTTCGTGTGCCGATCCAACAGCTGAGTGTGCAAAACCACACTTTTGCACGAGACAGTACGCTGCATTATTCGCGAACTCAGTTGTCTCTATATACTACACAGATATACTCGGCGTCATAATGATTCTTCCCCGCGCCCCAAAGTTACCCAGGGGGCGCCGGCCAAGTGAGGTCGCTCTTCTTTGTCTCTCGTGGGAAAATTATTATGCGGCCGGGTATAGATGATGATACAAAATTACAAAAAAAGGTGTCAAGTCTTGACAACCTTTTTTTGTGGGCTCCCATAACGAAAAGCCTTTCGTGCCAGACGCTCAATTGCTGTCTTACTATACTCAAGACGCCAAAGATGTTCTTCATCTCCTCTTGGTCTATAGATGTATTGGGTATCACAAAAAGAAGTGAGAAGGAAGATTGTCTCCGTCGCAAAAATATCTGGCTTTTTCCAGGAGATTCACCGTGGCTTTCTTTCTTCGGCTCACTTGCGTTGCTCATCATAAGTCTGATGCTGACGATGGAGGACGTATGACAATCGAATGGTTCGCGTACCTGGCAGTTGGTGCTGCGCTGTCAGTGTACGGCATTTATCTTCTGCGGCAAAAGTAATTTGAGAATGGCCCCCCGAGAAATCGGGGGGCTTTTGTGTGCCCAGCATGGATATTTACTCTAGGGTGAAAGTCCCGAACACGGCCGCTGGTGGCAAGTGTTAGCGAAGCCCAAGGCAAGTCTCGTGAGGGGCTGGCTGAAAGAAGGGACTAGCAAACCTTCGGCCCGACGTACAGAAACCCATTCAGGCAGGCGTAGGGGA
>JAFTDR010000093.1 GCA_017454105.1 Desulfovibrionaceae bacterium | reverse complement strand
GTCGAATTCTCAGAAATAGGCTCTTTTTTATGCGCTATGTACTTTCGCGTAGCATCAGAAGCAGAAAAAGGAAGTGCTATCTCTCAAAAAAAGGACGAGATGTCTTATCCGCTTTTTTCTTCTGTCCGTCAAGCACTTTTTTTCAGCTTGAGCGTTTTTTTTTGCCCGGCTCACGTTCGGCATATACTCAGGCTCGGAAAATATTCCCCCTGTATTAGCCCAAAGCCCAGTTGCCCCCTCTTTTTACAGCATGCCTTGCTGCCTCCCTGCGTTCCAACAGATCCGTCTTTCCTGATGGTCCAGCCAGACGCAAATCAAGCAGTCTGCGTTGACGCTCTCAATTCCCCAATGACCTTTGCATCGCAGGGAATGCTCTACGTTTCGCAGATCGCTTTTCTTGTCACGTACTTGACACAACTACTGTCAATTTTCAACCTTTATTTGGTATGAAAATTGCATATATTCTCAGCCCCTCTTTTAAGGGTAGATTTTGTAAATTTTTATTCTACTTTTAGGTGCCCATCTTGGTAAAATAGCGAATTGTATCCGCAATTGTGCTAAGGCTATCATACGCTCCTTAGGAATTTTCTTGCTTCTCCAGTTCTGCTGTGAAACTTCTCAAAAATAGATCGTGGTGGATCGCCTTCAAAACCTCGCACCATCGCACCTGTGCGCTTAATTCTCTAAGAGGCTCAAAAGACTGGATCAATCCAAGGGAGTACGCCATTAATTGGAGGTTGATACGCCTCTCAATTCCTGCGACTGAACGCAGCATATATTCAGAAAGGCCCCAGTGAGTCTTCTGGTATCGACTGTATGCCGACGTGGAAACAATGCCGATACTTCCTTCAAACTTTTTTTGGTAGAGTGAGTCTACCGTGAGTACGCTGGTTCTCAAAAAAGAAAACCTCTCGGCTCGCACGAAACACCCAAGGATAACTTATTGAAAACGGATTGCGCCCATTGTGGGAGATTTGGAGCTGAATCGAGATATTACTGCCGCATAATAGTTTTCCCCCGCAAGCCAAAGGAGAGCGGCATGAAGTAATAGGCACCGGAAGAATCATTGTGAAGCCGAATATAGCCCTACAGTGCCCTGAAATATCGAGAGTGTACATGATAGTGCGCCAGTTCCGTACACGCAGAATTTTTCTTGGGACAAGCTGTTTGTCTCACAGGAGTGGTCTCGATTGCATCGAACAAGAGCCAAGTGTTCTCTTCTTAAGGTAAGTTTTCTGTTTTCCCTGCCACTTAGGGCGCGCTTTGTGAGTCGCTCTCCCCCACAGTACCTGAACTTTCGCATGTGCTGTCACACTGTACAGAGCCCGCAGAGGAAACAAGCCAATCGTGTATCCTGCACGACAATCTTGTTTTTCTTTTGGTAACGTTGTAGGTACGGAGGATAAGCAAGACGAAAAATAAAGTCGTTTGTTGCTTGGAAAATTGTATGCGTTCGAGTCAAATGACCACAACGGAGGTGAGCCATGCTTGATCCCGTACACAATCCAGACTGGAAAATTGCCAGGGATGCGGAACGCACGATGAAACCCATCGAGCAGGTCGCTGAAGAACTTGGCCTGACGCGAGAGGAAATCCTCCCCTACGGCAGACACATAGCCAAGATTGATCAGCAGGCAGTGCGTTCGCGCCTTGAGAAGGCACGGGATGGCAAATATATAGATGTAACAGCCATAACGCCAACTCCGCTTGGAGAGGGCAAATCAACGGCAACCATCGGCCTGGTGCAGGGCCTTGCGCAGCGCGGACAGCGAGTGTCCGCGGCAATACGCCAGCCATCGGGCGGGCCGACTATGGGAATGAAGGGCTCTGCCGCTGGCGGAGGTCTCTCCCAGTGCATTCCGTTAACGCCGTACTCTTTAAATTTCACGGGTGATATTCATGCCATCACCGCTGCCCATAATCTGGCGATGGTGGCCTTAACTGCCCGCATGCAGCATGAACGCAATTACGACGACGAAAAACTGGAGAAACTTTCCGGCATGCGGCGTCTCAATATCGACCCGACGCGGGTTACGCACGGCTTTGTTATGGATTTTTGCGCGCAGGCTCTGCGCAATATCATTATCGGCATAGAAGGAGATGGGCACAGAAACGACGGTTTCATGATGCGGTCGCATTTTGATATAACCGTGGCTTCCGAAGTCATGAGTATCCTCTCAATTGCGAGAGACCTAAAAGATTTACGCGAGCGTCTTGGAAAAATTATTGTTGCCTACGACCGTTCTGGCAAACCGGTGACAACAGACGATCTGCAGGTTGCGGGGGCCATGACAGCATGGTTGCTAGAGGCTATCAAACCAAACCTTATTCAGACACTTGAGGGGCAGCCCGTTCTCGTCCATACGGGTCCCTTTGGCAATATCGCACTCGGTCAGAGTTCAATTATTGCCGATCTTGTGGGGATCAAGCTGAGCGATATTCACGTAACAGAGTCCGGCTTCGCCGCCGACATGGGCTTCGAAAAATTCTGGAACATAAAATGCCACTTAAGCCACCTTGTGCCTGATTGCGCCGTCATTGTGGCCACAGTGCGCTCGCTCAAAAGTCACGGCGGCGCTCCTGTTCCGCGTCCTGGTCTTCCTCTTCCTGAAGCGTACTGCAAGGAAAACGTGGAGATGGTCGAAAAAGGTTGCGTGAATCTTCTTCACCATATTGGCGTTGTCCGCAAGGCCGGCATTCCTGCAGTTGTCTGCATCAATAAATTTCACGCCGATTCAGCGGATGAGATACAAACTATCCGCACACTCTGCGAGAAAGCTGGAGCCCGTGTCGCTGTATCCGATCATTGGGAGCATGGCGGCGCAGGGGCTCTTGAGCTTGCCGATGCCGTGCTTGATGCTCTGCAAGAACCTGTAGCGTTCACACCGCTCTACGACTGGGAAACGCCGATTGTACAGCGTATTGAAATTGTCGCACGGGAAGTCTACGGCGCCGATGGTGTAGATTTTTCGCAGCTTGCCAAGGATAAGCTTGCCGAATTCCAAGCGAGACCAGATATCCGAGAACTTGGTCTTTGCATGGTCAAAACACAGTACTCCCTGTCGGATGATCCTACCAAGAAGGGTGCCCCCAAGGGATGGCGCCTGTCCGTGCGCGACGCCGTGTGCTTTGGCGGGGCGGGGTTAATTTGTCCGATAGCCGGCAGTATCAGTCTCATGCCTGGAACAGGTTCCAATCCGGCCTTCCGTCGGATTGATGTGGATACAGACACAGGAGAGGTCATGGGCCTCTTTTAATACGAAGCGGCGGCACAAACACAGTGGTTTGACCGCCGCTTCATGCCCTTTGCCTACACCAGGCTGCACGTTTTTCCCTGCCAGTCAATCACAATCCGCTCTGCCGTTTGGAAAACTCCTCGGCCGCACTTCTGCCTTGCGAATACAAACGGCTTTTGAAGAATTCAGCGCAGGCATTTATATTAAAAAAATGACATTAATACCCGCTCTGTTTATATAAAATTTGCGGCGTATCCCACCACTTTACGGGGTGTGGATACGCCGCATTGCTATCTTTACCCCTGATTTTGAGTATCCGCTCACGGGGCAAAGGTACTATGCTGGTTGTAAATCTCTTCGAACCGCAGCAGCGTCAAAAAAGTTCGCTTCTACCGTCCTCGAGGAGTAGCATACAATCGCCTGATAGGCGCGATTCCACCGTACCCAGTGAGCAGATACGACAAATGGTTTCTACAAATTTGCAGAGGGCGTTCTCGCCTTGCGCGTCGACGTCTCCATACGAAGCGTGCCTACCATCGGTGAGATAGGCCGAAAGTAGGATCGAAGTCCACCCTATCGCGAACAGATACGCTCTTCCTGTCACTTTGTCGGAAAGGGAGAAGCGCATGCACTCTAAGCGCGGGGGCCGCAAAGCACTATGACAACCGCTCATAGCCGCACTTTTCTGTCAAAACCCCGCCTCGCAGGCTTGCAGCAGGAGAGACGCACTCAATTTCAAAATTTTTGAAATTGAACTTGACTTTAAATTTCAAAAATGATTTTTTGAAGCTGTTTAGGACAATGGAGGCCCTCAAACAAGGACTTGTTCGCTGAAGCGCCTTGCAAACCTCCCCTTTCTCTCTTGTTGCCAATGCCAACCATGTCTACGCCGCAAACAAGCTCGTGCAGACAAGACTCGATGTACTCAGCGCGCAATAGCCCGGCCACCATGAATGCTGCTACGTTTCTGGACAAGGCCAAAAATGACGACCATAAACCAGACACGCGAGATGCGCGAGCAAGGACGAGACGACTTCGTCCAACGTCCCGTAAAAATGGGCCTAGGCATCAAGCAAGCAGCCACAAAATCAAGACAATCGACTCAGGTCCGGTCATGCGCAAAAGAAGGCTGGATGGCGTGCCGCTTTATATCCACGTTGCTATGGGAAATATACTCGGCATCACAATACTTTTCCCATGCCGACCAATTTTGGCCGATCGTCATCGCCTATCAGGGTACAATCAGCATGCGGCCGGGTATACAATGGCAAGCAGTTTGGCTACGAAGCCGGCACGATCGTAGTCACATTTTTTCTGGCGTACGTACACCCATAACCGCACAATTCGTATCTCTACTGCGCTCAAGAAAAAAGTTGCCATTTTGAGCTAACTCCGTTTCTGGCTGGAGTATAGCGATATTCCGCGAATCTGTCCTGCAGTAAAGGCTTGGCGAGGCTATCAGTCTTTCGCCACGCACGTCTATCAGCTGGATCAAGGCTGCGTCAACGCACAATAATCCTCTCAACTGAGACATCTCAAGGCGTGTCAGGCCTAAGCCCTCGCTGCGCATCTCCCTTGTCGGCCCAAGCACAACTCAAGTCAGCGTCACAATACTCCTTTGACAGGCGCACAATCTACTGTATGAAGGCCCCCAATGAGCAGCACATCGGCGATGTCGTCGACAAACCGACAAACCCATAGAACGCAGAGTGTCCTGTGCAGGATCGGCACAAACTTAAGACCTAGGTTTGGGAAATCGTGGTATGACCTCAAGGAACGCCTCTCCCGAGAATTCCAATGGGGTATGGGAGCGTACAGAGATTCCTCATGCCGCTCACAGGCTCCTTAACTCCGTGCGCCCAGGGCAGATCCAGTTTGTCTTGCTTTCGATCGGCCGTTTCTCTCCATGATTCCCAATATCGCGCCGGATCTCCTTCAGTTTTCCGCACAATATGATGACTGTGCGGCGAGAACACCATCCCTTTTGGTTTCAGATCACGGCAAACTATGCCTTTGCAATTGACCTGGCCCTCTGCTTGCTCACCTATAAGGCCGAATGTCACGGTCTTACGGCGCGTAGGCTTCTCGGTCAACCTTGCGGATTGCACATTTTCGGACCGGAAAATAAGAAAACAGGAGAGTTGTTGTGAACGTCTGTTTCCCGAAAGGATCTGTCGAGGGAACCCTGCTTCCTCCACTCTATGCCAAAGCCTGGTGCGCAAAAAAGTACCCCGATATCTTTACCGACAGGGAAAGCGTCGACATTCTCGGCCGCGTCGGCTACGACTTCTCGAACATAGAATCCCAAAATCCCCTCTCTCTGCGCATGGGCGCCCTCACTGCAGGCCTGCGTCAGTACGCCATAGCAAGCGAGCTTGCCCGCGCGCTTAAGGACAATCCAAGGGCGACGCTCGTTAATCTCGGCTGTGGACTCGACACGACAGGGCACCTTGTCGACACAGGCGAATGCCGTTTCTTAAACCTCGATCTGCACGACGTAATTCTCCTACGCGAGGAATTTATCCCGTCAAACGACAGGGAGCAAAACCGCGTCGCGGATCTCTCCGTCTTTGAGGGTCTCGATTCCTGGTTCGACATCATTGACGAAACAGCCCACACAAGACTTATTTTCTTTGCCGCGGGCGTTTTTCTCTATATGGATAAGATAACGGTTCTCTCCCTGATTGCAGCCATGGCCGAACGTTTTCCCGGATCCCGTCTTATCTTTGATGCCCAAAATGCTTTAGGTACCCATCATGACTTAAAAGACCTCGCCAAGGCCGGAATCAATGTGTCCACAAACTTTTTCCTCAGTTCTCCAAAAAAAGAACTCAAAGCGCAAAGCCCGTATATCGTACGGGTGGAAAGCCGGGGCATGTCAACCGGCTACCGCAAACTCGATCACCGTTTCGGCCTCCTCTTCTCCCTTATCGCCCATGCGGCCGATTTCACGCGCATGTCACAAATACATGTTGTCGATTTCGCCTAAAACGACAGAGTGCCGCGCATAGGCCTACGTGTCACGGGAAGAATCAGTCAGCGAGCATACGACACATCTTGTGTCAATCAAACAGGTACGCACAAAGGAAAAAAATGAGCAATCAAAACCCCACACAGGACATCTCTAAGCAATCGCTTGGAACCGATGCCCACAAGAGTCTAAACCGCGTCCTCGCCTGGTTTCTCGCCATGCTTATCGGGGCTATCCTGGGCATGCTTGGGATACCGACAATCAACGAACTCTGCGACTTCGTGGCCAATGTCTTCACCCGCCTCTTCCAGTTTGTCGCTGTGCCGGTCATCTGCCTCGCTGTCATCACAACTCTTGCGGAACTTGGCGCGAAACGAGAAACCGGCAAAATCTTTATCCACGCCATAGTCTACACCCTCTCAACCACGTTTGCGGCAGCCTTAGTCGCCCTTCTCCTCTTTCTTATCGTTGCGCCTGAAAATGTCGCGACAAACGCGCAGGCAACAGTCCCTGAGAATCTCCACGCCCTCTCCTACTATCAGCACATCCTCTCTGTCATCCCCTCAAACGTGCTTCAACCCTTCCTTGCCGGCAATGTCCTCTCGATTCTCCTTATAGCCGCCTCTGTCGGCCTCGCTTTGGCCTTTATGCCAGAAACCGCCTCTAGAGGCACCTTAATCCGCCTGTTCACCGGCCTTCAAGATCTCTTCTTCTCCTTAATCCGCGCCCTGCTCTTTATTCTCCCTGTCGGCATTCTGGCCTTCACAAGCCAATTGGTCAGTCAGATAGAAGCGGGTGTCATTGTC
>JAFTDR010000092.1 GCA_017454105.1 Desulfovibrionaceae bacterium | reverse complement strand
GTAGATAATATATAGAGTAAATAAAATAATACCGTTATTCATATTTATTTTTTAGCGTACTAAAATACGATTAATTCGCAAAATAATTTATTAGATTAAAGTTTAATTATTATTTTTGTATTTAATAGAGGTATTGAGTATATTAATAGATATTTTTGTATTTTTGGGTAGAATTGTAAGGTGTTTAAGTATAAATTAAATACAATCTAAAATTATACTATAACATGCAATATCGATGCTGCTAAAGTATATTCATGGTTATCCTTGATTTATTATTTAAATAAATTAAAAAAATATATGACTGTTCTTTTTCAAAAAGTAAATGATTATGACCTGCTAATTTACCAGCAGAATGTACGTATGACGTAGTGTCGATGCGACTTGCTCAGAAAAGTTACAGACTATCCGTAGAGTATGGGGCAGTCGGCGGTGGGGCCTCCCCAGGAGCCATAAAAGAGTCACATGGACTTAGGGAAGCCAGTACTAGTGTGCGGGGGCGTTCAGTAATGGGCGTCCCTTCTGTTGTCGAAACTGCGTGGCAGTTTCGACAACAATATCAGGATACTTTTTACAGTTCCTAAGACAAAAGTTTTGCCACAGCTTCAGGGAGTGTTCCGAAAGTGTCCTGATAGCGCGTAGCAACCATTGCCTTTGTGAAATAGTGTTCTTGCGTTCCCAGTTTTTCCACGCAGAAACTTGCGCTGACTGAACCGATCCGTGCCGCAGTCGGAAGGTCAAGACCGTTGGCAAGGCCAAAGAGAATACCGCCTCTGTGGGCGTCTCCTGCTCCTGTCGGATCGACAACAGTGTCAATTTGAACAGGATCAATGACATCCTCTGTGCCGTCCGCACCATGGATGCACGCGCCCTTGCTTCCCTGTGTCGTCACAACCCACAATGTTCTTCCGACCAGTTCATTGATGCTCAGACCAGTTGTGTTGCAAATCATATTGATTTCATAGTCGTTGGATATAAGCGCAAACGATCCTTCTATCGCTTCAAGAAGATCTTTTTTGTCGAGGATGGGTATTTGCTGGCCGGGATCGTAGATATAGCGAACGCCCTTATCTCTGTACATTGCAGAGAGCCGCTTCATGTCGGCAACATTGCCCGGTGAGACTATGGCCACATCGTGTTCTGGATCAAGATTCGGGAAGGAATATGTCGCCTCTCTGCCCATGGCGCCTGGATAGAAGCCTGTAATCTGATTGTTGTTCAAATCTGTTGTGATAAAGCCTTGTGCCGTATATATGTCCTTATGCTGAGTAATCCCCTCAATCGGTATGCCGTATTCCTGCAAATGTTTTGCGTAGTTGTCAAAATCTTTGCCAGCTGAGGATATGATAACCGCTTTTTCCCCAAGGAGGGCGAGCGAGTAGGCAATATTGCCCGCGCAACCGCCGCGTCGAACTTCCATGGCATCCACCATGAAACTGACGTTAATGGTTCGTAAGTTTTCGGCAAGGATGTGGTCGTGAAAATGACCAGGAAAAGTCATAATGCGATCAAACGCCAATGATCCCGAAATATAAACGGACATGGGGCACTCCCAGTGCTGAGGACAAGTGAAAAAAAATTGATACTAAAATAGGATAGGGAAAAGAGCAAGTTCTTCTCTTGTGTCCTCCTGTGGGGGGACTTGGTCTTGCGATCGATTGCAATTCTCCTTGTAAACACGTATGGATATCTCTCGTACCGCCTTCTCTAAGCCTGTCATGTCACACGATGCGGCTGCGGTCTCCTAATGCGCCACACTTTGTGCGTAGCATGCCTGCTCGCAGGCTCCCTTGAAAAAAAGATCGTGTTTTTGTGGGCTTACTGCGGTCGAAAAAAATTGCCACTTTGATTTGAACATACCAGGATCTCCGCCTGCCTCCGCAAAAATGTCAGTTTGTTTTTGGCCTCACCTGTCTTCACTCCCCCAAATTGCCAGCAAAAGAGGACGGTTTGGACGAATGCAATGTGTTGCCTTCTATCTGCCTCAGTTTCATCCGATACCGGAAAATGACGCCATATACGGAAAGGGATTCACGGAGTGGGACATTGTCCGCCAAAGCAAGCCGCTCTTTCCAGGGCATTATCAGCCGCATATTCCCCACAAAATGGTTGGCTGGTACAATCTGCTCAACGAGAAATTTCTCGCCTACCAGCACGATTTGGCCTTTTCAAACGGTCTCACGGCTTTTTGCTACTATTATTACAATTTTGCCGGTCACACCTTGCTTGAGAAACCTCTGCAAAGCGTTTTGCGGAACCGCACAATTAAAAATCGCTTTTGCCTGTGCTGGGTACACACAGACTGGTACGACAATAGAATAGGCCCTTCGGCTACATTTATTCGGCAGACCTATTCTCGTGCCAATGCGCGCGCTCTCTTCCACGCGCTCTCACCGTATTTTGAGGATCAAAGGTATATTACAATTGATGGGCGACCTCTTCTGCTTATCTGGGCCGCTGAACGGCACCCGATGATGCAGCTCTATGCCGAGACATTGCGTGAGGAGAGCCAAAAACACGGCTTTTCTGATATGTGCCTGGCCGGAGTTGAGGCCTATGCCGGCATGCTTCCAGCACACGTAGGCCTTGACTGCATGGTTGAGTTTGCCCCCAATTGGCGCAGGGAAAACCATGTCTCTCAAGAAGGCGAACTCCCCGTACGCATTGACTACGGAAAGACGGTATCCTTCATGCTCCATAAAGAAATTCCGCCGTATGCGCGCATGCGCTGCGCTTTTCCTGGCTGGGACAATACAGCGCGCCGGGGCATACACGGGATAGCCTGTACGGGTGCAAATCCCCGTCTTTTTAAGTCTATGCTTGATTTTTTACGCAGCTATACAGAGAAGATTCTTCCCCCAGCAATGCAGTATATTTTTGTCAATGCCTGGAATGAATGGGGCGAAGGCTGCCATATAGAGCCTGATGAGCGCTTTGGGGACAGCTATCTGCGCCTTTTTCGCCCTTTCCAAACCATGTGACAAGACAGCGTCTTGCGGCATAATCTATGCTTCGACCCTTTGTACTCGTCTTCCTCCCCTTTATGGCAATAGTCTGGGCATTGCCTAAGAACTCAAAGACGTCGCGAGTATATTACGGTTCTACTGGTTGATTGCAATAGACTGGGGGAGTTTACGGCAGAGAGGCCTGATACTCTCACAGTGCGGGATCGCCACTCATTGCAATCAACTTCTCGAATCGTAATATTGAACGACATCTATGGCCACACCTCAATTGGGTGTGGCTTTTTTTTGGGCTTTTGACACAGAGAAAGTGTACCAAGAGTCTCTCAAAAAGAGCTTTTTGTGCATACAATCTCGAAAGAAGACAGAGAGCCTGTGCGAGCAGGCAAGCTTTGTGCGCAACCATACGCGTACCTGTCCCATGACTTGTGAACTCAGCCTGCGCGAGAGAAAACTGACATCTTTGCACACGTGCGCAAGCGTACAGTCTCTTGCGTATACTTTATCCAGAAATACAGCGACAGAGTTGCGGTCGGCAAGATTTTTTTACGACCGCAATCTCTTGTGAGCGTCAGGTTAGGGGAATCACGGTATTGGATAGCGGTCTTTTCGCGGCAAAGCGGGCACGGAGACTTTGGATACTCTCTGTGAGTGCGGGAAAGTGTTGCAGGGAGGAGAACGAAAGTGTGCCGTAGGCGAGTGTGCAGGGTGTGTGCGTGCTTGGGATGGCGACGGCCATTTCCGTGTCTCTAAAGAGCGTTGTGCCAGGGGAAAACCAGGCAGGCTCTTTAATTCCCGCATCCGCTGTGACCGTGACTGTGTCGCGTATCGCGAGTATATGGTCAAGCCCCGCTAAGAGGCCTAGACCGCTTGCTTTCATTACGGCCTCCTTGCGCACCCACATTTGATAGAAGAGCTTTGAACGCTTTGAAGCGTTTTGCTCATGGTGCAAAAGCCTTTGTTCTTCAGGCGCAAAATAGCTGGCAAGGGCCATGGGATCAAGGGATGGGCGGACACATTCGATGTCGCAGCCTAAGGGAAGGCTGCTTCTTGAAATGGCGAGACAGGCATGGGTGGCAGTGTGGGAGATATTGAAGGAGATGGGCGAATTTGGGAGAGAGGGTTTCCCATAGGGTCCCAGGGAAAAGGAGAGTGTTTGTGGCGGAAGCGCCAGGTAGGAGGCGAGGATTGTTTTGACCGTCGCCCGGCAGAGCGCGAAATGCGCTCTGTCGGATTTTCTTAGAAATTTGTCTGCACGGGCCACTTCGGCTCCTTCTAAAATGGAAAAGACCCAGGAGGGGGCCCAATCTCCAAGAGCAAAGAGCCAGATATCGATGTGCGGCATATGCGAGCAACTAGGCCTCGTTGCTTGGGCTAAAGGCGATTGTGACGAAGAAGAGCATGGAGAAGAGTTTGACTAGGGCAATATTCACGCGGCTTGAGAGGGTCAAATCACATTTGGGAAAGCTTGCGAAATAGGGCTCTGTTGAAACACGTGCAAAATGGGGGGAGGCTTTTTTGAGCGACTCTTTCGAGCGGACATAAAAGCGCATGGTTGCGTCCGTATTGCCTGCGCGTTTGACATAGGCATTGCTTATGCGCATGCCAAGGCGCGAGACCGCGTCAAAGACCAGACTGCCTAGAGGGTACCTTCCGGCAAGAAGCGAGAGAAAGGCTAAGAGAAGTTTGGGGTCCTGGTAGTGGAAGACTCCGGCAGCAAGAAAGAGAATGCCCTTGTCTTGAGAGTAGGCGATCTCATTCATCCAGGCCGGATCGTACATATCGTAGGCGAGAAGGATTTCCCCGTTATCTTCAGGTAAAATTTTGCGGCGCGCCTCAATGACAGGTGGCTGATCGATATCGTACCACAGGCCGCTTGGGCGTTTTGTGCGAAAAGCAGCTGTGCTAAAGCCGCAGCCAAGATTGACAATTGTTCCTTCGGGATTTTTGGCCAGAAAATCGCTCACACAGCGGTCTATATGCATTTCGCGCGCTAAACAGCACACTTGGCCGTATTCCTTGAAGGATTTTTTTATGTTTGAAAAGTCAAAGTCTATGGTTTGAATAACGCGGACGGCCATAGGATCATAGGATGCCTCAGGATTTGCGCGACAGGGATTTGCGCAGCACCAGAGGGGAATGAGCAGTGTCTGTTCCACCGCGTCGCTTAGACTGTCCTCGACATTGAGCATAGATGGTCCTTACGGTTAGAAGGAGTATTTGACACCGAGATAGACGTGGTCGTTTTGGTCAAACTGACCGAGGTCGTTTTTTTCGTCCCCGCCAAAGAGCATATAGCCCGCAAAAAAGCGGAGATTGTCGTCGTATTCGTATTCAGCGAAGAGTTCGACACAGGAGTCGCCGTTGTTCATAAAGACCTCTCCGCGCACTCCGGCCTTAAGAGCGTCGTCTAGGAATTTGTCCGAAAGCGACCAGGTCCCACCATAACGTTGTCTGTCCTTGCCGCTCACCTCATCGCCGTCGTGGGCAAAATAAAATGCCTGGAGGTTGACGTTCAAGTTGGTTAGAAAATTGCGGTCTATTCCAATGATGGTTTCGAAATCATTGCGTTTTTCAATGGCAATCTGGTCCGATTGGAAGGGATAGTCGTGTTTGAGCGTGCATTCTCCGCGCAGTGTTGCCTCAAGAACGGAGATCGCGATGCTTGCCCCGTAGGCCTGGTAGATTTCGTAGGTTTCATGTAAGCGCGCGCTCATGGTTTGTGGGGAAAAGCTTGCGGTGTAGAGCGGTTCGTGTTCATAGCCCCGGTAGAAGAGAAAAGCGAAATCATAGCCTGGGCGGAAGAATTTGAGTCTCGCCGCAACTTCCGGCTCATAGGGGCCCTCCTCCTCGGTCGCATGAATCCAAGGGGTGCTTGCGACTGTGCGGCGCATGGTGTGCAGGTCCTTGTCTTCCCATGTGGCCCCGTATTCCGGCAGGCGGCTCATGCGCGGGAAAGGAATGAGGACAAGATCGAGGAGACCTACGCCGTTTAGATTCCCCCGAAGATCAATGGCCCCGACCGCAAGCCTCTGACTGCTGCGCGCAGTTGAGATGGGATTGCGGTAGTCGATGGGATTAATGATATCAAAAGTTGAGAGGCTATCGGCTTCCCCCCATCTGATGTGCTGCATGCCGATAATGCAGTCCAAGTAGCGGGAGTCGAGGGTTATGTAGCCTTCGGAGAGTTCTGGGGTGATCAGGGCTTCGTCGGAATCTCTGCCTGGGACTGAGAAATCAATGTCCCCGTAGCCGGACACAAAGCCCCGAATCCAGGAATCCTTGTTGATTGTGGCCTCTAGCGCCAAGCGTACGGTTGCGGCAAGAGGGTGCTTTTTGTGGACAGACTGCCGGTAGGTGGCCTGGGCATAGCCCGCAAGTGACGAGTTTGCGCGCAGTGTGTCGAGCATGTTCGCAGAGGGCGTGTTCGCAATCAAGAGAACAAAGAGTGCGAGAAAAAAAGAGGTGATCGTGCGCAACATGAGAGATTGATTCCACAGGGGGGAGAGAATCTCCCCCCTCGATCTTAGCGTTGGAGAGCGCTGTGTTCAAAATAGCTGTCTGCCAGACCGACATTGTACCGCATGGTGTTCCACTCTATGTCGGTGACTGAGCCCTCCTTCGGGCGCTCGACGCGCATGTGGAGAATTGTCCAGATACCGTCCACCTTTTGCGGATTTAAGAAGGTGAGTTTCTTGATGAGTCTGTTCTTGGTGTCGTAGTAGTCCGCCTTGTAGCGGAGGAGGATATCTTTGCGCACCCATTGCACCTGTTTTGAGTACTGGGTTTCCTTGCCTTTCTTAGGATAGCGCTCAAGCACATAGCAGGGTATGCCGTCAACGACCGCCTCTCCCTTGTGCTGGTAGGTATATTCATCAACGTCGTCGAGGTTTTGGATGTCCTCGTTTGAGAGATCGCTGCGCATAAAGGACGCAAATTTGCTTGAGCCGCTGATTCGCCGAACAAGGCTCTCTGCTGGGAGATAGACCCACATATCGTCGTCTTTATCCAGACCGCGATAGCTCCAGACAAGATATTTTGTGCCATTGACATCGGCAGGCTTATCAAAGACGAGCAGACTGTATTCGTCCTTGCCATCTTTGCCGAAGTGTTTGGAATAGGTTTTAAAAATGCGCTTTAGGGTCTTACTGCCCCGCGTTATGGTCATCACAGCTTCGCTGTAGGAGTCATTACTTGTGTCGACATTGTCCATGGCAACAGCAAGGTCATAACCATCCTTAGCCGGATCGTGCTTGGCCGGATCGGCAAAGACTTTTGTGCTAAGGCTTAAGGCAAGGGTCAGGCTTAGGAAGAGACAGAGTAGGCGATGGGGCATGATTCCTCCGAACGTTTGGATCGTCTGGTCCTAGGGGGTGAAAGAGGACAAGAAGAGCGGGAGAGAGTGTTATGTCTGCAAGCCAACCGTAGAAAAAGGCGCAGGCGCCAAGGAGGCCAAACTGGACCTGGGTTGTGATGTGCGAAATGGTAAAGAGCAGAAAGCCTAGGACCAGAGAGAGCATCGTGAAAGTGGCCGGTTGGCCGACAAGAGCAATGGTTTTGAGTATGCTTGCGTAATAGTCGCCTGTTTCACTAAAAAAGCGCTTGCAGGAGACATAGAAATGCGTGGTTGTGTCAACGGCTACGCCGATAATGACTGAGGAGAAGATCATAAGCACAAGGCTCATGGGCACAGAAAAAAGACCCATAAAGCCAAGTGGAAGACAGATGGTTGCGATATTGGGCAGCATGCTTAAAAGCGCCATGGGGAGAGAGCGGAGGCAGAGGAACATCATGAGGGTGATGGTTATAAGAGCCGCGAGTAAACTTACCATCTGCCCGCTTCGGACATAGTCCGCCATGGCGGCGACAATAGCCATATGCCCTGTGTAGGAGACCGCAAGCCTTCCGCCAAGTTCTTGTGCAACAAAGTTGTTCATCTTGGCGATGAAGTCTTGAACGGCCGCGGTTCCCATGGTGAGCGTTTGGATGTGGATTCTTGCTGTGTCTGAGAGCAGCGAGAGTTCCCGGTCGAGATTTTTTCCTCCGCTTGTCTCATAGAAGAAGAGGTACTGACTTGCGCGTTCCTGACTTGGCGGCAGGGCGAAGTAGCTGTGGTCTTCGTTGTGCAGGGCCTCGTTTACGCGTTTAATTATGTCCACAATGCTGTGCGTCTTTGTGGTCCCAGGGAGGCTTTCGGCATAGCGCTGGAGGCGTTCCATATCGCGCAGAAAGTTGATGTCCCTCGCCCCATTTTCGCGCCCACTGTCGACGATAAGTTCAAGGGCCATGGCGCCGCCCATGGAAGCGTCAAAGAAATCCGAGTCGCGGCGGAGTTTTTCGCAGGGATCGATATCGCGCACAAGATTGGTCTCAATATGCGTCGTCTGAAAGAGAAGCACGCCCAAAACAGATGTCAGCACAAAGAAGATGAGCACGGCGCGGGCGTGGTTGAGCGACCAGAGGGTTATTGCGGAAAGTGTATTGTGCAGCCAATTTATACAGCGGGCGTGGAAGGTGCTTGTCTTCCGCGTCTCCTCATTGCCGCAAAAATAGACAAGCGGGGTGAGCACAAGGGAGAAACAGAAGGCTAAAAGGACACCGAGCGCGGAATAGATGCCCGCCATGCGGATTGGCACAATGTCTGTGGTCACAAAGGAGCAGAAGCCCATCATTGTTGTGAGCGAGGTGAACAGACAGGGTTTAGCGATTTGGGCCAGAGTTGTCGCAAGCGCGTCATTTAGGCCAAAGCCTGCTGCGCGGCGTATCTGGTACTCTGCGATGATGTGGACTGTGTCCCCGATACACACAGAAAAGAGCATGGTTGGGAGCATGATGCACATAAGTGAGACAGGGAGGCCCAAGGCGCTCACAAGACCCATGGTCGCAAGAATGCTCACAAGAATGACACCAACTGGCGCAATGACCGCGCGAATCCCATTGCCCATACGGTAGAGGAGAATAATCTCAAGCAAGAGACAGAAGAGGGTTAGGCGCGCTGTTTCTCTGCTTGTGAGCGCATCCGTCTCATAGTCCTGGATTGGCGGTCCTGTGAGATAGGTTGTTAGGTGCGCAAATTGGGGGAGTGCCAAGACGCGTTTGATACTTGGCGCAAGATCTTTTCTTGGATCCTGCGCGTCCTTTGGGTAGCGCTCAATTTCAAGCACAATGCAGGCTATTTTGCAGTCTTTGGAGACTAAGACATCGACAAAATCGTCAAGACGGAGAATTTCGTCACGAAAACGATAGATCTCGTCTTGGGACTCTGGGATTTCCTCTAAGCCAGGTGAGACCAAAACTTCGCTTCCGTGGGCGCGGATGTATTCTGCGGATCCAAGCCATTTGACCTCACGCAGATGCGGCACCTCGCGGTCCAGGGTTTCCGCTAGGGATTGTAAGAGAAGGAGATTCTCCCGCAAAAAGACATTGTCAAAGGGAATGGCGAGAGAGACAAAGTCTTCATTGCCAAAGAGTTCGCGGAAGCGGTTTAAGGTTGTGACTGTGGGATCTCCCTCGGTAAAAAAGGCTTCGTCGGAATTGTCGTAGACAATGTGGCGCAGGGCTATGACCGAGGAAAGCACAATGGCTAGGATAAGACAAAAGAGAGCGGCCTTGTGCTTTTCAAGAAATTGTAAGTACCCTTGCGCATGCTTCAAGGTCATGAGGCCTCTCCGAGAAAATGAGTCAGATCCGAGTGCAGACGTGAGAGAAAATCTGCCTCGTGTTTTTTTAAGAAGAAGTGGTCGCCTGGGACTATATTCGACGAAAATGAGCTGTGCGTCTGCTTGGCCCAAGCGCTCAGATCGGGCTCTGAGACCTCATCGTCCGCATCGCCCGCATAGGCGACAATTGGGATATTTAGGGTTGCGCTTGAGATATAGTTCTCGTCCATGGCAAAGTCGGCGCGCAGGAGCGGGCGCAAAAGACACATAAGTTCTTTTTCCTGCAAGATTGCCTCAGGCGTTCCAGCCAAATGGCGGAGCTCGTCGTCAAAGTCCGCGTCGTCCAAATCACAGATGTGCCGTTTGCTTGGCATAGCCGGCGGACGGCTCCCTGAGACAAGGAGGAGGGCTGGGGGACGGCCTTCCGCCTCAAGACGCTGGGCTATTTCAAAGGCTATTTTTGCCCCCATGCTGTGTCCAAAAAGCACGCTTTTCTTTGTAAACCAGGGGCCATCCTCTGCTTCCGCTTCGAAGATCGCATCCACTAGATCAACGATACTGTAGTAGCGCGCTTCATTGATCCGCTCTTCCCTGCCGGGCAATTGTATGGCCACAACGCCTGTGAGTGGGGAGAGATGCGTGTTCCAATTGCGGTAGACAGAGGCCCCGCCGCCCGCATAGGGGAGACAGAAGAGTGTCGGTTTGCCCGTATCGGCCTTGCCAAAAAGCCAGTTGGATGAAGATGAAAAGAACATTGCAATTCCTTTTCGTACGCCGGAGGGATCCGGCGTACGAAATTGAGTTTAGCGGGTCATCTGTGCGCGAATAGCTTGGGCTATTTTCGCTACACTTTCAGGATCGCGTGTGAGATTCCAGTGATTTGCCGGGACCTCGAGTACAGTGCATTTGCCCTGGCAGATCGTCTTCCAGTAGGTGACGCCGCTTTCAGGGGATCCTGCCCCGCGCACAAAGAGCATGTCGCAGGGAAGAGGACTTGGGGTATGGGCGCGTAAGGCGAGCAAATTGGTCTCTATGACCGTAAGGATCCGTGAGGCATTAATGGTAAGCTGACCGCTCGCCATAAGTCCGGCAATAAGTGCCTGATTGCGCTCTTTGTGCGGTAAAGCCGCAAGCTCTTTTGCGGACAGAGGGATAGCATGAAGAGCCTGTGCGGGATCTTCTGCGACAAAGCGTAAGAGTTCGCTTTGGTCGTTCTTTCGCGCATCAAAGAGCTGATCCCAGCTGTCTTTTGCCGGGGGATCGAGCAGGACTACGGGCAGACGATCTGCGCCCATATCTTTTAGGCGTTTTGCCGCAGCAGCTGCCAAGAATGCGCCCATTGACCAGCCGCCAACGATGAGTGGGCGATCGCAATCTACGGGCATGTGCAAAAGCCCCTCAGTAACCATTGCGTCAAAGTCTTGGGTATACTCGCCTTCTTCAAGGCCCGCGCTCTGCACAGCAAGAAGCCGTATGTCAGAGAGAGCATTTGCAAGAGGCAGGTAGCAGGTCACAAGGCCCTCGATTGGGTGGTAGAGAAGAAGCGTCTCTTTGCTTTGGGCAGCGTTTAAGGGCACAGTGAGCGTACTCTCAGTGTCTTTGTGGCTGCGCACAAGATGGGCTTGGTCTGCGACAGTCTGCGCCTGTAACAGATCGCTTAAGCGCAGGTGGACACCAAAGCTCGTATTGATACGCTCAACAAGCTGGAAGGCTGTGAGCGAGTCGCCGCCAGCCGCAAAGAAGCTTGTGGTTACCCCAAGAGAATCGGAATCGCAGGCAAGAATATCCTTCCAGATCGCGAGAATGCGCTGCTCTTCCAGAGTTTTCGCTTGAACCGCCCGCGTTCCCGCTAGGCTTTGGGCACCTAAGCGCTTGCGGTCGATTTTCCCATTGGCTGTGAGCGGGAATGCGTCAAGGCATGTCCAGATATGGGGCACCATGTAGCTTGGAAGACGCGTGCGCAAAAAGTCCTCAAGCGGGCGCGTGTCCGTGCGTTCCACTGTGCGTGGCCCCTCTGCAACAATAATCTCGAGTCCCAATTCCCCTTCTAGCGAGTCCTTGGGCATAGCAAAGTGTGGCGCACTCATGCCCGCCCCTGTGAGCAGTTTAGTCCACTGCTCTCGACTTAAGAGCGGGTGATTTGGACGAATGTCCTCGTCACGAGCGCTGTCAAAGCCCTGCTGCAGACCCATGGTCAGATCAAAGGGTGTCTGAAAGACAGTCTCTTCTTGAAGCACAAGCACGCCAGAAGGAGAGAGGAGTTTTGCAACGTAGGCAAGAGTCTTTGTGATATCGGCCACATCGTGGAGGACGTTTCCGGCAAAGATAATATCGTAGCTGTGTTCTGCAAAACCCGCGAGCAGGGGATCGGATGCGATATCCAGCAGGCGATAGTGTATATTGGGATAGGCCGCATAGCGCTTCTTTGCCCGGTTTATGAAGAAGGGGGAGATATCAGTAAACTCGTAGTGGACATTTTTCTGTGTGAGCTTTGGCAGGACAAAGTCTGTCACAGTGCCGTAGCCTGCACCAATTTCTAAAATGCGCAGAGAGTCGCGCGCATTTGCAAGATGGACAAGTAGCGCCGCTGTGCGCTCATTACTTAAGCCAAAGATCTTCTGGTAGAAGCCTGGCACAGCATCCTGGGCATAGAATTCCGCAGAGTGCAGTTTCTCTGTCAGGATATCTGGGAGATTGTGCACAGTTTTTTTCAGAAGTTCTGTCTCTTGCGCGCTAAAGCCCAATTCCTCCGCACCTTCCGCGCAATTTGCGAGTGCGTCTTCAAGATTGGGCACTTGCTGCACAGTTTTGGCGTGGGCGCGGGCGCGGCTAAGCCACTTCTGGTATCTTGGGTGGACTGTGCCGTCTTTGCTTAGATGTTCAAGAAGCGCGTGGCTCGCACTTGTGTAGAGATCCTCCATGGCCTGCCAGACTGGCAAAAAGCGTGTCCGGTCAAGAGCCTTGTCTTTGGGCAGATTTGTTAGGATGTGCGCGAGATCAAAAGCTTCTCTGTCTGCGACCTCACTCTGCACAAGGTCTCTGCCCTTTGTCTTCACATAGGCGGCAAGGACGGGTTCTCCGCCGACATTTTTTTGCAGAAGCACGGCCGCGCTTGCGACTGCAGGATGCTCTGCAAGTGTGCTTTCAATTTCCCCTAATTCCACACGAAAGCCGTGGACCTTGACCTGATTGTCTGTGCGTCCCAAAAATTCGAGGACACCTGAGGGATGGTAGCGCGCGCAGTCTCCGGTCTTATAGAGGCGGGGATGGTCGGCTGTCGCTTCAAGGAAGGCTTGGTTTGTTTTTTCCGCATCATTCCAGTAGCCAAGGGCTAAGCCCTTGCCTGTGATATAGAGATCCCCGCGCACCCAGTCGGGTTTGTCGCGAAGATTGGCGTCTAAGACAGCAAAGCCCTGGTTTGCAAGGGGGGTGCCGTAGGGCACTGAGGCGAAGGAGGCGTCATCAGCACTTGTTTTGTGGTAGTTGGACCAGATCGAGGCCTCGGTTGCCCCTCCCATGGCGTAGACTTGGCATTTGGGCAAATGCTTTTGTAAGGAGCCTGGCAGATCCTTCGGAATCCAGTCCCCTGAGAGCAGGATTGCCCGCAAACTCTCTGCGCTTGGTTCTGTGTCGGCGAGATGCGCATCGAGAATTTGGGCGAGAGCTGGGACAGTATTCCAGAGAGTGACCTTGTGCTCTGCAATATATGTTCGCCAGGCAGTCGGATCCGTGCATTCTTCGTCACTTGGTAAGACAATAGTTCCGCCTGCTGCGAGAAGGCCAAAGATATCGTAGACTGAGAGGTCAAAGGAGAGTTTGGCAAGCGCAAGCACTCTGTCCTTTGCGCCTATCCCGTAGGTAGAGTTTACGGCCAAAATGGTGTTCATGGCCGCGGCATGGGAGATCATCACCCCCTTGGGTTTGCCGGTTGAGCCTGAGGTATAGATGATATAGGCAAGATCGTTAGGATCTGCTTTTTGCGCTGTTTTTAAAGTGACGTCGGAACCTTTAGTTGGTATGGCGGCAAGGTCTAAGAAGGGACAATCTGGGATCTCAATTCCTGTGCCGACTACATAGGCGACGTTTGCGTCACGGCAGATCTCGCGGATGCGGGCAATTGGCATGGCCGGGTCAAGAGGCACGTAGACACAATCGGCGAGCAGGATGCCAAGGACGGCTATGATCTGCAAAGAGCATTTCGGAGCCACCACCGCAATCCGGCTCCCTTGAGCGATTTTCTGCGCGCGCAAGGTTTCTGCAAGACATAAGGCGCGCTCGCACAGTTCTCTGTAGCTTAGGGTCGCATCCTTTGCGATGAGGGCTGTGTCCTCGCCATGTGTCTTGGCATTCTCTAGAAAGAGGTCTGTTAGGCGATAGTTCGGGAAGCTCTTTTGGGTGGCATTGACCTTCTCGCGCACAGCGCGCTGCTCATGTGGGATGTCAAGGATGTGCTGCGCCTGCCAGATGTCTTGTGATACACTTTCATCCGTGGATCCAAGACGCTCGTAGAGGCCGGTTAATGCCGTAAACATTGCGTCGATAAGTCCCTCTGGGAAGAGGTCTGCGACATAGTCAAAGACAATGCGCAAGCAGCCATCGACTTCAAAGAGCTGGTGATCCAGCCAGACCTGCGGGGTCTGGGATATGCTGTAGATCTCCTGTCCTAAGACGTTTTGCGTCCCATCGGAGGATGCAGTGCCCCCTTGAATTGAGTGTTGGGCAAGCGTGCTTGTGAAGACAATTGGCATGAGATACGCCCCGCGCTCCCTTGCGAGATCGCGGACAACGCGGACGCCGGAATAGGATCTGTGCGCCATGTCATCCCAAAGCTGGCGCCAGATGCGCGCAGCGCGGTCGGTAAAGCGCGCAGCCGAGAGGGAGTCAACGGCAAGCAGGGTATTGGTTGTGAATTCACCGATAAGCGCCTGAATATCTTCGTGGAAGGGCAGGCGGTTAAAGAGTGTGATATTGATTGTGAAGGCCGGATCTTCGCTCCAGAGCGCTAAGACTTCGGCAAAGACGCCGAGCGCTATGGCTGTTGGTGGCAGTCCCCGGGCCTCTCCGCGCTTCGTAATTCTCTCCCAGACGTCTTTTGGGAGGATGTGGACTTTGCGCTCAAAGCGGGGATTTGTCAGGCTGTGCGGCTTTTGCGCGAGAGGAAGCTTCGGCGCTTCCGGCAATTTGGCCGCGCGTTTTTGCCAGTAGGCTTTATCCTTTGTGAACTGCTCGCTTTGCCTGTAGCGTTCTTCAGCCAAACGGTAGTCGCGGAAGGTCACACGCTTTTTCGGCAAACTGTCCGCGCCCTTCGTGTAGATCAGCGCAAGTTCTGTGAAGAGCTGGGAGATCCCGTGGAAGTCCGCAAGTATCAGGTCAAAGCTGATATGGGTTCGGACACGCGCGTCTGGATAGAGTGTCGCCTCAATGTGGAAGTTTGGCCATTGGTCGACCTGGATTACCTCGTGGGTTAAGCGCTCACGGAGGGATACAATGTGCGCCTCCTGCTCCTCATTTGATGCGGATCTGAGATCGTGGCGGGGTATTTTAAAGTGCGGCACACTTTCTAGGACCTGCTGTTCTCTGCGATCGCTAGATAAGACTGTGCGCAGCATGGGTTCGTAGAGAATTAAGCTATTCCAGGCAGCCTCGTAGCGGTCAATGTCTAGGCCTGTGCTTTCCGCTTCAAAGTAGAAGTGGCAGCTCACTCCACCAAGGGTTAAGCCCTTCTCGTGGCGGCCGATCCAGTAGGCCTGCTGCATGTCTGAGAGGGGGAAAGGATCATAGGCATGCTCAGGGTCTTGGACAAAGTATTGGGCAAGAGGGGCCGCATTCTGTGCTTTTTCAGGCTTCTTTTCATTAGGACGCTCTTGTTCTGGCCCTAAATCCGCCGCAAACTTGGCCGCCATGGCATTCACATTGACCATGCCCGCAACTTCGTGGGGGGCGATGTGGATGCCGAGATCGCGGCTTATGCGCTGGAAGAGGTCGAGGCTAATTAAGGAATCCATGCCAAGGTTTGTCAGATTGGCGTCATTTGGAATGGACTCGATTGCGATGCGCAAAAAGCCTGCGATCTCCTTTTTCAGGTAGCCTTTGAGTTCTTCGACCCGCTCCTCCATGCCAAGGGTACGTAAGTGCGCACCGATGTTTGACTGGACAGTTTTTTCTGGGAGATCCGCGCGTTTTTTGATCTCAGCAAAGAAGGCGGCTGCGCGGGTTTGGGCTAAAAGTGGCACCATGCGCTGCCACTGCATCTTGGTTACGACCTTGCGCTCAATGTCTCCTGCCATGCACTGGTCAAGAACAGAGAGGCCGGTCTCTGTGTCAAAGCCGAACACGCCCTGCTGCTCAATCCTTTTTAGAATGCCAAGTCGGACAACTGTGCCGATCTGCCCCCAGGCTCCCCAGTTGAGCGAAAGCCCTGGCAGAAAGTCCGCGCGGCGCTCTGCGATCAAAGCGTCCATAAAGGTATTGGCCGCAACGTGGTTTGCCTGTCCGTGGGTGCCAAAGACCGAGGCAATGGAGGAGAAGACAACAAAGTGGTCTAGCGGGAGATCGCGTGTTGCCTCATGGAAGAAGTAGCTTCCGTCGACCTTAGGCGAGAGAACGGCATTAAAGCGCTCCCAATTGAGACGGACAATTGTGTCGTCATCGAGATGCCCGGCTAAGTGGAAGACACCGGCAAGGGGCGCTGTCTCTGGAATAGCCTGAACGCAAGAGATGACAGCGTCTCTGTCTGTGACATCGAGGATCTTTGTCTCAACTGTGCAGCCGTCACTTGAGAGACTGGCGATTTCCGCACTGCGAGGAGAGGAGGCCTCAGGGATGCGTCGACCTAAGAGGGTTATGTGGTTTGCTCCGGCCTCTTTGAGATGCTTGGCTAACGCGATTCCAAGGTCACTCATGCCGCCTGTGATAAGATAGGTGACATTGGGCCTAATCCCGTGGGATCGTGGTCGAAACGCTGTTTCGACAATGACCTTGCCGATATGTCGGCCTTCGAGCATGAAGTGAAAGGCGTCTTGTAAGGCATCCATGGAAAAGACGCGCTTGGCTATTGGGTGGTAGAGGCCCTTGATAAAGCCATCCATGACACCGGAGAAGATGCGGCGCATGGCCTCCTCGTCCACCTTGGCGAGTTTTTCCAGATCAACGATGTGGTAGCTGATATCTGGGCGGATGCGCGCGACCTCTTCCTTGGTGCGCAGATCCGTTTTGCCGATTTCAATAAAGCGGCCGCCTGGTACAAGAGTGCGCATGCTCGCGTCTGCGAGATCGTGAACCAGGAAATTGAGAACAACATGCACGCCGCCGAGCTCATCTTTAATGCGCGCCGCAAAGTCCGCATTTCTTGACGAGTAGACATGCCTAATGCCAAGTGAGCGGAGAAGGGCGCGTTTGTGTTCAGTGCCAGCAGTGGCTACGATCTCAGCTCCGATCGCTTGGGCTATCTGAATGGCTGAAAGACCAATGCCCCCAGTTGCTGAGTGGAGCAGAACGCGTTCACCAGGTTTCAATTTGGCCACTTCAACTAAAGCGTGCCAGCTTGTCATAAAGACTGTGGGGATGCCGGCCGCATCGCGCAAGGGGAAATCCTTGGGCAGGACGTGGACGAGATTCTCTTTTGCGTGGACGTGCGAGGCAAAGGGACCGTAGACTGTGGTTACAACCGGATCCCCGACGCGCACATCTGTCACCCCTTCTCCAACCCTGGTCACTCGGCCTGCGCAGTCAAGGACAAGCGTTTGTATGTTGGTGGAGACGCCCATTGCGACCATGATATTTTGGAAATTCATGCCATAGGCGTGGGCCTCAATTTCAACTGAGCCCTTGTCTGGGGCTTTGCGTTCCATGGCCTGCACGGAGATTCCGTCAATGCCATTTCCTTGAAACACGCTTGTATAGGCCTCGCCCTCTGGTTTTTTTAAGGACAAGTCCTTTGCGGGTTTAATCGCAGAACTTCTGATTAAGCGCGGCACAAGCAGGGAGTTTGCGCGCAGGGCGACAACATCTTCTGGATAGTCTTTTGCGCCTAGGAGAGATGCGGCAGTTGGGACCTGAGCTGCCCAATCGGCCACATTATCGAGATCAATACTGATTGGCGCAATTTTGGGGATTTCGTTCGCTATCGATTTTTCAAGGCCTAAGAGGATGCTCTGGCAGGGATTTGGACGGTCATTTGGTCTCGCCTTCTGGGCCTCGCAGGTGAAGAGTCCTAAGCGCAGATTCTCCCCAGTCTCCTTTTCTGCAAGAAACTTGGCGATTTCAAGCAGGTTTTTGCAGCTTGTGGTCTTAAATCCCGCAAGGCCACCTTTTCCGTCAAAGTCCGGAAGCTCGTTATCGAGTGCCGCGCAGTAGAGGATGCCGCAAATAGTTTTTGCGTCATAGAGGCTCATAACCTCCTTGGGATTTGCGCAGTAGGTCACAGATCCACCCGCATCGCGTATTGTCTTTGAGAGCGCGTCGATAAAGCGGGTGTTTTTGCAGGGTATGATCAGCCAATGGCCGGACATATCGCTTGACTTTGGCAATTCAGCCTGCCGCCAGAGGATGTCGTAGCAGAGATCGCCCAGGTTTTTCTGGCCAAGTTTTAAGGCCTCAAGGGTCGCTTTCTTGGTCTTGCGCATGACGAGATTTTTGATTTCCGCAAGCACGACTCCGTCCGTTCTTGCGATAGTGAAGCTTGCAGAGAACATCTCCTGCGCAAATGTGTCGCCATCCTTAAGCTTCGCCACACAGAGGACAGAATCCTCCGCGCAACCTAGGAAGGTTATTTCGTCGAGCCCAAAGGGCATAAAGCCATCGCCTGAGATCTCAGTCTCGCAGGCGGCCGCAACCATGCTCTGCAGGCAGCTATCCAAAAGGGCCGGGTGGACGATAAAGCCCTGTTTTTTGCCGCGCTCTGAGTCATCTAGGGCAACTTCCGCCGCGGCTCCGCCTGGGATGCGCCATAGCCTGCGTAAGCCCCGGAAGATCGGGCCGTAGTGTACGGCGCCGTAGGAATCAAAGGTCTCATAGAAGGCCTGGACATCGATTTCGTGCGCGTCCTTAGCCAAAATGGCCGGAAAATCAAGACGGCGTGCCGTAGTCTCTGCGAGTGGGGTCACTGTTCCTGTGACATGGAGGTGCCAGTCGTCTCCCCCCTCGCGTGCGGCCTCTGTACCCTGGCTGTAAATTGAGACTTTTGCCGCACGCTCACTTTCATCTGGCTCGACTGTGACCTCGAGTGTGCGGGGCCCTGAATCGAGAAGTAAGGCCTCACGCAAAACAACGTGGGAGAGGGCAATCTGCTCGCAGTCAAAAAAGACACGCCCGGCAGAGGCTGCGAGATCAAAGTGGGCTGTGCCCGGCACAACGACATTGCCGAAGACCTGGTGCTCGGCTAAGAAGGGCTGGCGGGCAATGCTCACTTCCTGGACAAATTGGGCGGTTGGCAGGGGCGAGGGGATACGGGCGCCTAAAAGCGCGTGGCCAGTGCCTTTGTTTGTATGCTCCTCTTTTTTGGCGTAAAAGGCCTCAACATTTCCGCTTATTTTGCGGGCAAGGAGAATATGCTCTTCGCTTGGTCCATCCTTGGGGGCCGCCTCGCACAAGTCAAAGCCTATCTTGTGCAAAAGCGCATTCCAGCCTGCAACTGTGAGAAAGGGTTTATTTCCGCGGAGCGCGTCCACAATTGGCCCAAGCAGGCAGCCAAAGGAGATCTCAAAACCCATGGCCGGACGCTCAGTTGTGATTTCCCGCAAGAAGAGAAAACCGTGTTTTTTGAGCAAGCTTGCGGTGTTGCGCACGCTCTCCTCGATATCGCGTGTTGCGTGCAGGATATTTGCGCAGATGATGATATCGAAGGATTCAGGGGCAAAGCCCTGGCTTGTTGGGTCGCGCTCAATATCGAGAGTGGAAAAGGTGACAAAGCCTAAATCCCCGAAGCGCTCCTTGCCATTCTTGGTAAAGAGCGGGGAGATATCCGTGTACACGTAGTGCGTGCGATCCTTGGGCAGAAGGGGCAGGATGCTTGCGCTTGTGCTGCCTGTGCCTGCGCCAATTTCCAAAATATTGAGTGTGCTCTCGTAGGGGAGGTTGGCTAGGAGCGCGTCCAATGCGCGGGCCATAATCCCGTTGTAGTAGCGGCTCTGGGGTGTGTCTTTATAGACGCTTTCAACCATATCTGAGCCGTTTTGAAACATGAGATCTCTTGCTTTGGCCTTGCCTGTGAGAATGGCACCGATGTTTTTTCCCATGTGCTTGAGAAAGGAGAGAAGTGGCGCATTCTCTGCGATAAACTGTTCCGATTGGGGCATGCATCCTCCCTAAGCGAGCGAACTTTCGATCGTTTTTCTGTTGTCTTCGTCAAAATGCCGTAATTCTCCAACCGTTGCCCCGCGCCGTGTGAGCAGCCCCTGGGCTACGAGGCTCTCGAGCATGCGGCTAAACAATTGTTCCATGCCCTTCGGGAGATTCAGTTTTTCTGCAAGCTCTTCCTCGCTTTGAAAGGCTTTTTCTTGAAAAACTTGGGCGTTTTCTAAGGCCTCAATGACATAGCCTGTGCAGAAGGTTTCAAGTGCCTTGGCATGGGCTTCGTAGTCTTTTCCTGGTCTATCGGGGCTTGTCTTGGCAAAATCGGCCATTGCAGCGCTTGTTTTGTCAAAGAGCGACTGCGGGGAGAGGGCTGAGCGCTTATTGGCAATGCCCTCAAAGCTCGCATCAACTCCATGCGCTTGCCCCTCAAAGGGATAGAGGGGTAAGTGGACGCGGCCCCAGGCCTGGTTTTCGGCAAGAGCTGCAAAGTTTAGTGTGACACCGGCACGGTAGAGGGCTGCTAGAGACTCGCAGAGATCCTCCCACTCCTTTCCTTGCGCGTGCAGAGAGGCCGTGAAGGTCGTATCATTTGGATAGGCGCGCTCGCGCTGGGCTATCTGGGTTACAATCGCCTTTGGCCCGATTTCTAAGAAGCAGGTGGGCGCAAGGGTGGCAAATGCCCTAAGACCGTCGTTAAAGCGCACAGTTGAGCGGATGTGGTCCACCCAGTATTCCGGCGTTGTGAAGGTCGAAGGGTCCGCAAGAGTGCCTGTGACATTGCTCACAAGGGGAATGTCCGGCGGGGCAAAGGACACAGTCTTGGCAATAGCCCGGAAGTCCTCAAGAATTGGGCGCATGAGGTTTGAGTGGAAAGCGTGGGAGACGGGCAAAGCCTTAATGGTTAGGCCCTCTTTTGCGGCCATTGTTTCTACGCGGGCAAGTTCAGTCTTTGGCCCAGAGAGGACGCATTGCGCGCTGCCATTGATTGCCGCGATATCGACTTGCTCTACATTTGAGGCTGCAAGAAGCTCCCGCGCTTTTTCTTCAGTCGCAAGAAGCGCACTCATGCCTCCACCAAGAGGCAGGCTTGCGATGAGTTTTCCCCTGGCGGCCACAAGTTTGACCGCATCCTCAAGGGAGAAGACATGGGCGAGTGTTGCCGCAACGTATTCCCCAATGCTGTGTCCACCCATGGCGAGCGGGAGGACTCCTAAGTGCATCCAGGTTGTGGCAAGCGCGTATTCAATGGCAAAGAGGGCCGGCTGAGTGTAGGCAGTGTTTTCAAGAGAGTCGGCGTACTTGCCATCCCACATGACATCGAGCAGTTTGTGATCGAGATACTGGTCAAATGCTGCGCAGACTTTTGTAAGTTCCTCGGAAAAGAAAGGCAGTTTTGCCGCGAGGTCTCTCCCCATGCCCGTTCTCTGGGCGCCCTGGCCTGTAAAGAGAAAGACCGGCTGAACAGCATTTGCGTGGTGGTAAATTTTGGCTTGCGCAAGCTTTGTTGCGAGATCTTCGACACTCTTTGCTGTGAGAGCTAGGCGATAGCTATGGTGCGCCCGGCCTTCTTGGGATGTGTGGCAGATGTCTGTGAGATCGGCGCTACCCCCCATATCCATCATATCTCTGAGCGCCTTGCCATAGGCTGCGCGCAGTTTTTCTAAGGCCGCCTCTGAGCGGGCTGAGAGGACAAAGAGCGGGTTTGGAAGAGCCTGCGCGTCGAGGGATGTTGCGCGTTTTGGCGCCTCTTCAAGGATTATATGGGCATTTGTGCCCCCGACCCCAAAGGAGCTGACAGCCGCGCGCTTTTTGGGCATATCCTTTGGCCAGTCAATGGTTTGCGTGTTCACAAAGAAGGGGGTCTCGTCAAAATTGATCCGCGGGTTTGGCTTTGTGAAATGGCAGGTTGGGGGAATTTTCCCATTGCGCACAGCAAGAACCGCTTTAATTAAGCTTGCGATGCCGGCGGCAACTTCCAGATGGCCGACATTGCTCTTAACCGATCCGAGAGCGCAGTATCCGCGTTTGGGATTGTCCTTCCCATAGATGCGCCGCAGGGCCTCAACTTCGAGGGGATCGCCAAGATAGGTCCCTGTGCCGTGGCCTTCGATATAGGCAATCGTTGTGGGATCGACGTGGCTTACGCCCAATGCTTCAGCAATGACTTCGCTTTGTCCCTCAAGACTTGGGGCCGGATAGGCGACCTTGGCGCTTCCGTCATTGTTTAAGGCGCTCCCCAGAATGATTGCGTAGATTTCATCGCGGTCTGCGATTGCGTCTTCAAGTCGTTTTAAGAGGACAACGCCCACACCATTGCCTGAGACAATGCCTTCGGCCTTGGCGTCGTAGGGGCGGCAGTGGCCGTCTGGGGCAAAGATCATGCCCTCCTGGTAGAAGTGGCCGTGTTCCTGGGGGATGTCGATGCCGCTCGCCCCGGCAAGGGCCATGTCGCTCTCGTAGTTTAAGAGGCTTTGGCAGCCTAAGTGGACGCTGACCAGAGAGGTTGAGCAGGCGCATTGGAGGTTAAAGGCTGGGCCGCGCAGATTGAGTTTATAGGAGACGCGGGTGCAGAGGTGGTCGCGGTCTGTGCCGATATGGCCCTGCATGAAGCGGGCTGTGCCGTATTCGGCGAGATCCGAACACATGTAGTTTACGTAGTAGGTCGAAAGGCGCGTGCCCCCAAAGACTGAGATTGCGCCCGGATAGGTGTAGGGATTGTAGCCCGCATCTTCGAGGGCGTGCCAGCAGGTCTCAAGAAAGAGGCATTGCTGGGGGTCCATATAGACGCTTTCGGCTGGGGTATAGCCAAAAAAAGCGTTGTCAAAGAGGTCTGCGTTCTCAATTAGTCCTGCGGCCTTGACATAGTTTGGGGCGCGGAGGGTCTCTTCCTGGATACCAGCGCTCCGCAGTTCCTCGTCAGTAAAAAAGGTGATGCATTCCCGGCCGTTCACAAGGTTTGTCCAATACTCGGCCGTATTGTTTGCCATAGGAAAACGGCAGTCCATACCAATGATGGCGATGGCGTCTTTTGGCAGATCGTTCGATTGACTCATGAAGTACCTGTGGTGTTTTTCGGTTTAGCGACGTTTCTGTCCCCTTTGCGCTCTCATTTCCGCCCGGCGCATGCCGCGGGAGAAGGAGGAGGGTTGTGAGGAGGACTGCTCTGTCCGTTTCTTTTGCATTGTTTGAATTTGGGCCGCGAGGGCTCGTATGCACGTGTGTTCCAGGAGGGTCATGAGCGGGAAGGTGATCTGAAGCTCTTCTTGCAGCTGTGCGTGGATTGCGACCAGATCGAGGGAGCTTATGCCCATTTCAAAGAAACGCGTGTCTATGCCGATCGCCTCTGTCTTAAGCACGCGGGCGATGACCTTGGTTATTTGCTCCTCCGTGGCTGTTGTGGGTTTTGCGAGCGTGTCATTGGGTATCACGCTTAAATCAAGCGTGAGTTGCGCGCGGTCGATTTTGCCCGTTGGGCGCAAGGGGAAGTGGTCTAGGCACTCAATTCTTTTCGGGATGAGGTAGGGTGGGAGACGCTCTGTTAAATAGGCGCGGATCTCCTCTTCGCTCACCGTCTGACCACGGTTTGGCTCGACAAAGAGAGCTAAAATCTTGCCCTGTCCCTGCCCGTCAAAGGCCAAGGCGACAGCCGCTTTGACAGCAGGGTTTTGCAGAACAGTGTGTTCGATTTCCCCAAGCTCCACGCGGAAGCCATTGATCTTCACCTGATTGTCCGCGCGGCCTAAGAATTCGAGGGTTCCGTCTGGAAGATAGCGGCCAAGATCCCCTGTTGCGTAGGCGCGCTCGCCTGTCTCTGGATTGTGAACAAACTGGGCAAATGTCCGCTCATTGTCGTTCAAATAGCCAAGGGCTAAGCCTTGACCTTCAATATAGAGTTCCCCTGGGACATAGTCTGGGCAGCTATTGCCGCTAACGTCGAGGACTGTGAAGCGCTGGTTTGGCAGAGGAACGCCATAGGGTATGCTCCTCCATGATGGGTCCACGTCATAAATGGGGTAGACATTGGACCAGATGGAGGCCTCTGTTGCGCCGCCAAGGCCATAGAGGGCGATGTCTGGGAGAAAGCGGCGGATGCGCTTGGGCAATGTGACTGGGATCCAGTCTCCTGAGAGCAGGGCTGCGCGCAGCGAAAGATGCGGGCTTGAGCCTCTGTGTTCAAGTGTGTCTGTGAGCATCTGGAAGAAGGGGGGCACTGTGTTCCAGAGGGTGACCCCATAGTTCTCCATGCACTCAATCCAGTGTTCCGCCTCAAGGCGCTTTGTTGGATCCGGAAGAACAACTGTCCCCCCTGCCCCAAGGACGCCAAAGATGTCAAAGACCGAGAGGTCAAAGGTGAAGCTTGAGAGAGCAAGGACGCTGTCCTCTTCTGTGATTGTGAGCAGTTCCTCGATTGCGGCCAGTGTGTTTGCGCAGCTTTTGTGGGTGATCAAAACGCCCTTTGGAGCGCCGGTTGAGCCTGAGGTGTGGATCACATAGGCTAAACTATCGTGAGCTGCCTCTGCCCTAGGTCGGTAGTCTTGCGTAGCCGTCCAAAGGTCGCTTTCTATGTCAAGCCAAGGAATCGTTTTTGGAAGAGCGTCGGGTAAAGTAGTCCCCAAAAGGAGAGAGACCTTTGCGTGATCGAGGACTTGTTCTAAGCGTTTGACCGGTGTCTTGCCGTCGAGTGGCACATAGGCGCAGCCAAGACTTGTGATCGCAAGCGCTGCGACAATGTCTTGCCAGCTGCCAGAGGAGAGAACGGCTACAAGGTCGCCTTCATGGACATGCGGCCTGATTTTCTCCATAAGTGCCCAAACTGCCCGCCCAACTTCCTCATAGCTTTTTGTCGCACTTGGCATGGCAAGTGCTCTGCGTTTGGGCACGCGCGCAAGAGAGCGCGCAAAGAAGCCGTCGAGGGTTTTCGGGTAGGCGCTATAGTCGCGCTCTGTGGCATTGACTTTCGTCCGAACAAGGACCTGGGATTCAGGGAGAAGCGGCAGAGCTGTTCTGTGCCAAAGCTGGGTATTGTGAGCGAGCTGGTGTAAGAGGCGCGTATAGGAGGTGAACATGGCCGAAACCATGCCTTGAGGGAAAAGCTCGTCTATAGAGTCCCAGTTGAAGTCCAGGCAGTCGTCGTCTTCGCGCACCTGGTGGTCGATCCAAACCTGCGGGGTCTGGGTTATGCTGTAGGCTAAACTGCCAAAGGTGTGTAAGGCCGGGTGGGTTGTGTGATCGTCCCCAAAGCCCAAGGTGCTTGTAAAGACGATTGGGATAATCTTTGAGGCCGCAAGCCCGGTTGCTTTGCTCCAGTCTCGGATAACAGAGACTCCTGGGTAGAGACTGTGGTCCATATCCTGCCAGAGGGTCTTTTGCACGTTCTGTGCGCGGTCAAGGAAGGATGTGGTATTCTCTCCTTTGTAGGCGAGCAGTGAGACTGAGGTGAAATCACCGACTATTGCATCCACCTCTTTGTGCAGGGGCAGACGGTTAAAGAGTGTGACATTGATTGTGAAGTCTTTGCGTGCAGACCAGCGCGCAAGGACTTCAGCGTAGCAGGCAAGCAAGAGGCCTGAGGCTGTGAGATCGTGTTCTTTTGCGAGATCTTTCAACCTCTTCCATGTCCAGGCATCGAGCCTTGCCTTGTGGCGCACAAAGCGCGGTTTTGCGATTGCTTCCGGCGCCTTGGCAAGTGGAAGATCCGGGGCCTCAGGGAGATCGGCCAAGCGTTTTTCCCAATAGGCCTTATCTGCCTGGTAGCGCGGGGTTTTTGCGACCGCATCAAGGGCGCAGACATAGTCCCTGAAGCGTAGTTCTATTGCTTTCTTTTGCCCATCTGGATGCTCGTAGAAGAAGGCGAGATCATTCATGATGAGGTTCATGCTGTGGAGATCCGCTAGGAGAAGATCGAGACTTATATGGATAACTGTGCAGTCATGAGACTTGGTGATCGCTACGGCAAAAAGCGGCCATTCTTTTGCTGTGCGCACCTCATGGCTCATTTCTTCCCTGATTGCGAGTCTGTCCGCATTCTCGTGGATTTGGATCACAAAGTCTGGGACCTTGGGCAGGATCCTCTGTTCTCCGCTCTCAAGAATAATTGCCCGAAGCATGTCGTGGCGCTCAATGGTTTTTTGCCAGGCATGCTCGAAGGCTGGGATATTGAGATTCTTTGATTCGAGTTCCAAATAGACGTGGCATGAGACATTGCCAAGCACAACGGCCCGTGTCCGCCCAACCCAGTAGGCATTTTGCATGCTCATAAGCGGGAAGGGATCGTAGGCGTGATCCGGGTCCGGTGTGATTTGTGGGAGATCCTCCTTTGTGCTTTGCGAATTTGTGAGAGCCGCTGTGAGGGCTGCAATGCTTGGGTTTTCAAAGAGGAGGCTGTGCTTGACCGTAAGGCCTGTGGTCTTTTCCAGATACTGGAAGAGATCGAGGGCAAGGAGGCTGTCTAGGCCGAGTTCAAGGAGATTGGCCGTACGATCGAGCGTGTCCTTGTCTATGCGCAGGATATCGGCAACTTTCTCTGCGATGATCTCTTCTAATGGTTCACTTGTGCTTCTTTCCTTTTTTTCTTGCGTTTTTGCGCAGAGTGCCCGGCAAAGTCCTGGGATATGCCCAAGTGTCGCGTATTTCTGCCAGTTCATGCGCGTAACAATGAGATGCTTCTCTTCCTGATGGGCCAGGAGAGCATCGCATGCGCGGAAGCCTTCTTCAGGCGTAATTGTGTGCAGTCCAAAGCGGTCAAACACTGCCTGGTTTCCGCTGCGGGCTGCCATGCCGATCTCTGCAAAGGCCCCAAAGCTTAGGCACTGGCAGGGGAGGCCTAGGGCCCGTCTGTAGGTCACAAATTCCTGCAAAAAGCTGTTGGCTGCGGCGTAGTTTGCAAGTCCATTCGCGCCTAAGAGGGCTGTTGTCGACGAGAAGAGGATAAGATTGCAGGAGGAGAGTCCACGTTGAACGAGATAGCTGTGGAGATTGCGCGCGCCTAAAACCTTGGGCGCAAGGACTTTCGCGAAACTCTCTTCCGTCTGATTTTGGATCGCTGCGTCGTCTAAGCAGCCAGCGAGATGGAAGATGCACGAGGGCTTTGGACAATCCGCTAAGGCCTCATCAAGAGCGTGTTCCAAGGCGTCTTTGTCGGCCACAGAGGCGAGTATTGTGCGCACAGTTGCGCCCAGATCCTCAATTGCCGAGATGCGCGCGCAGGCTTCTGGGCTCGGTGCTCTGCGCCCAATAAGCACAAGGTGCCTCACACCGGCCCTGGCCCTGTGTTCCGCAAGACGAAGACCGAGATCGCCCAAGCCGCCAGTGAGTATTTCTGTTCCAGATTTTTGCGTTTCTGGAGAAAAGCGCAGGACAAGTTTTCCGATATGCCGGGTCTGCGCCATAGTCCGGAAGGCCTCGCGGAAGGAGGTGTGGGCAAAAGTAGTAGTTGGCAGGTGTGGGAGTTCGCCTTCTGCAACCTTGGCCATAACCAGGCGGAAGATTGCGCTCATTTTTTCAGGCTCACTCTCTCCAAGCACAACGAGGTCGATTGGCCGGTAGCGGATAGTGCCTTGGGCGTTCTCAAGCGTTCCGCACGGTTTGACATTGCTCTTCCCAAGCTCAAGGTAGACGCCACCAGGCCGGACAAGGTCAAAGCTTAGGTCTTGGAGAGGGCCTGCAAGGGAGTTTAGGACAAGGTCCACGCCGCTTTCGCGCAAGGCGGAAGAGAAGCCAGCGCTTCTTGAATCATAGATTCCGGCAAGGTTTGTCCCAAATTCCTTAGCCTTGCGCTCAACATAGGCGCGTTTTTCAGGGCTACCCGCTGTGGCATAGACTCTCGCGCCAACTTTTCCGCAAAGAGCGAGTGCCGCAAGTCCCACCCCGCCTGAGGCCGCATGGATCAAAACATCCTGCCCAGAAGCAAGTCCGCCTTCTTCAATTAAGGCGTACCAGGCTGTGATATAGGCCACAGGGAGGGCCGCTGCGTCCTCAAAGGTTATGCTGTCTGGGATTTTGGCTGCCATCGCGGCTTGTACCGTGATATGGGTGCGCATGCAGCCATAGGCGCTTACAGCCACACGGTCATTTATCTGAAAGTCTGTGACTTCTGGTCCCACAGCGGTCACAAGGCCTGCAGCGTCGCTGCCAATGGCGGTCTCTTTTCCAGGATAGATGCCCATGGCCATCATGACGTCGCGGAAATTGAGACTTGCGGCCTGTACCCGAACTTGAATTTCATGAGCCTTCGGGGGTATGGGCGCGACAGGCTTTGGTGTGAGCGCATCTAAGCCCGTACCAGTGCTTTCTAGGGCATAGACTGTTGGGAACGTTTCTTTTGCGAGTGTGTGCCGGGTAAGATTTGGCACAAAGACTGTGCCCTCTCGCAGGACATAGGTATCGTGAGTATCGGGGGCTGAACTTGTGATCAGTGTGCGCAGTGTGTCTTTATCGTCAGTGCCAGCGTCCGTATCAAGAATGTTTGTCGAGAGATTTGGCAGCTCCGTCATAATGACTCGGGCAAGACCAATGAGCATGCCTTGGCCTGGGGGGACAATGCGGCTTCGCGGGCCTATGGCATTGTGGGTTATGACAGTGAGTCGATTTTGCTTTGTCGCTGCGAGTTTCTTGGCAAGGGTTAGCAGATCCATGAGCGCGCTTTTTGCCTCTAAGCCCTCTGTGTCAAAGAGGATATGCGCGTCCTCTGGTATATCGTTTTCCGATATAGGGGCTGCGCCCAATTGTTCTGTGAGCGCTGTTTGCCTCAATGTCACGAAATTGGCCGCATGAGGGACATCCGAACTCTCTGTGAGCGCAATTTCTGTCCAGTCAAGGCTGTATGTCAGGGAACTTTCGTCCTGTTTTGCAGGGTGCAGGCGCATAGCCTGAATGCGGCCAATGCAGCGCTCGCTATCCCAAATGGTCACAGTGACTGTGAAATCATCCCCTGGCTTTTTCGGGGGCTCATGCACCTCTGTGCGCACAGAAAGCGCGCCTTTGGCGCAGGGCGCAAGGGTCACACGCCCAAAAGCGGCCGGGATAGAGAGTTCTGCGTTTTCTGCTCCTTGTGGTGCTAAGGCAAGCACGCCTTGGAGGCAGCTATCAAGAACGCAGGGATCCCAGGCAAAGCCATGGCGCGCGCCGCGGACAAGACTTGTGGCTTTTCCGTATGCCGTGCCCTCTGGACCATCTGATCTTTGGATACGTGTGATCCCCTGGAAGGCTGGGCCATAGTCTATGCCAAGGGTGCGCAGGCGCGCGTAGTATTCATTGGGCGGAAGTTCAGTCCCTTGGCTTTCAGGAATTGGTTCGTCGGTGAGTGTGCCTTCGTCATAGTGTGCTTGAGCGATTTCTATCCAGTCAGATCCTTGGGCATAGAGCGCGCAGGATCTGTCGGATGAGATAGTCAAAGCAACGGGAATTTCCTGCGTGTCTTTGAGCTGCAAGGGGGAGAGAATGCGGACATCGCAGAGGCTCATGGGTTTTGCGTGTTCAAAGACAAGAGCTGCGTGCAAAAGCTCTAGGATCAAGGCTCCTGGGGCAATAGGCGTGTCAAAGACGCGGTGCTCGCGCAGGCGAAGAAGAGTCTCAGGCCGTATGCTTCCAAGGTAGAGGGACGTGTTTGCAAAGGCGTGCTGCTCGGTCCAGACAGGGTGGGCTGGCAGCGGTTTTTTCTCTCTCTTTGGCCAGAAGGACGTCTTTGCAAAGGGATAGCCTGGGAGATGAACGCGTGCGCAACCATGTTCTAGGGCCGCTTTTTTGAGATCGTCTAAGGCATTGGGGCGCCCTGCAAGATAGGCCTCGCGCGCATCTGCAAGCTCTTTGGATGCTGGGACTGAACTTGTCGCGAATGTATCTTTTTTGCGCAATTGCGCGGCAAGGTCTTCCTTTGTTCTGCAAAAAAGTGCGATCCGCACAGGATCGTCGCTTCGCGAAAGCATGCAGGTTGCGCAGATGTCGCGAAGGGTGAGAGTGGGCTCCGTCTCGATGGCGCGTGCCATGCGTTCAGCATAGGCTTTGAGCGCGTCCTCGTTTTTGGCTGAGAGGACAAAGAGTTCCTGGGTTGGCGGTTCACTTTTGTGTACAGCCGGCTTTTTGGGGGGTTCGGCTAAGACGATATGCCCGTTTGACCCCCCGATGCCAAAGGAACTGACCCCAGCTATGCGTGGCCCCTCCCAGGGACGGAGGTCGGTATTTATGTAGAAGGGGCTATCGTTTAAGTGAATTTCTGGATTTGGGCTTGAGAAGAGGGGATGCGGGGGAAGCACGCCTGTGTGAACAGCCATGCAGGCTTTAATTACACTTGCGATACCGGCTGCTGCGTCCGCATGGCCGATATTTGCCTTAACAGCGCCCAAGGCGCAGAATTGTTTATCCTCTGTGTCGTTGCGGAAGACTGTGCAGAGGGCGGAAAATTCGATTGGATCGCCAAGCTGGGTGCCTGTCCCGTGGGTTTCGACATAGCCGATTTCCCGGGCGCTTATATCCGCCTCGGCTAAGGCCTGGGCGATGACTTGGGTTTGGCCAAGCTCGCCTGGGGCGGTAAAGCCCACGCGCTCTGCGCCGTCGTTATTGATTGCGGATCCAAGAAGCACGGCATAGATCGGATCGTGGTCTTTGACTGCGTCTTTGTAGCGCTTAAGCAGAACAACACCGCAGCCTCCAGAAAAGACCGTGCCGCTCGCCTTTGCGTCAAAGGGACGGCAATAGCCGTCGTGCGAGAAGATCATGCCCTCTTGGTAGATGTAGCCCGGGTTTGTGGGATCGTGCGGGATATCTAAAGCCACGGCCCCTGCGAGCGCCATATCGCAGCTTTCGTTGCGCAGAGCCTCGCAGGCTAAGTGGACGCTTGTGAGCGCGCTTGAGCAGGCTGTCTGCACAGAGACGGCCGGGCCGTGGAGATTTAATTTGTAGGCAACGCGCGAGGCTAGGTAGTCCTTGTCGTTACCGATTAAGCAATGAAAGGCGTGGGACGGCCCCTCTGGGATGTTTGGTGCATAGACTTTGGACAAGTAGGTACTCATGCGCACGCCGGCAAAGACACCGATAGTTTCTTTTGCCTGCCCGCGTGGGGGGTAGCCTGCGTCTTCGAGAGCGTGGCAAGAGCATTCAAGAAAGAAACGCTGCTGGGGGTCGATGCGTTCCGCATCGGATCCTGCGTAGCCAAAGTAGGCCGCGTCAAAGCAGTCGATGTCTGCGACTTTGTAACTTGCCGGGACAAAGTTTGGCACAATGTCGCCTAAGGGATGGCTTTGGGCATGCAGAGAGAGAGCAACCCGTCCGGCACACAGATTGTCCCAGTAGGTGGCAAGATTTGGGGCCTGCGGGAAGCGGCAGCTCATGCCGATGATGGCAATGCCCTCGTTAAAAAGCAGTTCTGTATTCATCAGTCTCACCGTGAGTTCGCTGTCTGTTCGTGGTGGGCGCGTTTTCGGCGGCGCTGCGCCCGTTCTCTCGCCTGCCGAAGCACATCCGCCGTTTCCTTGGCGGATTCTGCCTCATCCTGGGTCAGGAAGGCTGCGAGGGAGCGGATTGTCGGATGTCGGAAGATATCCGGTATTGTGATGCGTTTTGGACTCTCCTCATTGATGCGGCGCTGGAAGAGGACGAGTTTGAGCGAATTGGCTCCGAGATCAAAGAATGTGTCCGTCACGCCAACACTCTCTTTTCCTAGGATTTCCTGGATTATTGCGACCAGGCGTTCTTCCATTGGACTTTCTGGGGCTACGCGCACAGTCTTGGGGCCCTCATGTAAGAGTGTCCGCAATTTGTCGCGGTCAACCTTGCCATTTGCTGTGAGCGGAATGCGGGGCACGGTTTTTAGAACCGTCGGCACCATGTAGGAGGGAAGCCACTGTGCGAGTTCATGGGCGAGATTCTCGTCTTGGGCGGCGCTCCCCACGCTATCGGGTATCGATTCCGCAAGGGCCTGCGTGAAGTCCCAAGAGGGTTTGCGCTCGACTGGGCCGCCAAGGAGGCAGTGGAGATAGCGGTGGCTTGCACCTAAACCAAAGCCGTCCCAGAGCTTCTCAAAGGCCATTTGTCCGATCTGGCAGCAGCCAAGATGTACAGTCATGGCCCGCTCTTCTAATGAGTGGCACATTGCGCCCGCTTCAATGAGCAGAAAGTCGTTTGCGCGCGTGCCGTAGAGAGGGGTTATGGCCGCTGTCTCTGCGACAAAGAAGAGCGCGTAGGCGCAGCTCTCGAAGATTTCCGCATTTTGGCCTGGGAAGAGCTGGTCTACATCCTTTGGAAGCTCGCCTGTCTTATAGAGGACATGCTCCTTTGGCTGGTAGTAGTAGAGACCTGCCTCTAGGCCTTCGATGCGTTTTTCTTTGATGAGCACATAGGTCTGCACAGCGTACGTCCAGCCAGCCGAGGCATAGCGGTACTTGACAGTCGGCCAGGCAGGTGTCTGCAGAGAGGCAAGTCCCGCAATCCAGGCGGAGAAGGTTTGCATGGGGACAGCTTTTTGCAGAAAACGGCGGGAGGAGATGCGCGCTGAGTAGTCGTGTACTGTGCGCGACTCTTCAGGGAGAGATACGCTGCAAGCTTTGGCGAGACCTTTGCGCAGATTGTGTTCCTCCTGCTTAAAGGTCAAACGCTCGTTCGCGTCGATAAGCGTGATCCCGGCCGCCTGCATGGCCTTTTTGCGGGCTTCGTACTCTGCCTCGCTCTCTTCCATGTTTTGGTCTTTGCGGGTCACAAAACCGACCAGGCGGTCCCCACCCTCTTCCTTGATTGCGAGGACAGCCGCGTTTTGGACAGTCGCGCAGCGGCGCATTGCCGTTTCGATCTCCTCAAGCTCAATGCGGTAGCCGTTGATCTTAACCTGGCTATCCCTGCGGCCGAGAAATTCGAGTGTCCCGTCGCTCCAGTAGCGCCCAAGGTCGCCTGTGGCGTAGAGCTTTTCTTGGGTTACAGGATGCCTAAAAAAGCTCGCCCGCGTTTTTTCTGGATCATTGAGATAGCCCTCTGCGAGGCCTGCGCCTGTTATGTAGAGATTGCCTGGCACGTAATCTGGGCAGGGGCAAAGATCCTGGTCTAAGACGCAATAGCCCTGGTTGGACAGAGGTTTACCGTAGGGTATGCTCTTCCACTCTGGATCAACTGTCTCGATGACCTGGACGTTTGACCATATAGAAGCCTCTGTCGCCCCGCCAAGGGCGGCTATGGTCGCATTTGGCCAGAAAGCCCTAAGTCTTTGTGGGAGATTGAGCGGGACCCAGTCTCCGCTTAAGAGCACTAGGCGCAAGGATTGTGGGCAGTCCTTTTCATGTTCCTCAAGGTAGTCGAGGAGCATCTGGAGAAGAGAAGGTGTAGAGTTCCAGACAGTGACCCCATAGGTGCGCATCTTGCGGCAGAGTTCCTCGGGATTTTGGATGTCTTCAGGATTGGGCAGGACGATTGCGCCACCGCTTCCAAGGACGCCAAAGACATCAAAGACCGAGAGATCAAAGGAGAGAGAGGCGAGGCCTAAGACGCGATCCTTTGGGCCAAGGGCAAAGCGTTTGCGGATATCGACAAGGGTATTGTTGGCTGCCTTGTGGGTGAGCACAACGCCCTTTGGTGTGCCGGTTGAGCCTGAGGTGTAGATGACATAGGCAGTCGATGCGGGATCGGCTTTGGGCAGAAGCATCTCCTCTTGTGGCGCACTCCCAGGATGAAGAGCAATGCAGCCAAGCGCTTCTGCCTGGGCGCGTGTTTTTTCCTGGACTACGCAGACTGTGACACGTGCATGTGTCAGCATATAGCGTATGCGCTGCTCTGGAAGAGCCATGTCGATTGGCAGGTAGCTTGCGCCGGCCATCTGGATGCCGTAGGCCGCAACCACCTGCAGGACATTTTTTTCCATGAGTATGCCGACAATGTCGCCTGGGCGAACAGAGTGCTTTACGAGCGTCTCGGCAAGGGCCTTGGCTTCTGAAAAAAGCTCCTGCGCAGTCAATGTTTTCTCGTCTGTGAAGCAGACTGCGCGATTAGGATCCCCTGGGTATTCGGCAAAGGCCTGCCAGAGAGCTTTTGCCGGGATATCCACGCCTGTCGCATTGACAGCTTGGCGCACGCGGGCCTGATCTTTTGGAAGTGCCGCAAGGGGCAGAGGCTTTGTTATCAGTGCGCGCTCGCTGCTGAGTTTGCGCAGAAAGTCCGCGTAGTAGGTGAACATGGTCTCTACGAGATGCGGCGGGAAGAGTGCTGTGACAACGTCCCAGGTGAAGACGAGGTCGCCGTGGATCTCGTAGATTTGGTGATCGAGCCAGACCTGCGGGGTCTGGGAGATTGCGTGGGCGAGGGTCGCCTTGTAGCCTGTTATGGGGGCAAAGACGTCTTCCCGAGTGACTGGGAGGGCGCTTGTGAACACAACAGCTGAGCGCGACGAGGCCTCAATTGCAGAGGGATTTGCCATGCGCAAAACATCGATGCCTGAGACACTTGCGTGGCGCATGTCACTTGCAAGGGTTTGGCCAAGGGCTTTTGCCTGTTCAGCAAGGCTTGCGTTTTTCGGGACAGAGACCCCAAGGAGCAAAAGTTGGGTAAAGTCGCCTACGATATCGCGCATGGCCTCATGGACCGGGGGACGGTCAAAGGTTGTGAGCATAAGGCAAAAGGACGGCTTTGCGGCAAAGCGCGCAAGGGTCATGGCAAAGCAGGCGAGCAAAAGGATCGAGGGGGTGACGCCAATTGTGCGGGCAAGTTCCTTGATTTTCTCCCAATCCTTCATCGGAAGACGCGCCGAGAGGCGGTCAAAATGGGGGGTTCCGATGCTCTCTGGGCTTTTTGCAAGCGGCAGTTCAATTCCTTCGGGCAGATGCGCAAGTTTCTCTTGCCAGTAGTCTTGATCCTCTTTGCGCGCTTTTTCTTTTGCAAGAACGTAGTCGCGGAAGGTGATCGGAAGAATACTTTTTTTGCTCTCCGGGTGTTCGTAGAAGTCAGTTAAGTCCCGAAGGAGGATGCCGAAGCTTAGCGCATCGCAGACTAAGAGATCGATTTTGATATGCAGTCGCACAGAATGGGCGCGCAGACTTGCCCGGATATCGAGAAGAGGCGGGGTGTCAGCCGGCAGAACCGCGTGGGAGAGGGCCGCACGTTTTTTCTCAAGATACGCCTGCTCTTCCTTGGGATCGCTTGGGCAGACTTCGCGCTCAATGTGGTAGCGCGGGATGCTTGGCAAAACGACCTGTTCCCCATCTTGCGTGAATCGGGCGCGGAGCATGTCGTGGCGGGCGATCACAGAATTGAGCGCGTCTTCTAAGCGCTCAAGGTCGATATCCTCCACATCCACTTCCAGATAATTGCTGCAGGACACACCGCCTAGGACGAGCTGCGCGTTTCTGCCAAGCCAGTAGGCATGCTGCACATCGGTGAGTGGGAAGGGCTCGTAGCGCTCAGCCTGATTGTGGGTGAAGGGTTTTGACTCTGGAGTAGGCCTCGCTGTCGAGAGGCCCGCGCTTATCGCGGCAATGGTTGTTTCTGTGAGAACGGTGCGCGCCTGCACGCGTACGCCAAGCTTCGATGAGAGCGCGTTGGCAAGTTCTAAGAGGAGAAGAGAGTCAAAACCAAGAGAGATGAGATTGGTCTGTGGGTCGAGTTTCTCCGTCTCTGGGAGTTTTAAGAGGCTGCGCACAAGGGTTGTGACAAGCTCTTGGGTCTCCTCCTGGCTCATTGTGACGGATGTCTCCGTCTGTGCGCTCTCTTCCTTTTCTTTCTTTAGGATCTCGCTTTCACCGGTAAACCAGTAGTGCTTCTGGTCAAAGGGATAGGTCGGGAGTGTCTCGTCCACCTCAAAGAGGCTGGTAAAGGGCAGATTGAGCCCATGTTCCCAAAGGGTGGCAAAAGCCCGCGCATAGTCCTCTGGCTTTTGAGCGTACACTGTGCGCTCATTTTCTGGGACATCTGTCTTTTGCCCTACGACAAAGAGGAGGTCATTTGGAAAACGGCTTGCTATGTCCGTACCTGTACGCAGAATCGGGGGGCAAGCGTTTGCAAGCTGCTCTTCAGTGATTTCTGCCGCGAGTGCGTCGTGGATTGTGCACTTGGGGGTTGCAAGAAGTGCCGCGCGGAAGAGGGACTCGTTTGTCACGATTGCGCGGGGTTGGCCGAGCAAGCGCAGAAGCCAGCGGATGTGGGCGTATCCCTGGACAAGGGGCAGAGCGAGCGTGTTTTCTGGAATGCTCTCGACCAGTTCTCGGAAGAGGGGGTGGTCGATTGTCTGGCTTTCATTGACTATTAAGACATAGCCCCGGTTTTCCTGAGCCTTGCTATTGTGGACGATCGCAGGAAGGCTGTGTAATTCCTCTGGACTTGAGACAGCGACGCGGAATGGGAAGTGGCTCCGTCCTCTGCCCGCTGTCTCGCAGGCGCGGGCGAAGTCGTGCGTTTTTGCGATATGCGCTGCATAGGCCTTTGCGAGGCGGCGCACCTGGGCTTCAGATTGTGCCTGGATTGGCAGAAAGAAGGCATTGGTCTCTTGTGAAGCGCAAGTCTTTGTGGTCTTTGCTTCCTCAAGTATGACGTGGACATTGGTGCCGCCAAAGCCAAAGGAGCTTATCCCGGCGCGTTTCGGATGACTTGTGTTTGGCCAGGGGCGCGTTGTTGTTGGGATTTCCGCTGGGATTTTCGTCTGATCGATTTCAGGATTTACGCGCGAGAGGTGCAGGTGCGGGGGAATGGCCCCGGCCTTCATGGCGAGAAGGCATTTGCATACGCCCGCAAGACCTGCGCAGCTCTCTGTGTGGCCGATTGCGGTCTTAACCGAGCTTATGATCAGGGGATTTTTTTCTGTGTGGCTTTGCGCGTAGACATCGTTGATTGCGCGCCACTCAATGGGATCGCCAAGAAGTGTCCCTGTGCCGTGGGCTTCGAGGACATCGATATCCTGCGGGAGGAGTTTGGCATTTTTAAGCGCTTGCTTAATGAGCTTTGCCTGGGCTGAGCGGCTTGGCGCTGTGAGGCCACTTGTGTGGCCATCTTGGTTTACGGCTGTGCCCCGCACGATTGCGAGAATTGGGTGCCTTTCAGCACGGGCGCGCCGCACACTCTCAACGATCACCACAACGCAGCCTTCGCTGCGCACATAGCCGTCGGCGTCTGCGGAAAAGGTCTTGCAGAGCCCGTCTTTGGCCATGAGGTTTGCGAGATCAAAGATCTCTGTGCCTGTATCAGTGCCTAAGACATTGACGCCGCCGACAATTGCCCGATCGCATTCACCTGCGCGCAGACTCTGGCAGGCCAAATGGAGGGCTAAGAGGGACGAGGAGCAGGCGCTGTCAATGGCCATGCTTGGGCCATGTGTGCCATAGACGTAGGATAGGCGGTTTGCGGCAATGGCGTGCGCATTGCCCGTACCAACGTAGGCTGAGAGCGGGAGATCCCCTGCCAGACGGGATTCCTCGTAGTCATTGGTTGAGATGCCGATAAAGACACCTGTCGCGCTGCCAGTTAAGGAATCTGGGGCAATGGCCGCCCGTTCAAGGGCTTCATAGCTTACAAGCAAGAGGAGTCTTTGCTGGGGATCCATTTCCTCGGCTTCCCGCGCCGAGATGCCAAAAAGATTGGGGTCAAAGGCCGCGATATCTTTGAGATAGCCCCCTTTGCGCGTATTGACGCGGTTTGCTGGGGGATCTGTGATTTGGGACCGCCCATCAAAGAGGAGATCGGCAAATTCTTCGGGCGTCTCGGCACCTGGCAAGCGGAGGGCCATGCCGACGATTGCGAGTTCTTCTGTTGGTTCTTCGCTTCCTTTCAGTAGGAGGCGTTCGGTTTTCTTTTCATGATCGTGGGGGAGTGCCCCAGAGAGGCAATCCGCAAGTTCTGCGATATCGCGGCACTCATAGAAGAGGGTCGCAGGAAGGTGCCGGCCAAGAGCTGTGCCGAGTTCAGTGCTTAGGCGCACAGCGTTTTGGGAGGTGAGACCAAGGGAGCTTACGGCTGTGTGCGGAGAAAGATCCTCTACGGATAGACCGAGACGCCGCGCAAGGCCAGAGAGGAGCCATGTCTCCCAGACTTTTGGCGCACTCCCTGCGGATGGCGCGTTCTCCCAGACTGTGCTGTCTTCTGCGAGGGCTGTCTTCTCCCACTTGGCTAAGACTGGAAGCTCGCCTGAGAGATAGTGTTCCCGGCAGAGGGACTGCTGAATTTTACCGCTTGTGGTCTTTGGCACGCCGTGGCGTTTGCAGAGGACAATGGCCGCTGGGACGACGTCAAAGCATTCCGTAAGCAGGCTGCGTATCGTGGCAAGGATTGTCTCAAAATCAGCCTGGGTTGTTTTGCACTCAAAGACGACCACAAGGCCCTCGCCCTGGTCTGTCTCAATGCCAAAGGCTGCGGCGCCGTTTGGTTCCAGATCGGGAATGTGGCTCACAACGCTTTCCTCGATATCTTGAGGAAAGAAATTGCGGCCATGAATTATGATCATTTCCTTGCGCCGGCCGGAGACAAAGAGGTGGCCTTTGTGGAAAAAGCCGAGGTCGCCTGTGCGCAGGAAGGGGCCTTCTTCTGTGTCTGCAAGTGTCGCTTTAAGAGAAATCTTTGTCGCCTCGGCATTTTTCCAATAGCCTTGAGCCACGCAGGCGCCCTTAACCCAGATCTCGCCTATTGTGTCGTCCTGGCACTCGCGAAGGGTCTTTGGATCAACAATGCGCACATCATTGTCCTGTGTTGGCAAGCCGCTTGAGATAAGCGTCCAGGCTGCGGGATCGTCTTTTTGTACAATTTGGATTTGCTTGTTTGCGTAGGCGTTTTTGTCCAGAAAGACCGAGGTCTTGTCATCGACATTCCAGGTACCGGTTGTGTAGAGCGTGTTTTCAGCAAGCCCGTAGCAGGGGTAGAAGGCGCTCTCTTTCAGATTGGCCTTGGCAAAACGCGCGAGGAAACGCTCGACTGTTTGGGCGCGGATGGGTTCAGAGCCGCAGTAGCAGACAGCAAGATGGGAGAGATTGAGACTTGCGATTTGCTCATCGCGCATCCTATTTGAGACCATGTCGTAGGCAAAGTTGGGCCCACCGGTTAACTGGGCCTTATAGTGCGCAACTGCGGTAAACCAGCAGGCGGGATTGCGCAGAAAGGCCATGGGCGGCATGGTGACGCAGAGTGCGCCTAAGGAGAGCGGGGTTAGAATGCCCCCAACAAGCCCCATGTCATGGAAGGGTGGCAGCCAGCTGACCGTCGGGATACCGGGAACAAGGCGCATGCCGAGAACGATGCTCTTAAGATTGGCCATGATATTGCCGTGGGTGACGATCACGCCCTTGGGATCACTTGTGGACCCTGAGGTGTATTGCAGCCAGCCTGGATCTTCGGGGTCAAACTGTGGCGCAACCCACTTTGTTGCAAGACCTGGGTCGAGTTCGTCTTCGAGTACCAGGGAAAGCTTGGTGTTTACGTGGATGCGCTCGGTGATTTCGTCAATCGCGGCTTTGAGCTTTGTGGTCGTTATGATGATTTCAGCCCCAGAATCATCGACAATGCGTGCAAGTCGCTGAAAGGTCCGCGCCATGCGCGCTAAACCGGGAGGTGTCATCGGAACGGCTATGGCTTTTGCGTACAAACACCCAAAAAAGGAGCCGATGAACTCTAGTCCAGGCGGGAGCATCAAAAGTACGGGGTGTCCCTCACCGTTTTTTTCCTGAATCGCCCGCGCTATGGTTCTGGCACGTTTGTCGAGATCCGCGTACGTCCAGATCTGCGCGTGTTCAGGTTTTCCGTCAGGGAGAAAGTGCAGCGCCTCGGTTTGCGGATTGCGTGCGGCCTTATCCCGTATGTTGTCTGTAAGAGAGAAAAAGTGCGGGGGATGGATCGTTGTCTGTGACAATGCTTCCTCCTTGCGAGAGAGCAATAGAAAATAAAATTTAAATTCGTTTTCATTATGCTATGAAAGAAAAGCGCCACGCGTTAGAGTGAGGTAGCACGCTGAGTTTGAAAAGTAAAGTGAAATTTGTTTTCAATTTTTCAAGAGTTTTTAGAGACTGCCGGCCACATCTTGTCTTCTTGCCCAGTTTCTCTATCCCACGGAGGCTCCATGAGAGAGACTGTGTACGTTCGTACACATGACAGTTTGTGTATGGCTGAACTATGCTTCGGTCCTTTGGACCTGTACAATCGTACGTTGAGCATTTTCCCGCAGAACCCTCCTTGAGAACGGGTACGATACCCCGGCAAATAGATTTTTTAAGCGTCTGAGCTGGGATCTGCCAATTCCGTAGCAGTGCGACAGTATACCTGGAAGAGTAACGCTATCTGCCGAAAGAAGCGTACGGGTACCCCGAGGTTTTTCTGGGCAGACACAAAGCAAGAGTTTATTAAAAATGACGTTTATTTCTTCTGTCGAAACTGTCTACCAGTTTCGACAAAAATATCACGCTTTTTACAGTCCCTAACGCTTCATTCGATTCTATCCGATCGCACTTGCGTCTTGTGCTTGCTTAAACTGCGGTCAGAAAAAAAAATTGCCACTTTAAGTTGAAGATAGCGACTCAGTGCTGACTCGCGTACGTAAACGTGTCAGTTCGTTTATGGCTGGAGTATAAAAAGCCATCGTGCGCTTGGTTTAGGTGCGAATTTCTGGGAAGTACAGGGGGAAGATACGAAGAGAGAGGAAGTTTGGTGGAAGATGATCGGGAGGATAAGGCTGGGAGAGTGACGATATACTGTAGGGCTGCAATCCTGTTGGATCTCTTCGGCAGTGTGTACGCATTGGCATACTATCGCTTGCGCTTTCAAACCACAAAGAACCAGGCTTTTTATGTCGCTTTACAGTTCTTCTGGACGTATCGCATACTTTTCGAACATCGCTCATCTGACATAAGCCAAGATATTCTGTGTCGCTGGGGATTTCAGCTGCAAGCCGCAGGTATTGTCCGATAGTGTGCTAATCCGTACGTGCGGAAATAATTCCGCAAAGCTGAGAGGCTGCGCATTGGCCTTGAAGAATTGAAACTTGAAGAAAAGATGGGGGGAGTATTGCTCAAGCTCTGTAGCAACTGGAAGAGCCGAAGAGTGGGCAGCGTGGATTTTTCTGACTTAGCCAAAAGTTGCGCATACTGGCCAGATTTGTATACGAGGCCGCGCTTAGAGATGCCCCTGTTCGGCCGCGCTACGATACATTTATGTTGGTCGATGGCAAGGCATAATTAGAGGCTGCGTACTGAGAAAAAGAGAACAGTTGTTTCTTTTGGAATGGGGGTATATACTTGTGTACTACCCATCGTTTAAAGCCGATGGGCTTCCTGCGTCACAGACAGGCGCGTATTCGGACATTTCTCGCCCTATTTGTTTTCTTATGCCATGCTACGAGCCGCCGCAAACCTTCGGCCAAAATGTTTTTCGAAAGCAGTATGATCGCGATCGTGGCGCACTCCGCATTTGGGACATGTCCACTCTCGAACGGAACGATCGTTTGTTTTTGGGTTCCGATAGCCGCACTCTCTAGCAAAGCTGGCTTTTCGCGTACAACGTACCGACCTTTGCGCTTTATAGTCGACATGAAGCGTCTGCTATCGACTTTGCATGTTCCTGATTTTCAGATCTTCCCAAGCGATCCCTTGGTTTTCGCGTATCAGTTCGGCTGAAATCTGGTGCAGGTGGTTCGTGTCTCACGTTGCGGATTTTGGCGTGTTCTATGGCTAATTTCCGTTTCGATTTTTCTTGCTTGCGACTGCCCTTGACTTTTTGCGCACGTTTTATCTCATGCTTTCTCTAGTGACTTTGTGTTCTCATATCTGTGTCCGTCCGAGGTTAGGTCGATTCCGGTGCTTTTGTCTGTATGCGGGAGTTGCTGCTGTTCGGTTTCGATTATGCGCCGCAGGCCTCTTGTGAAACAGTTGCATTGTTAATCGTTCAGGTACACTTGCGATGGAGTTTTGCTTAGATTCTGCCGTGCTCACAATCGACTGCGATGTTGTTGTGCGTACAGTTGGTTGTATAGGTCTGTCGGCTGTTGTGTTTGTTTTTACATTTGGGATAGCCTGCGTGTTCTTTGAAAAACTTATGATCGGCGCAATCCATGGTGTAGAGAGCGTTGGTGAGAGCGAACGTATCGACTTCTTTCGAGCCATTCGTACCATTGTTTGACCAGTTGTTGCAGTCGGTTTTGCTTACGGATCTCTTCTTAGTTTCATATTTTTCTTTGCGATAAGCCAACGTCTTTTGTTGTGGACGAAGCGCACGCAGCCGAATGTTTTTGCAAGTTGCTCTCGCTGTTCGAGCGTTTGGATACATTCGGTACTTGTACCCTTCCCTGATTCTCAATGTATCGTTTTACGGTCTCTTCTGAAACATTGCCGACGCTGCACACAAAATAACCGTCTGTCCAGAATGTCTTTTCTTTCCAGAATTGGCGGCGGAGAAATTCAGGATGATGTTTCCAAATAGAGTACATTGTGTAGCTTTTGAGCAAATTGATACCTGTACTCATGGATATGAGAGGCTCTGTTTCTATCATGTACTCATGTACTTGATGAGAATGGTATGCCGCGTGTATATCTCGTAAGAGAATTGTTTGATGTCTTCGGAAACTGCCTTGAACTCCAGGAGTTTCTTCCGTTACTTGCAGACGAACTGTACGTGAACTTGGAGCAAGTATTTGTGCCTCATCTTTGATTTCCATGTCGTCATATGCGCTTTGCGTACATGCGGCCTTGACCAGAGTGTCTATACTCGGCGTCATAATGATTCTTCCCGCGACACGAAGTGAGTCCTGTGGGCGTCGGCACCTTTGGCGGACAGGGAAAATCATTACGCGGTCGGGTATAAAGCCACTCGGGATTGCGGCCGCAGCATTTTCAATCGGAGGCTCTCATTGAGCTTTGAAACTATTCTTCTTATCCTTTGTGGAGGTTTTCCATGCCCGTGACATTTGATGCCAAGCCACTTGAGATGTTTGGCAATGCCAATTTCAAGAATGAGGATGCAATTATTCACCTGGGAAAGGATAACAGTCTTACGTCGGATTCCACCTATTCTTCTGCCAATATCTTTCGCTGGATGCGCGGTCCGGAAACAAGGCGCAATAACAATGAGATCCGCACGCAACTTTTGAAATCATTGGGCGAATCATTCGGCATCTCTGGCATGTCGACCAACGAGAAGGGCGAGATCACTTTCAGCAAAGACTTCATGGACAAGCTTGAGAATCTTCTTGGGCCAGCGTTCAAGCGTGATGAATTTCGGCGTGCCTGCTCAGGGCGGCACTGTCTCTTCGGGCAAGCCCCTCACCTCACGGCGCCTGAGTGCCATTTGTGAGAGCGCCAAAATATACGATACTAGCAATTTGGACCTAGGTGCATATAAGCAGAAAGTCGGTGTTATTTTGCAGGAGCAGTTTGGAATAAAAACGACGCTCAACTTGACTAATGAGCAATTACATAAATTGACCGAGAAGAATCCTGCCCTTGAAGTCTACGCTGGAATTGAGAAGAGCATTGATTTCCTGCAGAAAGACTTTAAGGACTTTTTTATCGAGAAACCCGATTACAACGTTGCCAAATTGCTTAATGAAGATCTTGGGAAGTATACGGTGCGTTTTCAGATCAAGGACCTGGAGACAGGTAAGTATGAAGATATGCGGCCGCTCGGGATCATGGAAAACCTCACCGAGCAGCGCAAACACTCGCCGAGCAGCGCCCTCTTTGCAGCCCTGCGAGGAAACCTCCTCCATACTGAGCGGGCAAATTTCAACTCATCCAAGAGCATAGACCTCGATCCTCTCAACAAGTATGTGGAAGAGAACCTTAAGGGTTTCATCAAGAACGGTGTTGACGCGTATTTTGAAGCAAAGATGAATGGGAAGGTCGGAGAGCTGATGCTGCATCTCAAAACCCCTGGCGCCTGCACCGAGGAAAAGAGCATGCGCTTCTATGAATTCCGCCAGGAGAATTTCCAAGGTTCGATTGACACCAAACTTGAGGTGGAACTCAATTCCACCATCCGCAAATCTGAATCTATGCCTCTCGACAAGCTTATCTCGGCGGAGTTTGAAGACATCGATAAGCAGCATCCTGAATTTGAAACATGGGAGGAATACGCAACTGAACTGAAAAACCGCCTTGTCGGTCTAAAAAGGCCTATGGTTACCATGACGGAAAACAATGGTAAGGTTCAATTCGATGTAAAGAAGGACTTCAAAGGCAACACTGAGATACGGGCCATAACACCAAAAGACATCGATACCATAGGTGAGAAACTCTATCATATGATTTACGAAGGTGCGTGATGTACGGCGATGAACTTATCAAAGCGTTTGCAAAAAACCTTGGACTCGAACTTGAGCTTGACGACAGCGGCTCGTGTACATTTGCCTCTGATGACTTCACCATCACCTTCACGGATTTGCGCGAGCTTGAGAGCATTGCTTTAACCGCAGACATCGGCCTGCCGCCACCCGAAAAGCTTGAAAAACTCTACAAATTCATGCTTGAGGCCAATTATCTTTTCAACGCTACCAGTGGGGCGACGCTGTCTATCAACGCGGACAGCGGCCATGTTGCCTTATGCAGCATTTTTGCCTATAGAGGCGCGGATGCTGATGTGTTTGCCCACGCAGTGGAACGCTTTGTCAATACCTGCGAATCTTGGTCAAAAATCGTTGCACAATATCGCTACGGAGTAGAGACATCGCAGAACGAACCTGAAGTGAACTCGCAGCAGGTAGAGTTTATGGTGCGTGTGTAGCGTATCTGTACCTACGAGTACTTTCATTTTTTCTGTTATACTGCGGGCAGAAAGAAAGTTGTCACTCATTTCGCTACGAAGCCTCTTGTTCTTGGAACCTTATACATCGGACTGAGTTATTTTTTTTCTGGCTTGAGTATATCATCTCTAAAAAATCGTATCTGCGCGCAAGTATTGGTGCATTCAAGTCTTGCTTGGTGAAAGTCCAGGCTAGGTCAAAGCTTGAGCTGCCAGAAAGTCACAGAGCGCTTTTTGCCGAAGCCGCGAGGTTAGGCTCATCGAAGCGCTGTGAGTGGTGTGTACGAGCTGCGGTCTAGCATGTGCGAAAGCGTGCAGTGACCCACGCCCCGTACGTTTATGATGCGAAAAGCCCGCGAGTACCTTGCTTGTGAGGGATATGCGGCAGGCAGCAATGGGTTGGTCGAATACATTATGAGATATACTCGTGACGGATGAAATCTTCTTTATCCGAAATATCTTAAGGTGCACGTGTGGGGAGCCAGAACAGCATGCCCGCCGTGAGCGTAGGAGCTATGTGGAAGTTCTTTTCCGCCGTGAGTATATCTACGCGGGACTGACAAGAGGTTCCGTCGGTGTCTCTCGAGCGCGCGGTTCAGGCATGGCGAGTACACAATGGATTCAATGCAGACCTGGGATGTCCGACAGATTCTAAAGAGGTTCCCTCCGCATGAGAAACGGACAGACGTAATCGGATTTATGGACTTCACCCGGAGAAATCAGTAGGAGCAATCGGCGCCGAACAGTACCCAGGGCACGATTATACTCGGCGCCACAATGATTCTTCCCTTGCCGATTTTTTGAGGTCGCTCTCCTGTGACCTGCGAGGGAAAATTTTTATGCGGCCGGGTATAGCAAAGGTAATCAAGGTCACATATAGGCGCGATGGTATAGGGGGATACAGAAATGCGGACTCAACAGTAGGGAAGTCAGTGTGTAACATCAAAGGCAAGCCGATGGTCTGTCAGAAGTCGGACCACTGCATAGTAGCTATGAAACCAGCGAAAGCTGATGGAGCGAAGGATGTGGCAAGCAATCATTCCTCAAGTAGAAAACATGTAGGCACAAGAGAGGCCAGTAGGCATGGCAACTGACATGACGAGGATAAGGTACAAGATAGCTAAGTACGGGGCAGTGCAGAATCTCATGTCGTAGCTATGTTCACGAGAAACAGGAAGAACGAAAAGCTACAGGAGTGGACGGAGTTAATAAAGCTTCGTATGAGGAACGATTTTTAGGCCCCTCTGTTTCCTCCTCCCATAAGAAAAGATAGTTGCACGCTGAGCTTTGGCACTTTGCCTGTGCGTACGTACACGCTTTTTTTCAGACTTAAGCATAAAGCGATCGTCTCCCATCAATGACATTTACCGTAATTCCCCCCCTCTGGGCCAGCTAAAAAAATTCCTTTTCGCCCCTCCCTACCACCGCTGGAAAATCCAGATTTCTTCCTCGTCAATGCGCGCAACGCCCTGGCACAGTGTAGGTCAGCAGGTGAGAACACTAGAAAGGCTGTTCTGCTTGTCACAAGCTGGCTACTTTGCGCAAAGACGAGGGGCGAATTTCTTCGCTGCGGCCAGCGGGGACTGGCTTGCTTCGCATTGCAGGATGCGGCTTCCTGCTCTTTGGTGCTTTGATGATGAGAAGCAGGCCCTTAGCTGTCAACCTTTTAGCCACACTAGCTTTTTGTGAAGAGCTTCAGATGCTCGAATCGCTGACGAGAATCCCGCTCAAAGATACGGCTGAGGGCGTAAACCGGTAGTGTGCTTAGAGGCCGCCTGACAAGCGTCTGCGGCCTCTAGGCACGGAGGGTGGGGAGTGTCAATTGACGGGAGACACTAGAGCTTTAAGCCACTTTTGATGACCTTGGCATAATGTAAGCATATTTAGCAAATATGCTGCCAAAAAATACAGTTGTGTGTAGTGTATTGCATCCTTCGGGCTGTCCCACCGACAGTAATTCAATTTGAAGAACTGCGACGTGAAGCGTGACCCGCAGCGCATACGTGTTTCGCATCCATGCCTGGAGATGCTTTCCTCGATCCTGAAGTCGGGACTTCTTTCCCTATCCCACTTTGCGCTGACTACTGCTGTTTCTTTTGTCTGCTTTGGTTTCCACTGTTTTAGGATTACAGCAACTTCTTGTGTAAAGCAGATGGCGTCTTCCATTGATTGGCATTTGTTGCGAGTTACGATTGCATCAATCTGACTGCGCAAGCCGTGAAAATTCTTGTCAAGAGTCTTGACAAATCTTTTTGTACAGCACTGCGTTCTGGTACTGTCTATGAGTGTACACTGATACACAGGTCAGCGGAACTATGCTGGTCTCGCTTCACGGGATTACAGTTCAATGCGTCTCTTTGTCAAAGATGCATTCTTCCGATGGAGAGATACTTGAAGAGTCGGTAGCAAGATGTATACGACCGCACACCCGTGAGCGGATACGTAAAACATGAGAGACTGAATTCGCTTTTGGCGATCCAACCTCTCTCTGCTACTGCTTCTTCGAGGAAAACTTTGCGTGCCAGCCATTGGAAATGTTGTCGGTATCTTGGGTATAGTACGCCTGGTCTCAACTGAGTCCCAGATGTGTTTAGTGACGGCATCCGGCATGAGGTCAAAAAAACACCGGCACAAAAAATGGTGAAGGGAGGAAATCTGCATTTTTCGTTGGAGAGTGAGCGGATACGACTTTGTAAAAAGTATGTTTAACCATGGGAGGGATTTATGGAGAATAATCTCTGCTCTGCTTGAAATAAAAAGTGATTACCCTTCATATGATACGTTTAGAAGAGTTTAAATTCTACAAATAATCAAGAACTTGCAGAAGTAAGAAAGAGATGGCACGAGTCAATTAGATAACATATGTATGCGATTCTAAAAATAATTGTGAGAAAGATTCAGAATAATTTGAAGATTTCTCTAGAAATTAGATTGAAAAAGCTAATAGAGATCTAAATGCTTTAATACAGAACCAATATCAGCCACCTGTTCGTGTCTGTGCGCAGGATGGGAAACTGATGAAAGCAACAAGATCCCGAGTAAATGAGGAGCCAGCGAGGGATGTTAAAAGTATAACTGATGTCCAAACAAACGAAGTTTTAGCTGAATCATTAGTAACAAATAAAAAAATGAAATAAGTTAAAATCCAAACGTTGTAGATAAAATAGATCTAAGCTACATCTACCTTATATCTATTGATGCAATGGGATGTCAAAAGACTTGGCAAATGATATAAATAATCATGATTTGTATTATCTGTTTAAAGTAAAAAGCAATCAACTAACTTGAGTAAATAATATAAGAGAATGTTTTGATAAACATGGTGGTTTAAAAATTTTTTCAAGAGCTTCTACTGAATTGGGTATTATACAGAATAGACATTTTATGTCAGTGATCGCGTAGATAAGTCAGTGAAAGAGTGAGCAGGAGTGAAGTCTTACGGAATGGTAATTACTTATCCTAAGTGAGATGAAGAGGTAACTGAAGATACATCGTACTTTGTAATAAATTTTTTAGACCCTGCTCTATTTGTGTATGCTAAAATTATGCATTGGCGAATTGAGAATAAATTACACCACCCATTGGACTGCGTATTTAATGAGGATAGGTGTCGGGTAAGAACTGGTTTTGGGTATCCCTCCCGGGTGACAGAGAAGTGCGTCTTTCAGCCGATTCTCTAGCTATCTCCCCAGCGGAAGAATTCGGGTTATTTGACAATGACTCTATTGGAAGATGTACAAAGCCGCATAGTACTGTTGACCCGTTAGCGGATACGGCGAAAAGATAGGCGGCACGAAGCAAAATTTCCTGTTTTTTCGATGTGTTGTGCATAGCACCTCCTAGGCCAATTACTTACCGAACGATCGTTTACATGTCAAGACACTCTGTGCTGAACGTCTGAATGGCCTACTCGTGCTGCAAAGCCGATTGGCTCTTGGGAAGTACGACCCATAAGAACGTGGGGCAGTCCACATACAAGCTGCCGGCCTTCTCGCGGAAACGATTGGTATGAGCGCACAACGCATGAACTGTTGCGCGATTAGGACCTGTAAAATCGTAAGTTGAGCATTTTCCCGCAGAAATCTACCCACAGAACTCTCCTTGAGAACGGGTAAGATACCCCGGCAAATAGATTTTTCCACCGTCTGAGCTGGGGGCATGGCATTCTGCCAATTCCGAACCAGTACGACAGTATACCTGGAAGAGTAATGCTATCTGCCGAAAGAAGCTTAAGGTTACCCGAGGATTTTGAGGGCAGACACAAAGCCAGAGCTTATTAAAAATGACTTTCATTTCTGATGTCGAAACTGTCTACCAGTTTCGACAAAAATATCACGATACCTTTTTACAGTTCCTTCTGCCCACACAACAATAAAAAAAGATCTGATGGTGCCGGAACTCCTACGTTGCCAAGATGTTTCTGAGATACACACGAACTTTGGGGAAGCTGTACTAGTTCTTCGGACGATAGGCAGTGCTGGCTCCCCCCTGGATGCGGAAAATGAAACGACTTTCGAAGGCGAGACAAGACCCATTGGATACGCCGCGCGCGGCGATACGGTTAATCCGTGCAAACGGGAGGACGCCGAAAACCTC
>JAFTDR010000091.1 GCA_017454105.1 Desulfovibrionaceae bacterium | reverse complement strand
TTAAAATGGAACGCCATTTTTTCTAATTTTTAAAAAATGAAAAATTGGTGATTCTATAGTCGTGCCCAAAATTTGTAGCTAATTACGACCCCGGGAAATTAAGGTTTATATAAAAAACTAAAATCCTATAAAGGAAATTTGTATCCGCTCACACCCCTACGGTAGAATGCACCTTTCAGGGGGTACTAGGATTTTTCTCCGACGGTTGAATGCGGGCTTATGGTCTCAATCTACAAGTCTTCGCTCTGAAAACCGCAAAGTACCGTTGTCCCGTGAGCGCATACAAGGAAATCACATAATTATTGATAACTGACATAATCCAATGCTGCATAAGGGAGTAGAGGTTGATACGATGGTACAATGGGGCGTAATGGCTACAGATTATATCGTTTCCAGGCGCAGAACGAGAACGCTTGGGCTAGGAAGAACAATCCGCAAGTATAATGAAGACGCCGTTCCAGGTCTGGGTCAGCTCCGCTATCTCAAACAGCTTCTCTGGCCGCTGATGGGGCTAAGGATTGCCTCCAGGTTGAAATTGAAAGGCGTCACTATCCGGAAAATTGTGCTGGCCAATGCCATCGAGGCCATGGCCTGCCTTTCTGGGCTTCTGCATCACCCCCCGAATGGAGATTATCTCCCCTGGGAGGAACACTCCTGGCGCATCAAGGGAAAACAGAAACTGATCGGCAAAAAATTCTGCCCCTTTGCAGTGGCCAGACGGAGCAGTTTCTATGTGACCCAACCGATGCGCTCGGGAGTGGTGGACCCCCTTTCCAAGCTGGGTCTTGTCAATCCCGATGCCGGCCGCTTTTCCGGCTTCGAAATTTCAGAAAAAGGCATGAATCTGCTCGAAGCGTCCTGTGCTGGTTCCTACGACTCCCTGGAGAACTATTCCTACGACTCCCTGGAGAACTATTTTTATACCTGGGTAACCGATGAAAAAGATTTTAACAGCACCCCCGCCAAAGCCTGGCTTAATCCACTTCTTCCTCCAGATCCCAGGGCCTGCACTCTCCTGCTGCAACTCCTCTGCAAGGATCCCAAAAGAACGGCTGCTTTAGCCTGGCTGCGGACAATCTCCGCACAGAATGTCGGATGGGAAAGCCCGCCACCGCAAATCACACCAGAACACTGGCATCAGATCCGCGAAGGCGCACTTTTTTTTGAAGCGCGCGATGCCGCACTTGCTGTTCTCACGGACATTGAATCTCAAGTGGACCGGTCCGGAAAGAAAGCAATACGGCTTCAGGAAGCACCGACCGACAATATCCCGATACTACGCCAGGCCTGCCAACAGTTCCTCGACAACAAGCCCACGGATGACAGTGCGCAGGAATTCTGCATGAACTGCCTGCAAGAGGACAGTATTGCAGTCATCGCCTATCTGCTTACAAGAGAACAGAATGTTCTGACACTTGCTGATACCGTTATCTGTCCAGGCCCGTCCTTCCGGGCGGGTATTGCTTCCGATAATCCGCAGGATGAGGAAGAGACAGACGAAATGATCGATGAAGAAGAGGAAAGTTACAATGCGGAGGAGAAGGATTCCCCCTTCGCAAATCTCCCGTACATTTCCTACCGCCTTCCCAATCTCTATGAACTGCAACGTGACCTTGAACCAACGCTCGGGTGAGGAAAGATGTCTACACTCTCGCTTCTCGACTATTTTGATCCGCCGGAAGGGTACACCGGCTACTTCGGCCTTGTCTGCGGCTATGATGCTCAGGAATCCTGCGCCGAAAACATGGTCAGACACTTTGCCGATCAAGGGCTCTACCAGGGTTCTCAGGTGCTTGCCTTCATGATCGACAGGGGCAGCTCCTTCAGGAGCTGCCCGGAAAAAGGCTGGCTGCGTCTCTATCCTCGCGAGCTGGAAAGGCCCTTCAAGATACTGCACGCCAAAGTGGCCCTGCTCGTCTTTCGGGATCTCTCCTGCGACGCCCGCTGGTGTACGCGACTTCTGGTCTGTACGGGCAACTGGACAGAGCAGACCGTTCGCAGAAACCTGGATCTCATGTGGAGTACGGAGGCAACCTTGTCGCCCCGCGGCACTGTCAAAGGTGACGATACAGAAACAACGACCGATGTTCAGGCAGCCTGGAAATTTATGCAGTACCTCTGCAAACTTCACGACTTGACGCCTCTTCTTGCCATTGCAGGCAGACAGTCCGAAAATGCCGTTCGTTGGCAACAGTTCCGCGCCGTCCTTGATCAGATCAGGGGAAAAGACCGGATTACACCCCGTTTTATGGACAATCGGAATGCCTCGTTCCTGAACCAGTTGTCTGCCCATATCACCCCACATCGTCGGAACTATCTGGGAATGGGTTCGGGGTTCTTTGAAAGCAACACCGGCGACAGGGTTCCGGAGGTTCTTGAACGCATTGTTGAAATACTCCATGAATCCAGTTTTTTGCTGCGCAATGCCTGGGTGGATCTCTTTGTGAACAGAAATGCCTGCCAGGGGATTGCGTCCTCAAAGGAAGCCATCAAACAGAATGGCTGGCATATCTGGCCGGCCGCCGATCCTTTGGAGCGTGACCGTTTTCTGCATGCCAAATTCCTCTTTTCCGCCTATGAAGGTGAGGAAAATAGGAGTCTCACCTATCCCTGGGTTTACCTGGGATCCGGCAATCTCACGCACCATGGCTTTCTGGAAAAGGCCTCAGCTGCAGGAAATCTGGAAACCGGCGTTGTGTTTGAACCAGTCCTCAGGTGCCAAATTCGTGGTGACGACCGCTGCATTTTGCAGTATCTGCCCATTGGCTGGCCTGACGAGGAGCCCGATGACCTCCTGCTGTCGCCGGGCGAAGCATTTCAAATGCATGAACCGTGTCCCGTCCCTCCCGTTTCCCTGCTTCTCTGGAAACCGGGCCAGCTCTGTTTTGCACCATCCGATGATACCCCCAGAGTACCCTGCTATCCGCTTGATCCGACCGGTGCAGCCTGCAAAGAGAACAATCAAGCCTTTGTCTGGCCGTACGACCGACCATCCAAAGTGACGCTCTGCTGGCAGGAAGATGACACGGCCTTTCAGGAAGTCATTCCGGTTATGGACGAGTATGGCAATCTCGGCAGCGACTTCCCTGCTCCCGCAAGTGTTGCCGAGGCTTTGAGCAGGCTTAAAGATTTTCCCTTTGTGCCAGAAGAGGATGAAAAACAACATACGGGTGACGGGCCGGATAACGGTGACAAATCGGAAACTCCCACCACGAAGGAACGGCAAGGCGGGCATCCCTCCGAGTACGGCTCGATCCGCCCTGTCATGCGACTTGTCGAAGCGATAGGGAGACGTCAGTTAACGCTGACGGAAACCGGCTGGCTTCGATGGTGCAACACGCTGGAACAGACGCTTGTGGCCATGAAAGAACTGCCCGAGATGATTCAGCTCCGAAAGGATTTTTCCGTCAATCCACTCTCCATGCTCATGACAAAAGAGTTCAGACCGGAATTTGCCCTGGATGGGCGCAGCAAATATGCCAAGGCCTACAAAGAGACTTTGGACAGAATTATGACGAGTCTGGAACTTGACGAAAAGCTTTCCTTCCTGGAAAAAGGAGAATGACATGAAATCCTGGGATGATGTTGCAGTACACATTCAGGAATACTGCAGGCGCGGCTCGAAACTCTCGGAAGGACAAAGGCGCGGTCTCCTGGCCATCGCAAAAAGACTCACCAAACATGGCGTGCTGCTCTGCGATGAAGTCGGGATGGGCAAAACGCGTATCGCCGTTGCTGTGGCCCAAGCCGTCTCGGAATGCGGGGGCAGGGTCGCCATCATTGTGCCGACAGGCCTTGGTGCCCAGTGGCAGGATGAATTCGGTGTTCGTGGTCTTGGACTCGATTCACCGAAAATAATACGCAGTCTTGATGATTTTTATCAGGGACTTGAAGAATGGCCGAACAGGAAAATACTCCTCGTCTCCCATACATTTACATTTTGGAGATATGAAAAAACTGCGAGGGCCTGGCGTTATACACTGCTTCCGGCAATTCTCGGTATGTGGCGCAAGGAAAACGGGGAAAGACTACCAAATGGCTACAAGACTCTTTTTCAGAAGGTCTATGATAACGCACCCAAGCCGGAAGCACGGGAACGCTATGAAAATATTGCAAAAAGATACATTGGAAACAAGAGGGACAAAACCGCACAAGCGCGGCTTATGAGCATCATCAAGAATGTGGCGTGGCAAAGGGATCTCTTCGATCCGGAACAGTACCAGACAAACAAACCCTACCGGGAGCCCCTTCTCCAATGTGTCGGCCTCTGCCTGGGCGGCTTCGATCTTGTAATTATTGACGAGGCGCACAAAAATAGAGGGGCAGAGGGAAATCTCGAGCGCTGCCTGGAGACCATGCTGATGCGCAGCAAAGATTCCCGGGCTCTCGGCCTGACGGCTACTCCCATCGAGCTTGATACCAGCCAATGGACCTCGATCCTTGAGCGTATCGGTGCTGGAGAAGAAACAGGCGAACAGGCTGCGAAAATTGCCGAGGCCTATGTAGAGGCCGTCTGGAACCTGCAGGGTGGCGTCTGGAAGGTGGCCCCCGACAGAGTTGCCAGCTTCATAGACCATGCCAAAAAATTTCAGACCTTTTTCAGTCCTTGGATTGTACGACGCACCAAGGCTGAAGAGGAGGTGGTACAGAACTTCAGACAACTCGCAGACACCAGGGATGTCTACAGTTACATCACCCAGGTTGAAGAAATCGTCAGATTCGAAACTCTGTCCCCCCGGTGGCAAAAAGTCATCTGTGCCTGTGAAGCTCTTTCACTGACTGCAGACTACAAGGAAGACAGGGAAGCAAAAAATCTCCGCTTTACTGTCGGCAGTGGCTACGGCATTGCGACTCTCATCGATACGTTTGGCCTGCAAACGAACAGTAATGAAGAGAAGAAGAAACGGCAAGAGATTCTGAAAGACATGAAGGCGGATACAAATGGGGCTGCCACAGATTGGCGTCTGGCACATGTGCAGGCCTGGAAAGATGTAATTAGAGAGAGTCTGGGCGATGAAACGTCCGACACGGTACTCTACGAACACCCGGCCATTTGTAAAGCAGTGGAATGTATCGAAACAATTACAGGGTCCAATGAAAAGGTTCTGGTCTTTGGAACGTATCTGAAACCGCTGACAGCACTCACCGAGATGCTTAACGCACGGCATATTCTCCAATCCCTGAGGAGTAAAAGCTTCATTCCCCTGGAAACAGTACCGGAACAGCTTCGGGATGCCCTGGAGACAGTACTCGCAGGAGAAAAGATGGCATGTTCCCCCGACGACATTGATCGGCAACTGAAGAAACAATACGGCCGCTATCGACGGCAGCTTGCAACCTTCAGAAAACAGGTGAAAGACTGCCTTGATCGCAGGCAGCGTCTGGAAGAGAAGAGTTTCTTGAACGCTCTTTTGGATGCTCTCCTCGATTCTTCATCGCAGCACGATGAAAACGGGCCCTTTTTTCATATCGCACGAGGTCTGGAGGAAATCCTGGGAGAGAAAATCCTGGCACCAATGAAGGATGCCGACATCCTCGAGGCTACCGGGGCTCTCTTCAACCAGCTCTGCACAAGCAGTGACAAGGGCGAGGCGGACTATAAAGAGGAAGGCGAAGAGAATCTGGCCGGACTTGAAACGCTGACAAGGCTTCTGAAAAACAGACTGGAGCAGGAATTTTCCACTCCCCGGGCAACCTTTGCGCGACTCATATATGGAGATACTGCCCACCATGGTCGTCGCACAGCGCAGCTGGCCTTCAACCGTAAAGACAGTCGTCTGCGCGTCCTCGTCGCCCAGTCACTGGTCGGTCGGGAAGGACTCAACCTGCACGAAGCCTGCAGGCATGTCCTCCTCCTGCATCCGGAGTGGAATCCCGGCGTGGTGGAACAGCAGATCGGGCGGGTGGACAGAATGGGCAGCTACTGGGAAAAATTGCTCCGGAACCACAATGAGGGTGAAATCCCGAAAATTGTACTCCACTGCATAATCTTCTCCAATACCTATGACGAAGAACACTGGAACGTCCTGAACCGGCGCAGACGGATGCTGCGGGCGCAGTTCTTTGGCGAGGTGGTCACAACCGGGGAGGGAGAGGAACTGAGCCCGGAGAATCAGCTCGTTCTCGAGTCGATCCGTAAGGCAACACCCTCTTTCTCACCCAGCTGAGGCGATCCGGCTCCGAAGCTCTCTCTTCTCCTCTTCGAAAGTTTGCTCTACAGCAATCTTTCGGTGATGCATCCGCACCAAAACTGGTGCTAGCAGAAAGCAGTTCCCCAAAAAAGACGGGCGCACACAAAAGGCTCTGTACAGCCTGCTCGCCGGGCGTGCTGCATCTTCGCTTGCACCGAACTGGATGCAGCTCGCCTAAACGGCGCGCGCACGAGAGATTTTATCTGCCATCTCTCGGGTAAAAAAAGGAGTTTTTGTTCACAAGAAATTTCCTACTCACTTGCAGAACGATTTTACATGAACTCCGTTGAGAAGAAATGCCCTCTTCTCCTAAACCCTGCCTGCTCCGGGAAGAGCATCATAATAACGGTTTGAAGGAATTTTCAAAGACCACATATCCAGCATCAGGTCGGGACGTCTCAATTGGTCGCCGGAAACGTAAGAAGCCAACGTCGATCGGGATAATGCGGATCAACCATGAAATCATCGGGGACGACAAGAAATCTGCGGGCACTTGAACTTTCAAGACTATGTGATACCTTGACAAGGGCAGAGGCCATTCTTGCCGCATATATACTCCGGCCAGAAAAAAAATTGCACTTTTTTCTCTTGACTCTTTTTCCTCTCTTAAATACGCATTCGTAGATTTTCTCTACCAAAAATAAGGGAGGGCACTGGCATGGCCAAGTCAGCTAAAAATACTAAGAAAGGACGCAAATATTTAGCAGAGCAGGATATGATAGCGGCCATGCAGATCAAGGAAGTCCTGACTTTTTTCCACGATAAGGTCCTTCACGGCTTTATCTCCATGACAATGTTGAGGAGTCTGCTCCTCATTATCCTCTTTTTACTTGGGCATTCCGTGCCCCGTGCAGCCACCTTGGCAGGCTTTTGTTCAGCAACCGCCCGCAAAAAGAAAGCCTTCTTCGAAAATGGGCAAATTAAGGCAATTTTCACTCGCAAACCCGGAAGCGGTAGAAAAAGTGCTTGTTCATCGAAACAAGATGAAATCATCGAGAATCTCGAATCGCACGATTACCGCATCGTCAAGCAAATTCAAAGCATGATTCAAGAGAAAATCTCTGCATCTGTCTCCTTGTCTGCTGTCAAGGTTTATCTTCACAAACTGGGGTATAAGTGGATAAAAAGTGGCTCTTTGCCGGCAAAAGCAGATCCTGAAGCACAGTGTACATTCTATGAAGACGTTGAGAAAGATCTCATGGAGCGGGCTCGCGATTGGGATGAGCTTCAACCGATATTGCAGGAAGCCTGTGAACACTTCAAAGGTGAGCATTACGAAGAAATCAAGCGTATCCTGTTGCAGTGGTGCAAACTCGTTGCTATGCCACGCTATGAGTTCGATCAAAAGGAAATCCCAGACGTTGCTACGCTAGAGGAGTTGAGTCAGATGTCATATCAATATGCCGACGAGGAAGAACGGGCGTACCATACGCAGTGGAAAAGGGACTTAGAAGCACAATGGAAAAAAGACTTTGAAACCAATGCGTATAACAACGGCGAAAAGGATGCACGTATGTCCATAGCGAAAACTCTTGCATCTATGGGGATGGATACAGATAAGATTGCAAAAGCTACTGGTCTCTCTGGTACTGACGTCCGTACTGCTTTGCAAGTCAATTCTCAGCCCTAATCTCCTTGGGGTAAGGCATTGGCGTTACAACCATCCCCGAAGCAGCATTATTTCTTGTCTGTAACGCAGATATATCGGAAGCATGGTCTTTCCTATCCCTCAAACGGTTTGTGTGCCTGTGTGATGCGAGGCACATCAGTCTTGAGATCTGTGCTGACCAGTGATTCCTCTAGGATACATGATACCGAGAAACGAAGAAACATAAGCCTTTAGATACCTAACTCACCATCACGATCTACGTACTGGCACGACAATCTGCACGATTCTGATGATCAAAACGGATGCGAAAGGCGTTATTTTAGCAAAAACTATGCCAGGATACACCACGTTCTCTTATGGAAACCAAACCTCGTCTCAATCACCTCAATGATGTCCTCGTCAAGTTTATCTTCTTTCACGAAGACAGAAAGCACCTTACGATCTCATTGATCAACTCTGTCTTTGAGAAGGAAGGAATGCCGCTCATCACAGATTTTACCTTCAAGGACAGGGAACTTGACCCCACGGATTGTCGGTCAAAGGAATCCCGTGTTGATGTCTTGGGTATGTGTTCAGACGGAACTATCATTGAAATCGAGTTCCAATTGACATATTTCTACCCAATGGAGGCCAGATCACTTCTGTACTGGGCTCGTCTCTTTACCCTTCAGATACCAAAGGGAGGGGATTACAAAAATCTCAAGCGGACTGTCTGTATCAACATTCTGGCTCATTCAATCTTTGACGATACCGACACGACCGACTACTATAATGCTTTCGGTATCCTCAACAAGCGGCATCCCAATCACATACTGACAGGTCTGCTTGAAATGTACTTCATTGAGCTTCCCAAGTGGGAAAAAGTTCGCAAGACTGAAGAGATGAGTCAGCTATGCTCACCGTCAGAAAGATTTTCCAGATATTTTCGACGTTGGTCGATGGCTCATAGTCGTTGCGTTGAGAAATCATTCAATGGCCGTATCTTTTCTTCTCTCAGGCTGCATTTGAGATGCTGCAAACCCAAGATGCAAAAAGCCGTCTCTTCGGATTCCTTGCTGTTTGCTTTCCACAAAAAACTAAGCTGGCAGAGAGAACGCAGTCAACCTAAGTTGACCAATAAAAATGTTTCATAGGTTTGAGGGAGAGGAGGTATGAGGACTTAGAAATGCCAGTACTATTCTTCCGCATTCAGATCGAAAACAATCAGAACACTTTTCCGTGGAGTTCTTCATGAAACAGATATGTTGCGTTCTTTGCATGATGGCTTTTTTGCCTACGCTTGCTTTTGCCGATTCTGGGGGATGGTACAAGTACGCTAATCGCGTGGTGGAAGGAGGACTTTCAGTGAGGGAAGCGAGTGGTCACGGCTTCCGCATTGAGATAAATCTGGTTAATACAAAAAATTATGCCACCTGTGAGTATAAAAGCTATTGCAGTCGGCATGACCTAGACAAGTATATATGTAAACATGATGACGGGAATGGATTCTTACGACTCAGTATGGATTTCGATAGTATTACAGTGAGGAATGAGGGCTCACTTAGTGAGTATTGCGGGAATGGAGTGAGCGTTGATGGGAAGTATACGCGTTTCATCCCTAGCAATACAGACGAGGAGTACTCGAGTTTTTTGAATGACCATGACGATCTTAAAGCAGCGGACAGAAAGCTCAATGCAGTGTGGAAAGAAGTGACGAAAGCTCTTTCTCCAAGTGCTAAGAAGGAACTTCTCTCTGAGCAAAGATATTGGATAAAAAGAGGTCGCGAGGCGCGTGTCACCTATTTTCTTTCTCAAGGCGAGACTCCTGCTTCTTCCTTCACAAAAGCCGTGCTTGAACGCTGTGATGAACTCCGTACAATGGGTCGTCCTGCAAAAAAGAGAGAGCGCGGGGAATCTGAGACAAGAATGAGCGTAAGCGACAGAAAGCGTCTTCAGAAGTTGCTTGATGACTACTACAATACACTTGTTGTCATTGAGGCAGATACAACAGGCGCGAGACTTTCGGAAAGGCAGATGATAGATTTTGCGGTCTTTTATATCTACAATAGAAATAGAGAGCTGGGCTGCATAGAAAGTGAAGGGAAGGCGTTCATCAGCATGGCTGGGGTCCGCAATGTCTTACGTGATATCTTTGGCTATACCCTTGATATGTCTAAATTTACAGACCACGTCTACACATGGCCGTACATAAACGGCAATCTTCAGATGGGGGTCGGCGATGAGGGGATACGACCTGAAGTGCAAATTAAGACTATACGAAGAAATGCGAAAGGCGAGCTTGAAGTTCAGGCATTCTTTGATGACGTTGAGGAAGAGGGAAATAATAGCCAATTAGCATTTCGACTTCGTGAAAAGGAACACGATGGAATGCCGGTTTGGCAAGTTTTGGAATTCACTCAAATCCCCTGACACAAAGATTTACTTCCATCGCTTTGGGCTTGTTTATGCAAAGCCTTGGATAAGGGGGAAATCTTATCGATGCCGAGTATATCGTATTGGCTTGCATACTTTTCTTCCAAAACGAGCGAGGAAGAATTGGAGGAAATGGCAATGAACAATCCTGCTATACGTGAAGCATTAGAAGCCGAGCCGCTCTTCATGAGCAATCCGAATCTTGTAACTGCGTATGACCAGCTAGAGAAAGCACGTATGGATAGGATTGCAGAACAGGATTACTGGGAAATCAAACTTGAGCAGGCAGAGCAGAAAGTTAAGCAGTCTGAACGCAAAGTTGAACAGGCTGAACAAAAAGTTAAGCAGTCTGAACAAAAACTTGAACAGGCTGAACAGAAAGCTAAGCAGGCTGAACAAAGGGTAAAACAAGCAGAACAAGAAGCTGAAGAGAGTAAGCGTTCTATCGCAAAGAACCTGCTTTCAATGAACATGCCTTCAGATAAAGTCGCTTCCGCTACAGGTCTGACGATTGAGACGGTAGAATCTTTACGGTAACCTGGAACGATACCATACATCGCCTTGCTATGATGGCTGAAGATTTCTGCGGGAAGTTGCCAGTACAGGTGGAATGAGTGTACCAGAAAGAATGCAGACAGAAGGGGATTGGGAGACATCAGCAAGCACGGAAGATCTTGCTGAGACCTACAGGCTACGATGAGGTCAGATCCTTTCAGGGTTTTACGCTAATTTCAAACGACTTGGTGAAGTGTAAAAGACAATACGCAGGGAGGTACGTCCATGTGACGTCCTCCCTGCTTTATTTTTGTGTGCGAATTGATGACCTTGTATTCTGGTTTGGGTAGCGTTCCCTTAAGGGTACTCAGATTTGCTCACCCAGTGAGATGGCTTTGATGCCCTCGAAATGCAACGCTCACTCTTATGGTTCAGCATCACAGGGCATATGGAGCGTGTGTACAGTTTTTGCTAGCCAGGCTCAAGTCCTGTCTACTTGTACAACGTGAAAACGTATGGCAGAGTGTGTACATAAAACGATATCTTTCACTCTTAATCTTTCTCAATCGCTGCATTCAGTAGGAGAAAAAGACTATGTCAACAAAATACGTTTCGTCTGGCAAGGTGGTCAAAGGTCAGACAGTGGCATCTGGAGATGAGCAAATCATTCTTAAAGGCGGCAAGGCCAGCAAGACGATCGTAAATGGTGTACAGTCTGTTCTCTTTGGTGGGAGTGCCGTTCGTACAGCGGTGAATAGCGGTGGAAGCCAATCCGTCCAAGGCGTTGCGACCAGTACAACAGTAAGTGCTGGCGGTAGAATGTCTCTCTCTTCTGGCGGCAAAGCTATAAAAACAACACTTTCTGGCGGCAGTTCATTTTTCGACATTGCAGATGGTGTTGCTTCCAACACGACAGTCAACAGTGGCGGTTACATGGCTGTCGGCAACGACTTCTTGGGGTATGGCGGCAGTGCCTTTCGCACAACGGTGAATAGTGGTGGCAGCATGTACGTTGGTTCTGGAACAGCCACATCCACGACTATCAATACCGGTGGCTACATGAAAGTCGTATGGGGTGGAACTGCGACTAGCACGACAATCAACAGCGGTGGCAGCATGTACGTTGGT
>JAFTDR010000090.1 GCA_017454105.1 Desulfovibrionaceae bacterium | reverse complement strand
TTTCGAGGCTGAATTGCACGGCCTACCCGCTCACTCAACACACTCCTTATGTTGTCACACATGGGGCTTCAGGCCCAACCTTACGATCTGACCTGCCCAGGTAGTTTTTAATTGAACGGCTCATCCAATTAAGTGGCTGTTACATCCACATGAGGTATAGCCCTCGTGTCGCACCTTTACTTTTACTAAGTACTCCTGTTTTATATATATTTCTTTAAACTGATGCATATACTTCTAACCCACTTATTGATTTGGTAAAAGGTATCCGCTCACGGGTCAACAGTATTACGATTCTGCATGTTGATTGCAAGAGAGGCCAGATACTCTCACAGTGCGGGGTGGGTACTCATTGCAAACAACTTCTCAAATTGTAATACTATGCAGGCTTCGCAGCCCCTCCAGCTATGCCACTGTAGGTGAGGTACAACGAGGTAGGATGCAAGGTGCACCCCGCTATACTCCCATAACTGTAGATTTTTCGTGATCGATGTACAAGGAAGGTTGAATTCATGGGCTACGCAGATAAGTATTCTGTATCACAGTATTCAGTGAAATCACTGCTGGGATTTATTGAAGCAGGAGATATTGCTATTCCAGAGATTCAGCGTCCGTTCGTATGGAACGCTACGCAGGTTAGGGATTTGATTGACTCGTTATTTAACGGCTATCCGACTGGTTATCTAATCATTTGGCAGAATCCTGACGTCAAGCTGAAGAACGGCACGTCTGCTGTTGGCAAAAAAATACTTATCGATGGTCAGCAACGAGTTACGGCTATCATGGCGGCCATCATTGGTGTAAAGATTTTGACCGAAAAATACGTGGAAAAGAGCATCAGCATAGCGTTCAATCCACTTGCAAAGCCTGGAGAAGAACGCTTTGCCGTCACGACTCCTGCCCATAAAAAAAGTTCATTCTGGCTTCCAGAGTTGGGCCTTTATGCCGAAGTATATGGCAGCAAATCCTGAAGCTGATCCGAATGTGGTAGGTGACGCTCTGCAGAGACTTACTTCCATTACGGCCTGCCAGCTTGGTACCATTGTTCTGGATCCATCCCTCGATATCTCAGAAGTCACAGAGATCTTTGTCCGTATTAACTCCCAAGGTAAACGCCTGAATGAGTCTGACTTCGCCATGTCTAAGATTGCTGCGGATGATAAACATGGTGGTAATACGCTCAGAAAAGCTATCGATTACTTCTGTCATCTGGCCATTGATCCAGCTTTTTATACCAAGCTGTCAACGACAGATAAGAAGTTCATGCAGTCGGCCTACGCGCCAAAATTGGCTTGGCTCCAAAATGATTACGACGACATCTACGATCCAGACTACAACGATATGCTGCGTGTATCATTCATGCACATGTTCAAAAGAGGCCGTCTTGGTCAGTTGGTAAGCCTGCTGTCAGGTCGTGATTTTGAAACCCGCACATATACTGAGGAAATCGAGGCAGACAGTTTTGAAAAACTCAGCACTGGCGTTATGAATTTCATGAGCGAGTATAATTTTAGAAACTTCGTTTTTGCCATCCATTCAGCCGGTTTTATTTCCTCAAAGCTACTTCGCTCAAAAATGACATTAGATTTCTGCTATACGATTTTCCTCATTCTTCAGAAGTCTGATGAGGTAGCAAAGGCAGATATCAAACATTACGTACAGAGATGGTTTGTATTCTCAACTCTTACAAGCCGATATATAGGTTCTCCTGAAACTCGAATGGAGCATGATCTGAGAGAAATTGCTTCGAAAGGATTTATCCAATTCTTGAAAGAAACAGAAGATGCGTATCTGTCTGACGCATTCTGGAATGTCAGACTGATTCAGTCTCTTGAAACGACGGTTATTTCTAATCCGTATTACAACACCTATATTGCTGCGCAAAACTTCCTGTCTGACAAATCCCTCCTCTCCAACAGCTCCAAGGTCTCTGATCTCGTGACGGTCATGGGCGATGTTCATCATATCTTCCCGAAAAAGTATCTGCAAAACAACGGTTATAACGACAAGAACTTGTATAACCAAGTGGCCAACTATGCGTATATAGATACAAGCGTGAATACATCTGTAGGGAAGAAAGAACCGAAGGAGTATTTCTCTCTGGCTCTCGCTGGATGCCGTGGCACACAGACTGTTGGAACAATCACAGATGAAGCCGAGTTCTGGGCTAATCTGGACGCAAACTGCATACCGCACGAAGTCGTGAACATGACGTATGCGGATTACGCGGAATTCTTGAGACAGCGCCGTGTGATGATGGCACGAAAGATTCGTACGTATTACGAAAAACTGTAGTCCGTTTGAATTCACATCTTTTTGTTCGCTCTGTTCGGCGTCAAAGCGTTTTTCCCGATGTGTGGCGTTTGTCTATGCACGCGGAATAGCTCGGCCTGTAAGAACTCTTTCCTGCTGAAGACACATGTCACGGTAAAAGAGGCAATACGGACACATCCCCTGAACCCTCTCTCCATTCTATGACTTGCGCCGATCAAAAACGAATCCAGCCTAGGCAACGAAACATTGCGAAGCACGAAAACGGCCGCACCCGCGCACAGGGTGCGGTCGTTCTCTGTAGCGGCGCATTGAATGGGCACAGGCCCTGCGCTCTCTTAGACGAAACCGATTCCTCTTTCCTTCTTTTCGAGCTTGAGTTTCTCTTCGCGTTTCAGAGCCTTCACGAGATCAGCGTGTGGCACTTGGCCTTCCTCCAGGCAAAACTGGGCGTACACTGCCCGAAAATCGCCGGGTGTGAGCATTTGCTCCTGCTGTAACTCGTAGAGAAGGTCGTTTGGTATATTCCCCTTTGCGAGCGGCGAGAGAATACTTTTGTAGAGGGCGGCAATTTGTGTCGGTCCCGCGTAATGAAACTTGATTTTGAAGGTGAAACGCCGCATAGCCGCGCTGTCAATAATCTCCCGGAAATTGCTTGTGCAGATGCAAAAGGTCCTGCAGTTTTCAAGCTGAGTTAAAAACTCGTTGGTCTGTGTTCTCTCCCAGCTGTGCTGAGCATCCTCTCTGCTTGTTAAGAAGCTGTCCGCTTCGTCAAAAACAAGAACGGCCTCATCACTCTCCGCTTCCGCAAAAGCTCTTGCAATATTCTGTTCTGTTTCCCCGACATAGCAAGAAATTAAGGAACTTGCTGTGTGAACCTGACAGGGTCGACCAAGCGTCTTCGCTAGAGAGCGCGCAAGCTCTGTCTTTCCGGTTCCTGGGGGCCCATAAAAAAGAAGGGTTGCGAGGCAGGCCTGAATTTGGGTGCCCTGCCGCATCTTCGCGTCAAGTTTCCGCAAGCGAGCAAGCAGGCTGTCGAGAGACGCATCTGTTCTTGTGCCAGCCAGGGTAAAGGTGTCTTTCGGCGTGTATGCTTTCTTTGGACTTTTCATGCCGTCATTTTCAAGTGTGAGATGAGCCTCCAGGATGCGCTCAATGGTCGGGACGAAATCCTTTGGCCCAGCTACGGAGAGTGTCTGCCTAAGGGCTTTTTCAATAACCGCTGCCTCCACAGGGTATTCTTCAGTCAGCCTGTCGATGGTTTTCTCCGTGAGCTTGCGCGAGCAGCTAAGCCGCCTGGCTGTTAAGCGCCAGAGTGTACGGCGGTCCTTGGCTGTCAGGCTCGGAAAGAAAATGCTGAATGTGAAGCGCCGACGCACTGCCGGATCAATGTGGGCGACATAATTGCTAATCCACACGATCCGTATGCCTTTTTTCTCAAGAAAGGGCGTAAGCCAAGCTTTTGAGGAACTCTGGGATAGGCCACCCCATTCGAAGCCACCTGTATCCAGAAATTTTTCAGCCTCATCCACGAGAACAAAGGCCCCTTTGCTGTTCTGGGCCATCTGAACGCAGGCGAGCAAAGAACAGCGTCTATCGCGCTCGTTGTCGTCGCTCTGGCTCACCACTGACCAGACCTTCACACCGAGTTCCTTCGCAAGACAGCTCACAAAGGTTGTTTTCCCTGTTCCTGGAGGACCGTAGAGGAAAATATGCTTTGGTTCGTCGTCCTCAAGACGCAAGAGTTTCATGACATGCTCTTTGACTTTGGCCTCCACATTGCATTGCGCAAAGGAAATTTGGCTTTCTGGAAGCTCAGAGCAAAAAATCTTCTCCAGGTCCTGCCTTCCACCTGAGCGCCACACATCCTGAATTGAATCGGTGAGACACTTGGAGGAATCAATAATCCCCATATTGATTAAGCGCGAAACATATTCCGCGCACTCATTAGCACTCATCCCCATGGCGAGCGCAAGAAGATGCTGATTCTCGTATTCGTCGATGTTGAGAGAACTATTGAAATAATATTGGACTTTTGAAAAATTGTTAGAAATGAAAGCATAGTTACAGATTTGAACGGATTTCGTGTCAAGTCCAAAAAAAGCAGCTATTTTTTTTACTGCAGCGGGCCGTGTACAGGTTTTTCGCGAGTATTCGCTCAGAAGACCGAGAGCGCACTGGCCTATCGGTTCTTTCATCACGGGAAAAGAATCCACCAGGTCCTCAAGGTTTCTCGCTAAATGCATTCTTGTGTTGACAATCGAGCAAATTTCTTCCCGCCCTCTTTTTGTCAGCCCAGGAATATTCCGCACAGTCGCTTCGTCTTGTAACCACAAAAGCAAGCCATCAAGAGACCCAAGAACCCAGGAGAGGCAAGAAAAAAAGTTATCTTGAATTCCCGCCCTCCGTGTTATCTACATGGCTCCAGAGGCCATTCTGCCAACTTAAGTGACGGATTGTAGCTAAATGAACTCGTTTAGCTACAAAGACTCTTTTTGAGTTGGAAGAGCAGATGGACTGTAGCTCACCTCCATGTAGCTAACTCGCCGGGCGGGAATTTAAGGTTATCGTCAAGAACGATTACGTCTTTCTCAATAAGTCGCTTAAGCCAAATCGCTGTTTGTACACGCGGGTACTGAGAGTTGGAGTAAATAGCGGCCTCCTTACACTCTTAGAAGCATTTCGAACACAAGACACTGTACAACACAACCATTCCAAATTCCGAAACGATACCGACTTTTTTTCCAGGCTGTCTGCTAGGCCCCCCAATGAGGACGACCAAGCGGCAGCTTCCTCCTATACACGCGGGTACTGAGAGTTCGAGCGCATAGCGGCCTCCAGTACTCTCTTAGAAGCATTTCGAACACAAGACACTGTACAACACAACCATTCCAAATTCCGAAACGATACCGACTTTTTTTCAAGGCTGTCTGCTAGCATCCAATGAGGACGACCAAGTACCGACCATTAAAGGAGTGCCATGTCTACTGCTGTCGAGAAAAAATTGACATTTTTAGTGTCGAAGGGACTCAACAGGATTGCAGCCCTATTTTTTCACTGTCTCATCTTTGGCCTATGTACCACGCTAAGGTATACTCTTAAAAAGTAAAACTTTTTTCTGTCTGGAGTATACCTGCTAAGCGGCATTTCGTTTGAGCTTTGGGTAACGCAAAGGCCACTTGCGTAGGAACGTAACGTACTTGGCGAGCGAAGAAGCAGTGCGACCGCGCAAACGGAGGAAGCGCGAGATTCCGCGCAGATCCCCCCCCTTACGTACCAGGCAAAAATAGGAGTTCATTCCTTGAGAGCGTGAGCGCAAGTCCGCACACGCTGAAGAATTTTGAACTCAAAACATTGTATACAGCACAAACATTCCAGATTCTGGAACGATAACTCTTTTTTTTACCCAAGCAGTACGCGCAGCGCACAGTGATGTTTCCCGCGTTGCGATGCTCTAGCGAGTGGCAGAATACTTCTTCGTATAGCGACAAAATACGGTACGTTCCTTTGACTTCCTGGAAAATCTCCAGGCGTCGGCGTATACTCGCAGCGGGTGAAATTTTCCTTCCCAACCTTGAAGAAAGTACAAGGAAGTGCGAGGTTTCACCGTATCGCATCCAACTGTATATTCTTCTTTTCACTGTGTCTTACGGTACTTGTTCTGGCACAACGGTATCTGGATACCGCAGGCCCCTGCACGTAGTGCCGGAAACCTTCCTTATTGCGCTGGGAGGCATTCATGAAAGTTTACCAGGCTGGCCCCCTCTTCACAGAAGCGGAAATCCTCTGGCACCGGTCATTTACGGAAAAGCTGACCTCTGCCGGCCATGAAGTGGCATGGCCCGGCGATTTTTTTACGGACGAAGAAATCAAAACATGGGGAAACGATGCACCCAGACATATCATGGACCGGGACAGGGCCGCCATTGACGCTTGTGACATTGTGGTGGCTCTTCTTGATGGCGCGCAGGTGGATGACGGGACGGCGTGGGAAATCGGCTATGCGTATGCCAAAGGTAAACCCATTGTCGGCTTAAGGACCGATTTCCGGAACGCAGGCGATACCGACCACGGCCAGGTCAATGCCATGATCGAAGGAAGCTGCGTGGGCATTGCGAGAAATTATGAGGGCGTTCTCAAGCTGCTCAACCAGATTGCTATGCGCTAAGACGTAGTTTCATGGTGAAAAAGTAGATGCCAACCACAAACTTTTGCTGCTGAGTATAAGACGGACCTTTTCAAGATTTTTGAGCTCTACCGAAAGCCAGTATTCTTGACCAGGGAGATCCTGACAGCCACATGGCAGTAACCCAAAGGGCTTGGTAAGCCGCGAGAGCTGTGCGAGCCCATTGGGTCGCAACGAATGTCAGGAAGGAAACCTCGGTCGCTGTACCCGTGGACATATGAGTGCAAAAGTACAGGAAACCGAAATCTGAGTCGACTTAGAAACTCGCAACAGGAGGTATACTCCCCATGGGCGATACCGATGTAGCGAGAGTAGCTATGGGGTCAGCCGCACACCTATGAAAATAGGATTACAGACGTAGGAGTAGCATGAGACCGCTTACGAAGAAACGAGATGTCCGGCATACGAACAGCATGTGATATACTCAGCCTCATAAAGATTTTCCCATAAGTGGACGATGTCAGAATGCAACTCTAAGCGTTCTACGGAAAATCAACGTGCGGTCGAGTAAATCGTACATAGGGGCGCGTAGAGAACCTCTCTCGTCTTCATTAGGGACCGCCGTATGCGACAGCTACGCGTTGCGCAACGTTAGGTTGTGTGGCGATGCATTGCTAGGGGGCGGTCGAAAGCCCCCCTACCCGATTTTCCTCGCGTGCAGGTATCCTTGCGGTACGTACCGATGAGCAATTGCGTAGACGTTGCTGGCTGAGATCTCCTGGCTAACTCTCTCCCGTATCGCGCAAGTGCCAAGAGGACTGCTCGATGTACTTTGTTTTCAACGCCTTCTATCGCATCAAAGCTTGTTCTCGCCTCCTGTGGGGGCAACAAAAAAAGCCCCATGTTTGAATGGGGCATAATCTCACAGGATGGAGTTTTTTTTTAGTCAAACTCCGCTACCGCTTACTCTCAACCCGAGCGCAAGGATCGGCGAAAGCCGCCAACAGGGCCGAAAGGTTGCGCGAGGAGCAAAATTTGACAATTTGCCGCACACCGCGCGCGTGAGGAACAGTACGGTACAGGGCGCCGGGATACGGGAACTTGAAAGCACGTGTAGGGTGGAGAGATGAAGATTCGAAAATACGCATCTCTCTGGTTATCAAATGTGAGCGTTGCGCTCATTGCTGCTGGCGGCACCAAGAAAGGGGTCATTGGAGGTTTTATATGGGAGTAGTACTTGGAATGGCGGATTTTGAGGTTAAATTTCTGCCTCCTGATCCCGCAAAGATGCGGAGCAAATGGGTAGCTATATGTCCAGAAATTAATGTTGCTAGCCAGGGCGACACGTTTGATGAGGCTTGTAACATGATCAAGGAAGCTGTTCAGGCTTGGATAGATGACTGCTTGGAGTGTGGAACGCTAGACGAAGCTCTTCGAGAATGTGGATTCTCGGAAGAAAGGGTATCCCAATTCAACAAAAATATTGCACCTCAGGCTTTTCAAAAGCACAAGATGGATACTCTATGCCACGCATGACGCCACTCCATTGGAAAATTTTAGAAAAATACGTCCTGTCCTCTTCACGGTGACGGGATGATAGAAGTAAACTTGAATTCCCCCCCTCCGTGTTACCTACATGGATCCAGAGGCCATTCTGCCAACTTAAGCGGCGGATTGTAGCTAAATGAACTCGTATAGCTACAAAGGCTCTTTTTGAGTTGGAAGAGCAGATGGACTGTAGCTCACCTCCATGTAGCTAACTCGCCGGGCGGGAATTTAAGGTAAATATAATCTTGGAAATTTTAAAAACAATAGACGTGGATCGCGATTCCTTTTTAAATGCTATCCAGTAAACCATCAAAGGACTTCTTCGGTATTGATCGAAACGCCCGCGCCATTGCGGTAGCGGGAAGAAGTACAAAAAATGCTGCGGCACCTTGGCAACAAAAAAGCAGAATTTCGCCTAAGCGAGTGCAACCTGTGGGTCCTTGACTTGGGCGAGGCTTCTCACATATACCCGGCCGCATGATGACTGTACCCCGACAGGCGAGGAAGATCGGCCAAAATTGGTAGGCATGGGAAGAATCATTGCCTGCTCACACAATTCTCCCAATTGTGCTGTTGGCTTCCTGCTCAAAGAGTCTACGGCCAACGCTTCACCATTGGATCTCACGCGCATCTCCCTTGCCCAAAAAAGCAGTGGAGTGCGTGTCAAAAAAGCTCGCTGTCAAGAGGTGTGCGTTCCCAGAGAACTGCGTGAATCAGCTGATAAAAAAATATGTAAAATAAGAACAACAAAACTAAACATATAATATAAAAAGATAAAAAACTACATACAAAATAATTTAAGTCAATAGCTATCTAAAAAAGATAAACTAAATAAACAGAAAAAAAATCTTAAAATTACAATACAACATGCTATAAAAGTAAAAAAACACACAATTGGCTGTAATATCTCAATCATTTAGAGTGATCTCAGACAGCATAGTACTACACCTTTCTAGAAATTCTATAGCAAGCAGAGTGACCGCCGGCTGCGGGCTAATACGATACAATTTCCCAAGCTTAAAACCAAATTTCCCAGAATCAGAATAAACTCTCTCTCAGGATGGGCTTAATGGCTACTT